>NZ_JBEZHV010000019.1:0-156141 GCF_040650755.1 Streptomyces sp. NPDC048623
GACCGCAGTGCGGTCGGGACCTCCGTCGTTCCGGGATCCACGTCGCTCCGGGGCGGGCGGTGGGGTGCCGGGTGGGCGGGAGCGGGCCCGGCAGGTGGTCGGGCAGGTGGGCGGGGCGGGGCGGGGTCAGGCTGCCAGGACCTCTATGCCGTGGGCGAAGAGGGCGGCCTGGACGCGGTTGTCGACGCCGCATTTCGTGTAGACGGCGCTGATGTACGACTTGACCGTGCCCGCGCCGAGGCCGAGGCGCTTGCCGATCTGCTGGTTGGTGAGGCCCTGGCCGAGGAGGACGAGGACCTCGCGCTCGCGCAGGGAGAGGGGCAGGGACGCCGGGGCGCCGCCCGTCTCGCCCGTCTCGCGGATCTCCGTGCGGACGGCCGCGGCGCCGGTGTGGCGGATCCACGAGGCGGGAAGCACGGCGGCGCCCGAGGCGAGGGTGTGGACGGCGTGCGAGAGAGCGCTCGCGTCGGCGTCCTCGGGGAGGTAGCCGGAGGCGCCCGGGGGCAGACCGACGGTGGCGGGACGCGCGACCCCGGCCTCGCCGAGCAGGGCGACCGGGACGCCCGGTGCACCCGGCGCCTCGCCGCTCCGCAGCGCGGAGAGCAGCCTGCCCACTCCGGGCAGCCCGCGGGACGCGAGCACGACCGAGGGCGGCCCCGTCCGCACCCGGGCGAGCACGTCGTCGACGTCGCCATGACTGGCGACCTCGAACTCCCCGCGCAGCGAAAGGGATTGCGCGAGGGCCTCGCGAATCAGCGGATGGTGGTGGGCAATCGACACATGCAGCACGGTTCCCCCGAGAACTCGATCGATCGACTGGACGTCAAGCGTGGTCGAGGTCAAGTTACTTCAAAGTATTGCGGTGCATGTATGAGGGTGCATGTCAGGCAGCCGCCGAATGATCCGGATCGCCTGGATTTCGTACGCATCATTCCTATTCGCCCCGGCTACGCCCGGGTAACTGCCGAACGGACCCGCCGACAGGCAGTACAGGCCGACTCCGCCCCGTTCCATGATCAACAGGACTCGGCATGACGCCGGGCGCCCGCAAGGGCCGGAATGTGGGCCCGCCCCGCGCCAATCGGGGCGGGCGCACGTTCCGATCGTAAGGAACGAACCGAAGGAACACTCTTCATGAACCGCTCGGCAGTCCGCCGTCCCCTGTCCGCCGCCGCCGTCACCGCCACCGTCCTCGGTGCCTTCATGGTCGCGGCCACCGCGACCCCCTTCTTCCTGAAGAGCGCGCTCAACATGAGCAAGGACTCGGCCTCCACCGCCTACCAGGCGATCATGACCGGCATGGACGTGGCCTCCGCCATCGGCCTGGTCTCCGGTGGCCTCGCGGTCGGCTCCATCGTCATCTGGGGCGTCAAGCAGGCCATCAAGAAGGGCGGCAAGAAGGCCGTCATCGCCTGAGCAGCACCCGCACCGGTGCCCGCCGGCTCCCGCACCACGCGGGGGCCGGCGGGCCGATGGGCCGGCAGGCCGGCGCCGCCGGGACCGAACCACCGGCACGGATACGGACACACATGCGGCGGGAGCAACGGGTGGGCGGCGAGAGGCACATGGAGACGACGACCATCACCACCGCCACGGCCGGCGGGCTGTTCCGGAGGCAGTGGCCCGCCGTGGCCTGCGGCGCCCTGCTGTGGACCGCCGCGTTCGGCGCGGGCTGGCACTGGGCGCCCGCCGACCCCACCGGCGTGAGCCACGCCCCCAAGCACGGTGACTGGAACCTGTTCACGGAGATCCTCATGCGGAACGTCGGCGTCTCCGCAGCCCTCTTCCTGGGCGTCGTCACGTTCGGCGTGATGACGATCCCGCTGACGCTCCTGACCGGCGTCCTCGCCGGTTACTACGGAGGGCAGGGCAGCGCCGTCCTCGGCGCGGGCGGCGTCGTACGGCACCTGCTGCCGCACATGCTCCTGGAGCTGGCCTGCCTCGCGCTGGCCGCCGCGGCCGGACTCGTACCGCTGGTGGGCTGGGCGCGCGCCGGGCTCACGGGGAGGCCGGGGAACGGAGGGCGTTCGGGCTTCCTGGCGCGCTCGGGGTTCCCGGACGCCTGTCGGCTGTGGGGTGTGGCGTTGGGAGGACTGGTCGTGGCGGCGGGAATCGAAACATGGGTGAGTACGTGAGCACTACTGCGCAGGACACGGGCACGGGACGTACGGGGGAGAAGGCCGGCCCTCCACCGGAGAACGGAGCCGGCGGGCTGTCAGGGAGCGCGGCGCCTCCACCGGAGAACGGAGCCGCCGGGCTGCCGGGGAACGCGGCGCCTCCACCGGAGAACGGAGCCGGCGGGCTGTCAGGGAGCGCGGCCGGGCTTCCCGCCTACCGGGGCGAGGACGCCACCGCACCCGCCTCCACCCCCACTCCCACCCCCACCACCGACGGGTTCCCGGCCGCCCGCCTCCCCGGCCGCCGCGCCCACGCCCTCGGCGTCTGCGCCCTCGTCGTCGCCACCCTGGGCTTCGGCGTCCCGCTCTGGGGCGAGATACGCGCGCGCGTGCACGACCGCGTCGGCGACGTGTCCGACGGCGCGATCGGCATCGGCACGGGCATCGCCTGGTCGACCTCGGCGCTCGCCAACATCGTGACCCTCGGCGTTCTCGGCGCCCTCATGGGTGTCCTCGGCACGCTCGCCCTGCGCCATCTGCCCCTGCGGCTGCTGCTGCCCGGGGAACGGCAGCCGCGCCAGCCCGGCGGCTTCACTGACTTCACCACCTTCACCGACTTCACCGCTCTGCGGCGCGCGTACACGCTCGGCTGGATCGCCTTCGTGCTCGCCAAGCTCGTCTGCTGGTCGCTGGCCCGGCTCGTCACGGGCGGCTCGCTCGCATGGGCCGTGCCGTCCGTGACCCACCTCGACGCCTGGCTGCCGCTGCTGTCCTGCGCGCTGCTGCTCACGGGCCGCGCCGTCGGGGCCTCCTGGCCACGGGCCGCCGCCGTCGCGGCCGTACTCACCACGCTGTACGCGACCGCGCTCTGGTCCCTGCCGTCCTGACCCCTTCCGCCCCGGGTCCCGTCCCACCACCTCCCCCAGTCCCACCCCACCCCCACCCGCCCCACCTCGGAGAACCATGCTGCACCGCCTCCTCTTCAGCACCCTTGGGAACCCCAAGCTGATCCAGTTCCTGCTGCGCTGCTGGGTCGTGGTGGTCGACGGCATCGCCCGGCCGGGTGTGCGGATCGCGGGCGGGGTGCTCGCGGCGGCGGCCGGGGTGAGCGCACTGGCGTACGCCGCCGTCTTCCGGGCCACGACGGACGAGACCCGCCGCGCCGTGGAGGCCTCCGGCGACCTGCGCGGCGACCCGGGGAACGTCATGGACATCCTCCAGCTCCTCAGCGCCGTCTGGCTGGTCAGCGGTGTCGTCCTGGTCGTCGTAGGACTGCTCGTCGCCCTCGCCCGCTGGGGCAGCGTCCTGATGATCGTGGGCGGCGTGCTGTGGTGGGCGCCGCTCGGCCTCCTCGCGCTGTACGTGCCGACCGCGCCCGCGCCGAAGTTCCTCGCCGTGCTGTTCGTGGCCCTGATCGTCCCGGCGACCCTGCTGTGCCCCGCGCAGCGGTTCGGCGGTACGGCGACGCCGCGGGCCGGCGCGGCCTCATGACACCGCCGCGCCCCCGGACCCGCACGTCCCGGATCCCTGTGCCGACCTCGTACGCCCGCCCCACCTGGTTCCGCACCGTCGCCGCGCTCTGCCTCGCCGACACCCGCAGACGGCTCAACCTGCTCGTCGGCGCGGGCCCGGACGCGCGGCGGCGGCGGAAGGCGGCCTGGGTGATCGCCGGCGCCGGGGCCGCCGCCGGGCTCGGCGCGCTGACCGTCGTCGGGCGCACGCTCGGCGCCCTGGTCCCGCCCGGGACGGGAGTCCGCACGGACGACCTCGCCGCCTGGACGTGGACGCCCGTCGCCCTGTGGTTCCTCCACCAGGTCCTCACCGCCGAACCGGCCAAGGCCCGCGCCCTCGTGAGCCCGCCCGACGCGAACGTGCTGCGGACGCTTCCGGTGTCCCGCGCCCAGCTCGTCACCGCCCGGCTCGTCGTCCCCGCCGCCGCGCTCGCCGCCGCGGTCCTGTGCGCCGCCGTCGCGATCGGGGCCCCCTGGCTCGCGGCGGGCGCGGAGGGACGCCGGCTCCTTCCCGTGTTCCTGCTGCACTGCGCGGGCGCGGCCGTGACCGGCGTCGCGCTGCACGTCGCCCTGGTGACGGCCCTGATGGTCCGCGTCGTACGGCTCCCCCACCTGCCGCGTGTGATCGTGTCGGCGGCGGCCGGCGGGCTCGCCGGTGCCCTGGCGGCGCCGTTCGTACGTGCCCTGGCGGGCGACGACGGCCCCTCCCAGGAGGACGCGGCCCGGCTCGCCGGGAACGCCCTCGCCGCCGCGCGTCCCCACCTGTGGACCGTGGCGCACCGGCCGGACATGGCCGGCCGGACCGCGGCGGTGTACGTCGCTGTCACCCTTGTCCTGGCCGCCGCGGCCGTACTCCGCGTACGCGCCACCGTGCGCCGCGACGCCCAGCCGGTGGATCGCCGGTCCCCGGGCGCCGGGTCCCCGGACTCCCAGTCCCCGGACGCCAGGTCCCCGGACTCCCAGTCCCTGGGCGCCGAGTCCCTGGGCGCCGAGTCCCTGGGCGCCGAGTCCCTGGACCGGGCGCGCGCGGCGGCCGGGCGGGCGGGCCGTGCCGGAGGCGCGGACGGCGCGTGGTCCTCTTCGCCGTACGCCCTCGTCGGCCGGGTCACCTGGCTGCGGTTCCTGCGCGGGCATCCGCAGACGGTCGGCGGCCTCGCGCGGCTGCAGCGGCTGAGCGTGCTGCTCGGAACGGCGTGCCTGGGCCTGTTCCTCGGCCTCGGAGGGGCGCTCTGGCACCTGCCGTTCGCCGCCGTGGGCGGGCTCTTCGTGGCGGCCGCGCTGATCACGACGGGTGAGGTCGTGCAGGTCTGCGGCATCGAGGCGGACCGGGCGTGCTGGGACATGCTGCGGCAGTCGCCGCGTCCGGCCGGGGCCTGGGTGGCGGCCAAGGCCGTCACCGCGTCGGTGGCGGTGGCCGCCGTGACCGGGCCGCTCTGCCTGGGCGCCGCGGCGCTGTGCGGCGTGCACGGCGCGGCCGGGTGGGCGCGGGCGGTCCTCGTGTACGCCGTCGTGTCCCTGGCCACCGGCTGCGCCGTCGTCCTCACGTACTTCTGCGTGCCCCGCTCCGAGACGTTCGCCGAGGGCCGGGTCACCCGCGCCCCGGCCGCCGAGGTCACGGAAGGCCTCCTCGTCGCCCTCCTCACCGTGCCGGTCACGGCGGGCGCGGGGCTGAGCGCCGCGCTGGTCCCGGGGACGGGTGGGGGCGCGGGGGTCGACCTCGTCCACGGGTTGCTGCTCGTGCTCTCGCTCGGGGCGGGGTGGGCGGGGCTGCGGGTCACGGCGCGAAGCGATCTGCGCCCCGGCGGACGGAGCGGGCCGGCCGAGCCGACCGGGTCGCCCGAGCCGCAGAGGCCCACGACCGCGGCCACGACCACGACCACGACCGCGGCGACCGAAGACCGACCCGCCCCTGCCACCACCTCCCGGAGCTCCTCGTGATCGACATCGAGAACCTCGTCGTACGCCGTGGCGAGGGCTACGTCCTGCGCGACGTCACCGCCCACGTGCCCGAGGGCACAGCGGTGCGCGTCACCGGCCCGAACGGCAGCGGCAAGACCACGCTCCTGCACGTGATCGCCGGTCTCGCCGCCCCCGACGCGGGCCGCGTCACCGTCGCCGGGCACGCGCCCGCCGACCCCGTCGTACGGACTCTGCGCGGCTTCGTCCAGGAGCCGCCGCCGCTGTACGAACACCTCACCGCCGACGAGCAGTTGGGCCTGGTCGCGGGCGTGTGGGGGCTACGTGCCCGGGACCTGCGGGAGCGCGCCGGCGACCTGGGACTCGGCGACCGCTTCGACGTACTCGTCGGCGACCTCTCCCTGGGGCAGCGGAAGAAGCTCGGCTACCTCTGCGCCACCGCGCACGAGCCGCGCCTGCTGCTGCTCGACGAACCGTTCAACGGGCTCGACGCGGCGGCCGAGCAGGCGGTGCGCGAGGACCTGGCCCGCTGGCGGGCCGAGGGCCGCACGCTTGTCGTCGTCTCGCACTCCGACAGTTCGGTGGCGGACCTGGTGGACGTCACGCTCACCCTGGAAACCGCAGCAAGCGGCCGGACCGGGACCGACAAGACCCGGACCGACGGGACCAGGACCAACGAGACCCGGACCGGCGAGACCACGACCGCCGAGACCAGGACCGCCGAGACCGGGACCGCCGGGACGGAGGCGGGCGCGTGATCGAGGTCAGCGGGCTCATGAAGTCGTACGGCGGGCGCCGGGTCCTGGACGGTCTGTCGTTCACGGCCGCGCCGGGCCGTGTCACGGCGTTCCTCGGGCCCAACGGCGCCGGCAAGAGCACCACCCTGCGCATGGTCCTCGGCCTCGGCACCCCCGACGCGGGCCACGCCCTCGTCGGCGGCGTCCGCTACGCCGAACTCCGCGACCCGCTGCGTACGGTGGGCGCGCTGCTCGACGCGTCCGCCTGCCACCCCGCGCGCAGCCCCCGCGCCCATCTCTCCTGGCTCGCGCGCACGCACCGCATCCCACGCGCGCGCGTGGAGGAGGTTCTCGACCTGGTGGGGCTCGGCCCGGCCGCGCGGCGCCCGGTGCGGGGCTTCTCGCTCGGCATGCGGCAACGGCTCGGCATCGCCGTCGCCCTCCTCGGCGACCCCGGGACGCTGATCCTCGACGAGCCGATGAACGGCCTCGACCCCGAGGGCATCCAGTGGCTGCGCGGCCTGCTGCGCGCCCTCGCCGACGACGGCCGCACGGTGCTCGTGTCGAGCCACCTCATGCGGGAGATGGCGGCCACCGCCGACCACGTCCTGGTGATCGGCCGGGGCCGGGTGCTCGCCGACGGCAGCCTCGCCTCCCTCCTCGAAACGGACCTGCCGCCGGTCCGCCTCGTCTCGCCCCGGCTCGACGAACTGGCCGGCGCGCTGCGGGAGGCGGGCGCGGAGGTGACGTACGACGCCCCCTCCACCGGCCGGGCCACGGTGACGGGCCTGGCCGGCGCCCGCATCGGCGACATCGCCGCCCGGAACGCGTGGAGCGTCCACGAACTCACCCCGCTGCGCCCCTCCTTGGAGGAGACGTACATGCGCCTGACGGCGGAGGCGGTGGAGTACCGGTCGACGCCCCCCACTGTTCCCACTCCCCGGAAGGCGGCCGCGGCCCATGCATGACACAAGTGACCGGCGTGGCCCGGGCGGCGGCATGGATCGTGGCCTGGATCGTGGCCCGGGTGGCGTCCTCGGTGGTGGCACGGGCGGCGGCACGGGCGGCAGCTTGAGCGACCTCGTCGCCGCCGAATGGACGAAGCTGCGCTCGGTGCGCTCCACCTGGACCCTGCTCGCCCTCGGCGGCGCGCTCACCGTTCTCGTCAGCCTGCTGTTCTGCGCGCTCATCGGCCCCGAGTTCCGCCACGCGGACCCCGCTCAGCAGCGGGCGCTCGACCCCGTGGGCCTCGCCTTCACCGGCCTGCAGTTCGGCCAGGTCCCCCTGGTGGTCCTCGCGGTGCTCGCGGTCGGCAACGAGTACGGCACCGGCATGATCCGCACCAGCCTCGCCGCCGTACCGCGCCGCGGCCGGTTCCTCGCGGCCAAACTGACCGTGCTCGGCGCCACCGGCCTCGCCTGGGGCCTGCTCACCGGCGCCGTCGCCCTGACCGCCGGCAGCGCCGTCCTCGGCGCCCCGGCCCCGCTCCACGCGGAGGCGGTACGGGCCCTGGCCGGGGCGGGCGTCTACGCGGCGCTGCTCGCGGTGCTCGCGGCGGCGCTCACCTTCTTGGTGCGCCGCTCCCTCGCCGCCCTCGGCATCCTGCTCCCCCTCCTCTTCGTCGTCTCGGGCGCCCTCGCCGCCGTCCCCCGGCTGCGCTCCCTGGCCCGTCTCCTCCCGGACCGCGCGGGCCTGCGCCTGATGCAGACCCACCAGGACGCGGGCGACCTGTCGCCACTGGCGGGCGGCGCCGTCCTGCTGCTGTGGGCGGTCCTGGCGGCGGCGGGCTCGTACGCCGCCCTGCGCCGCCAGGAGTGCTGAAACCCGCGGACGTACGGTTGCCGATCACACCGGGCAGGGCCGGTACTCCAGGCTCAGTTCGCGGTCGACGGCGTAGCTGGTGCGCATGGACGCGTCGGTGACCTTCTCCCAGGAGCCGTACTTCGCGTACAGCTGGTCGGCCGTCGGGCCGAGGGGGTTGCCGTACTTGGCGATGTTGCGCTCTTCCAGGATGCGGACCTCGTCCGGGGTCATGCCGGCGCGGGTGATCTCCTTCGCCTGGTTGCGCATGTCGACGAGCTCGCGGGCGATCTCCTCCTCGGAGGCGCCCGCCGCGCGCATGTCGGCCTCCGTGCGGTGCATGTCCTCCAGGAGCTGGTGGTAACGGATGCGGGTGCGCTGGGCCTCGACCTTCTGGTCCATCGGCAGGACGCGGATCCGGCACACGACCGGGTCGGTGCTGGGACACGGGTCGTCGGCGGAGACGGGCGGGGCGAGCGGGGCCGTGATGATCGAGCCGCAGGCTTCGGCCGCGCCCGCGGTGGCCGAGGCCCCGGCGGTGAGCAGGGCGACGGCGGCGACGAACGGAACGAGGACACGGCGCGGCAGCAGAGTCGAGGAGAGGCGCATGGGCGCATCCTCGGCAGCCGCGCCGTACCGGTTCACGCAGGCGCACCGCCGGCTCGCGGTGATCACACCGGTGATCACCCCGCCGAGTGACTCCGAGTACCCACTCGCGGGATTGCCTTGTTGCGGCCGGAGGGGGGTCAGTCCTCGAAGTTGTCGCTGGCCAGCCGCAGCGCGAGCTCCTGGAGGATCGGCTCGGTGCCCGGCTCCGCGCCGGACGCGTCATGCGCGTCGGCGACGGCCTCGAAGGCCACGATGAAACCGTTGACCAGCGCGCTCAGCGGCTCGGACAACTGGCTCAGGACCGAAAGACCGACCTCCTCCGCGGTCGCCCCGGCCGGCACCGAGAACTGCCCCGGGATCACCTCACCCAGCAGATCCGAGACCAGGCTCTCGTCGACGCCGCCGCGCAGCGCCGTCAGAGCGGCGATGGCCTTGAGTTTGATCTCGTTCTCGGTCACGGAACGAGCGTAGGAGCAACCCACCCACGGGACGGCGGAATTCGCGCGACACGCGGCGACGGGAGGGCGGCCGCCCGCAGTCGAAAGAGTTCGCGGGCGCGCCGATGAGTTCTGGGCGCGCCCCATGTCTACTTCCATGAAAGCCGCACGTGCGGCGCCCTGAAGCCCCCGAAGCCCCTGGCAGCCGTCAGCACACCGCCCCGGCGCCCGTACGAGACGAGGTCACCCCATGTCCGCCACCCCCACCAAGACCCCGGTCAAAGGTCCCGCCAGCTACTTCCCCTCCATCGAGAAGAAGTACGGGCGCCCCGTCACCGAGTGGCTCGAGCTCATCGACGCCTCCCCGCTCGCCAGGCACATGGAGCTCGTCGCCTGGCTCAAGAGCGAGCACGGGCTCGGACACGGCCACGCCAACGCCCTCGTCGCCCACTCCCTCGCCCACCGCGGCCGCTAGGGCCGCGCGTGCCTCGCCGACGTGCAACTCCCTTGCGTTGGAGCCGACTCCAACTCCTGGGCTGCCGCGCATGCGCTATCGGATACTCGGCGGGACGGCCGAGGAGGGCGAACGGGCCGCCGCCGGCTGACGCCGCCCCTACTCCATCCCCATCCCCATCCCCATCTCCATATCGATGTCCATCTCCATGGGCGCGAACTGCTCGGTGCCCACGACGCCGAGCAGTGCGAGCCGCTCCCCCATGTCCGTGCCCGGCGGCGGGGTGAATATGACGAGCCGCTGGTCGCCCTCCGGGGCGAGCAGCACCTGGCAGTCCAGGTCCAGCCGTCCGACCACCGGGTGCAGCACCCGCATCCGGCTGAGCCGGCGGACCGCCACCTCGTGCCGTACCCACAGGTCCGCGAACTCCTCGCTCGCCGCGCTCAACCGCTCCACGAGCCGGGTCGCGGCCGCGTCACCGCCCCGTCGGCCGAAGGCGGCGCGCAGGTCGGCGACATGCAGCCGGCTGTAGTGGTCGTGCTCCTCCTCCGGGTACGCGGTGCGCGCGTCCGGGTCCGTGAACCACCGCCACACCACGTTGCGGCCGTGCTCGGAGACCGTGCACACGCCGCCGAGCAGCGCCCGGGCCATCAGATTCTGCGCGAGGACGTCGCCGAGGTCGTTGAGTATCTGTGCGGGCGTGCCGGTCAGCTGGTCGAGCAGATGCAGAAGGCCGGGCGCCACGTGGTCGCCGGCCGCGGGACCGGCGGGCGGGCGGTGGCCGGCGAGCAGATACAGGTGGTCGCGCTCGTCGTTGCTCAGGCGGAGGGCGCGGGCGAGCGCCGCCAGCATCTGCGGCGAGGGCTGCGGGCCCCGGGCCTGCTCCAGGCGGATGTAGTAGTCCGCCGACATCGCCGCGAGGTGGGCGACCTCCTCGCGGCGCAGCCCGGGGGTGCGGCGCCGGGGCCCGGCGGGCAGCCCCGCGTCCTGCGGGCGCACCCGCTCGCGGGAACGACGCAGGAAATCGGCGAGTTCGCGGCGGTCGATCGTCATGTCCGTCATCCTGCCGCAGCGCGAGGACCTCATCCAGGGACTGCCGATCCCAGGCTCGGGAGGGCTCTCCCGGGCCCTCGCCGCGGGCGGCAGAGTCATCGGTGTCAGCCACCGACGACCCCGAGGAGCACCGGACATGTCCACCACCACCTCTCCCGCTTCCGCCACCTCCATCCCGCCCGTCGTGGCCCGTACGGTCACCGTCGCCGGCGCCCGCGTCCACTACGACACCACCGGCACCGGCTCTCCCCTCCTTCTCGTGCACGGCACCGGCTCCGGCGGCGCCGTCATCAACTGGGGGCAGACCGCGCCCCGGTTCTCCGGCTCCCGGACGGTGATCACGCCCGATCTCTCCGGCGCCGACCGGACCGTCGACGACGGCGCGCCGCTGACCGTCGAGGCGCTCGCCGAGCAGGTGATCGCCGTCATCGAGGACGCCGGGCTCGGGCCGGTCGACCTGCTCGGCTTCTCCATGGGCTCCCCGGTCTCGGCGGCCGTCGCCGCGCTCCGCCCCGACCTGGTGAAGCGGCTGGTCCTGGTCGCCGGCTGGACGTACACCGAGGGCGACGAGTACCTGCGGAACAACTTCACGCTGTGGCAGCGGCTCGGCGAGAACGACCCGGCGGCCTTCGGCCGGTTCGTCACAATGACCGGCTTCAGCCGGGGTTTTCTCAACGGCATCGGCCGCGAGGGCGTCGAGGCGCTGATCCCGAACATGCCGCCGACGTCGGGCACACTGCGGCATGTCGGCGTCGACCGGGCCGTGGACATACGGGAGCTGCTGCCCCGGATCACGGCGCCGACCCTCGTCATCGGCTGCACGCAGGACGCGACCGTACCGGTGGAGAACAGCCGGGCGCTCGCGGCGGCGATCGGCGGCAGCAGCTACGCGGAGATCGACGCCGGGCATGTCGTGTTCTTCGAGCGGGAGGACGCGTTCGTGGCGACGGTGACGGATTTCCTCGCCGCCCGTGCCGCCTGAGGCCATCCTGGGGCCCATGAGTGAGACGAAGAGGACGATCGGTCCGGAGGAGCGCAGGGCCCGGCTCGCCGTGCGGCACCGGCTTGCCGGGGCGGCACGGGCGGGGACGGCGGAGGAGGTGACCGACTCGCTGGTGGCACTGCACGCGACGGACGCGGCGACGGTGTTTCTGGCGGTGGGCGCACGGCTCGCGGCCGGCCGCGAGCCGGTGGCCGAGGTCGAGCGGGCACTGTACGAGGAGCGGACGCTGGCCCGGATGCACGGCATGCGGCACACCCTCTTCGTGGTCCCGGCCCGGCTCGCCGCCGTCGTCCACGTCTCCACCACCGACGCCGCCTCCACCCGCGAACGCACCACGCTCGTCAAGCACTTGGCGGCAGGCAGCGACTACGACGCCGACTGGCTCGCCGAGACCGAGCGGCAGGTCCTTGCCGAGCTGGCGAGGCGCGGCGAGGCTACGGGGACCGAACTCGGGGCTGCGGTACCGAGGTTGAGGGCGCAGTTCGTGTACGGGGTGGGGACCAATCAGGAGGGGCCGCAGTCGGTGGCGAGCCGGGTGCTGCGGGTGCTCGGAATGGAGGGCCGGATCGCCCGGGGGCGCCCGCAGGGCGGCTGGACGTCAAGCCGCTTCCGCTGGGCGCCCGCCCCTCCGTACGCCGAGCTCGTGCCGGCCGAGGCGCAGGCGGAGCTCGTACGGCACTGGCTGACCGCGTACGGTCCGGCGACCGAGGCCGATCTGAAGTGGTGGACGGGCTGGAAGGTCACGGACGTACGACGGGCGCTGACCGCCCTCGGAGCGCAACGCGTCGCGCTGGAGGAGGGCACCGGCTTCGTCCTGGCGGACGACCTCGAACCCGTGTCGCCGCCGGCCGAGCCCTGGGCGGCGCTGCTGCCGGCGCTCGACCCGACGGCGATGGGATGGCAGTCCCGCGACTGGTACCTGGACCCGGCCCACCGCGCCGCGCTCTTCGACCGGAGCGGAAACATCGGCCCGACGGTGTGGTGGAACGGGCGAATCGTGGGCGGCTGGGCGCAGCGCGCGGACGGCGAGTTCGTATGGCGGCTGCTCACGGACGGGGACACGGGTGCGGAGCTGGGCCGGGACGCTGCTCGGGCGATCGAGGCCGAAGTGGCCCGGCTGGCCGCCTGGGTCGGCGACGTCCGGATCACACCCCGCTTCCGCACCCCCCTCGAAAGGGAACTCACCACATGACCGACACCCGCACCCGCACCGACCCCCGCACCGGTCCCGGCACCGCCACCGATCTGCTCCTGATATACGCCCAGCGCACATCCACCGCCCTCCTCCTCACCGAGGCCGCCCGGCGCCGCGGGATGGCGGCCCGGGTGCTCGACGGCGGTGGGGGGTCGCTGTCGAGCGGGTCGCGGAGCGGGACCGCTCGTTCCTCCGGGTGACATCACGGACGGCATCGGGCTGAGTGGCGGAACGGTGTCGAGAAACGCGGCGCGGCTCCGACGTCCCCTGTGAAAGAACCACAGCACACCCTCCCTCCGGACGAGGAGAACGTCATGAAGTACCTGGTGATGGTGCAGGGCTCGCAGGCCGACTACGACGCGATGAACGGGAAGGCCTCGCCGCAGAGCCCGGCGTGGAGCGAGCAGGACCTGCGGGCGATGTTCGCGTACATGAACTCGATCAACGACGATCTCGCCGAGAGCGGCGAGTGGGTCGACGGACAGGGGCTCGTCGAACCGGCCAGGACCCGGTTCGTGACCGCCGACAGCGAGGGGCGGCCGGTCGTCACCGACGGGCCGTACGGGGAGACGAAGGAGGTGCTCGCGGGCTACTGGGTGGTGGACTGCGCGAGCCTGGAGCGGGTCACGGAGATCGCGGCACGTGTGGCGCAGTGCCCCCAGCCGGCCGGTGCGCCGGAGTACCCGGTGGTGATCCGCCCGATCGACGAGGCGGGCGGCAGCGACCTCGGCGGGGGCGCGGTGTGAGCTCGGGCGGGCTCCGCGCGGGCGGGGAGGGCGTCGAGGATCTGCTGCGCCTGCACGCACCGCAGGTCCTCGGCGCGCTCGTACGCCGTTACGGGCACTTCGACACCGCCGAGGACGCGGTGCAGGAGGCATTGCTCGCGGCCGCCGCGCAGTGGCCGCGGGACGGGGTGCCGGGCAATCCGCGCGGGTGGCTGATCCGGGTGGCGTCGCGCCGCCTGACGGACGAGTTGCGGGCGGAGGAGGCGCGGGGCCGGCGGGAGAGGACGGCGCTGCGGCTCGCGCCGCGCGAGGCGCGGGCGGCACCGGCCGACGACGACACGCTGACGCTGCTGTTCCTGTGCTGCGACCCGGTGCTGCCGCCGGCCGGGCGGATCGCGCTGACACTGCGGGCGGTGGGCGGTCTGACGACGGCGGAGATCGCGCGGGGATTCCTGGTGCCGGAGGCGACGGTCGCGCAGAGGATCAGCCGGGCGAAGGCGAGACTGCGGGCGGCGGGGGCGGACCACCCGTTCCACCCGCCCGGTCCCGCCGACCGGGACGCGCGGCTCGCCTCCGTCCTCCAGGTCCTCTACCTGATCTTCAACGAGGGCTACACCGCCACCTCGGGCCCCGCCCTGCACCGCGCCGACCTGGCCCGCGAGGCCATCCGGCTGACCCGGGCGGCCCGTCGGCTGCTGCCGCGCGAGGGCGCCGTGACCGGGCTCCTCGCCCTGATGCTCCTGACGGAGGCCAGAAGCGCGGCCCGTACCGGCCCCGGAGGCGAGCTGATCCCGCTGGACGAGCAGGACCGGGCGCGCTGGGACCGGGCGGCGATCGCCGAGGGCACGGCGCTCGTCGAGGAGGCGCTGGCGGAGGGCCCGCCGGGCCCGTACCAGCTCCAGGCGGCCATCGCCGCCCTCCACGACGAGGCGGACGGCCCGGACACCACGGACTGGCCGCAGATCCTCGCCCTCTACGACGTCCTTCTGACGAAGACCCCGGACCCGATGGCGGAGCTGGGCCGGGTGGTCGCCCTCGCGATGGTCGAGGGCCCGCAGGCGGGCCTGACCGCCCTCGCGGCCCTGGAACCCCGCTTCCCCGACTCCCACCGCCTCCCCGCCGTCCGCGCCCACCTCCTCGAACGCACCGGCGCCCACCAGGCCGCCGCCGACGCCTACCGCACCGCCGCCCGCACCACCCAGAGCATCCCGGAACGCCGCTACCTCCAGACCCGAGCGGCTCGCCTCACCCCGTCCGCCCCACCTGATGCGGCTGCCGGAGCCTGAACCCGGCGGCAGAAAAGCCCGGCTGCCGGTCAGCCCTGGCGGAGTCGGGACAGGGTGGCGTCCAGGTCGACGGCGCAGCTGGTGGTGCGGTTGTAGGGGAGCTTGGCGAGCATGGCGGCCATGCCGCAGGTGTTGGTGAGGGCCGAGAAGACCAGGCCGCCCGCGATGGCCGCGGAGAGCAGCTGGAAGGCGGGGTGGATCAGGAGGCCGAGGAGGAGGCCGAGGAGGACCAGGGTGCCGGCGGTGAGGCGGACCTGGCGGTCCATGGCCCAGGGGGTACGGGCCGGGGCGCCGCCCGCCGGGTGGTCGAGGGCGTGGCCGCGGGCGGCCCAGTCGGTGGTGCCGCCGTTCAGGTTGATGGCCGGGATGCCGTGGGCGGCCAGGCGGTCGCAGGCGGTGCGGGAGCGGTTGCCGGACTGGCACACGATGAGAAGTTCGCCACGGGCCGCCGCGTCCTTGAGGGCGGGGACGGCCTTGTCGAGCCGGTCCAGCGGCACGTTCAGGGCGCCGGGCACATGGCCTCCCGCGTGTTCGCCGGGGGTGCGGACGTCGACGACGATCAGCTCCGCGAGCCGGGCGTGGGCCTGGTCGACGTCGAGAAAAGCCGGGGAAGCGGGAATGGAGGTGGGCATGGCAGGTGTCATCCTTGGTTGTCGACGGACCCCGTGGCGTGGGGATCAAGTTACCCCGTGGGGTATCGGTTGAGGAGTGCTTGTGGAACTGGATCTCGCGGGTGCCGAGCTGAAGTCCGTGCTGAACCGGCTGCGCCGGGCGCAGGGACAGATCTCCGGGGTGATCCGGATGATCGAGGAAGGCCGCGACTGCGAGGAGGTCGTGACCCAGCTGGCGGCCGCGTCCCGGGCCCTCGACCGGGCCGGCTTCGCGATCATCGCGACCGGGCTCCAGCAGTGCCTGACGGACATGGAGAACGGGCGCAAGAACGGCGAGGACCCCGAGCAGATGCGGGCCCGCCTGGAGAAGCTCTTCCTCTCCCTGGCCTGATCCCTGGCCTGACCCGAAGCACCCGCCCCGAAGGACCCGCGACCGAAGGACCGGGCCTACACCGCCAGGTCCACCAGCATCAGGGCCGCGACCACCAGCAGCACCACCCCGAAGGCCCGGCGCAGCGCGTCCGCCGGGATGCGGGAGGCGAGCCGCCGGCCGTCCCAGGCCGCCAGGATCGCCGCGCCCGCGAACGGGGCGACGACCGCCCAGTCCACCGGCACCGGACTCCCCGAGCGGGCCAGCAGCGCGACGAGCGCGTTGACCGCGACGACCAGCAGGCTGGTACCGACCGCCGGACGCATCCGCAGGCCGACGACCTGCACGAGCGCCGGTACGGTCAGAAAGCCGCCGCCCACACCGAGCACCCCGGTCACGGCGCCGAGCCCGGCGCCCGCACCCGCGACGGCCGTGCCCGAGCGCCGTACCGCCTGCTCACCGGCGGGATGCGCTCCCTCCGGGGCGGCCCGGCGGACCATCCGTATCGCCGCGAACCCGGCCACCACCGCGAACCCGAGGGTGAGCAGCCAGTCCGGGAGCTGCGCGGAGAGCAGCCCGCCCAGCGCCGCGGGCACCAGGCCGGCCGCGGCGAACACCGCGCCCGTGCGCCAGCGGACCTGGCCGTCGCGGGCGTGCCCGTACAGCGCGGTGGCGGCCGTGCCGAGCACGATCAGCAGGCTCGCGGTCGCGGCGGCGGCCGGGCTGAAGCCGAGCAGATAGATCAGCGCCGGGACGGCGAGCACACTGCCTCCGCCGCCCAGCGCACCGAGCGCGAGCCCGACCACGGCCCCGGCGGCCAGCGCCGTCAGGGCGGTCAGCATCGACCGGCAGCCGGGTCGCTCTCCCGTATGCGACGGCTACGGTTGCCGAGGCCCGGCACTTCGACCTCTTCGGCCCCTCCGGCCTCTTCGACCTCTCCGGCCTCATCGACGGTGTCCGCGAAGAACACGCCCGCACTCCTTCCAGGAACGTTTTACCCCCTGGGGTATACGGGCGACCCTAACAGAAGTACCCCTGGGGGTATCTCCCCCAGGGGTACGGGCGGCCGGCGGGAGGTCAGTCGACCGCGATGCCGTTCAGCCGCTTGGCGATCTTCGTCAGGCGCTCGCCCTGGTAACGGGCGGCGGCCAGGACCTTCTCGTCGGGCTCGCCGTTGGAGCCGGGGTGGGCCGTGCCGTAGGGGTTGCCGCCGGCCGCGTACACGGACTGGTCGGTGAAGCCGGGCGAGACGATGACCGAACCCCAGTGGTGGAAGGTGTTGTAGAGCGCCAGGAGCGTGGACTCGTTGCCGCCGTGGGTGTTGTAGGCGCTGGTGAAGGCGGTGGCGGGCTTGTCGGCCATGACGCCCTGGTTCCACAGGCCGCCGGAGGTGTCGACGTACTGCTTCAGCTGCGCGGCGATGTTGCCGAAACGGGTCGGCGAGCCGAGCGCGTAGGCGTCCGCCCACTCCAGGTCGTCCAGGGTCGCGACCTCGACCGTCTCGGCGGTGGCGTCGACGTGGGCGCGCCAGGCGGGGTTGGAGTCGATGGCGGTGTCGGGCGCGAGCTCGGGCACCCGGCGGAGCCGGACCTCGGCGCCGGCCTTCTCGGCACCCTCGGCGACGGCCTGGGCGAGCCGGTGGACGTTCCCGGTGGCCGAGTAGTAGATGACGGCGACCTTGACGGACATGGCGAGTCCTCCTGAGGACCGGGGATCAGGGATCGGGGATCAGGATCAGGGGAAACCAGAAAGCGGATTGATTTCCGTTTTAACGAGTCCAAGCTAACCGGACATCTATCCACTTTGCAAGAGGGGCAGGTATGCTCGAAGTCAGGAACGGACGCGAGGGGGACGCGCGGGACGCGGCGCAGGCGAGGCACGCAGGCGAGGGAAGGCAGGGAGCGGCGGATGAGCACGACGAGTCGGCGGGGCGAGAACGGAGCGGACGGAGCCGGTCCGGGCACCCCCCTCCTCAACCTCCTGCCGGGCATCGGCGCGCCCGCGCCCGAGCGGGCCGACGCCGCCCGCAACCGGCGCAAGATCCTCGACGCCGCCGCCCGGATCGTCGCCGAGCAGGGCCCCGAGGCCGTCACCATGAACCAGGTCGCCCACGCCAGCGGCATCGGCGTCGGCACCGTCTACCGACGCTTCGGCGACGTGTCGCAGCTGCTGTGGGCGCTGCTCGACGACCGCGAGCGGCAGTTCCAGGAGGCGTATCTGAGCGGCCCGCCGCCGCTCGGTCCCGGCGCACCCGCCGGCGAACGCCTCGACGCGTTCCTCGACGCCCTGGTCGACCGCGTCGTGGAACAGCAGGCGATCCTGCTCGCCGCCCAGACCGCCGCGCCCGTCGCGCGCTACACCAGCGGCGCGTACCTGGCGATGCACACCCATGTCGCCCTCCTCGTCTCCCGGGCCCGCCCCGACACCAACGCCGCCCTCCTCGCCCACCTCCTCCTCGCCCCCTTCTCGCCGAGCCTGATGCACCACCTGTCGCAGGACCAGCAGCTCTCGGCCGCCGAACTGAAGGAGGGCATACGGCAGTTGCTCGCCCTCCGGGCCATGGGCGACGCCCCGGGCGGCACTCCTCCCACTCCTCCCCCGTCCACCCCCTGAAACACCCTGGACCCCGGCCCGCCCCCACCCGCACGATCAAGCCATGAGCACCTACCTCGTCCTCCACGGCTTCCAGAACCACCGCCCGCCCGGCCACTGGCAGCACTGGCTCGCCGGTGCGCTGGCCGAACGCGGGCACGAGGTGCGGTATCCACAGCTGCCCGAGCCCGACGCGCCACGGCTCGCGGACTGGCTGGCGGCGCTCGACGAGCACGGCGAACGGCCAGCCGGTGACGGGGAGTTCGTCGTCCTCGCGCACAGCCTGTCCGTACTGCTGTGGCTGCGCGCCGTCGCGGCCGGGCGGGCGCCCGACGCCGACCGGGTGCTGCTCGTCGCTCCGCCGTCGCCGCAGGTCACCGCCTCCATCCCGGAGATCGCCGAGTTCGCCGACGGCCTCGACCTCCGCCCCGACCTCGGCCTCGGCCCCGACGCCGTACGCCCGAAGGCGCCGACCCGGCTGGTGTACGGGGACGGCGACCCGTACTGCCCCGAGGGCGCCGACCTGCACTACGGAGTCCCGCTCGGCCTCGACCTCGACCACGTACCGGGCGGCGGGCACCTCAATCCCGACCACGGTTACGGCGCCTGGCCGGATGTCCTCGCCTGGTGCGAAAACCCGGCGGTGCGGGTGCGCGGCAACCGGTAGCGTCGGCCGGATGGCCACCGCACCGGAACCCGCACCGGAGTCCCCACCGGAACCCCCGCCCGTACGCGAGACCCGCCCCCTCTTCCCGCCCCTCGACCCGTACGACGAAGGCCTGCTCGACGTCGGCGACGGAAACCACGTCCACTGGTCCGTCGCCGGAAACCCCGACGGCAAGCCCGCGCTGATCGTGCACGGCGGCCCCGGCTCCGGCTCCTCGCCGAACGCGCGCCTGGCCTTCGACCCGGCCGTCTACCGGATCGTCCAGTTCGACCAGCGCGGCTGCGGCCGCTCCACCCCGCACGCGAGCGACCCCGCCGCCGGCCTGAAGGTCAACACCACCGCGCACCTGATCGCCGACATGGAGCGGCTGCGGGTGCGGCTCGGCATCGACCGCTGGCTGCTGTACGGCGGCTCCTGGGGCTCCACCCTGATCCTGGCGTACGCCGAGGCGCACCCCGCCCGCGTCAGCGAGATCGTCCTCGCGGCCGTCACGACCACCCGCCGCTCCGAGACCGCCTGGCTGTACGGCGGCGTCTGCCGCTACTTCCCCGAGGCCCACGAGCGCTTCCGGACCGCCGTCGGCGCCCCCGACGGCACCCCGACCCCCGACCTGCTCGCCGCGTACGCCGCCCGCATGGACGACCCCGACCCGGCCGTACGGGAGCGGGCGGCGAACGACTGGTGCACCTGGGAGGACGCCGTCCTGTCGATGGAGGGCCAGGGCACCCCGTACGCCGACCGGCCCGACGCCGCCCGCCTCGCCTTCGTCCGGATCTGCGCGCACTACTTCTCGCAGGGCGCGTTCCTGGAGGAGGGCGCCCTGATCCGTGACGCGCACCGGCTCGCCGGCATCCCCGGCGTGCTGATCCACGGCCGGCTCGACATGGGCGGGCCGCTGGTCACCGCCTGGGAGCTGGCCAGGGCCTGGCCGGACGCCGAGCTGCGCGTCGTCGAGAGCTCGGGGCACCTGGGCGGCACCGAGACCCGCGACCTGGTCACGACCGCCCTCGAACGCTTCGGGAGACGCTTCGGGAGGGATGAACCGACGGCGTGAACCGCCGGGTGATCCGACGGCGTGATCTGCCGGAGTAAGCCGCCGGGCGGGCCGGGCCGTTCCGCCGAATCATCGAAGCATGAGTCCGAGCCCGAACCCAGCCATCCACCTCGCCCAGCAGCCCGACGCCGACGAGCTCCTCGGCCGCTCCCCGCTCGCCGCGCTCGTCGGCATGCTCCTCGACCAACAGGTGCCGATGGAGTGGGCGTTCTCCGGCCCGTACACGATCGCCACCCGCATGGGCCACGACGACCTCGACGCGCACGAGATCGCCGCCCAGGACCCGGAGGCCTTCGCCGCCCTGCTCTCCGAGAAGCCGGCCGTGCACCGCTACCCCGGATCCATGGCCAAGAGGATCCAGCAGCTGTGCCGCTTCCTCGTCGACGAGTACGGCGGCGACGCGGAAGCGGTCTGGCGGGACGCGGCGAACGGCAAGGAGCTGCTCACCCGCCTTGAGGCGCTGCCGGGCTTCGGCAAGCAGAAGGCGCAGATCTTCCTCGCGCTGCTCGGCAAGCAGTACGGGGTGGAGCCGACGGGCTGGCGGGAGGCGGCGGGCCCGTACGGCGAGAAGGACTGCTACCGCTCGGCCGCCGACATCACCGGCCCGGACTCGCTGGCGAAGGTGCGCGCCCACAAGCAGGAGATGAAGGCCGCGGCCAAGGCAGCCAAGACCGCCAAGACCGCCACTTCGGCGAAGTCGACCAAATAGTCCAGACACGCCAAGCAGGCACAGCACACGGGGAATTGACGATTCCCCATGCCAATCCTCCTCAACCTGACAGGAATTGCGTGGCATCTGTTCCCAGAAGTCCCCGGCGATCGCTAACTTCCCCTCCAACTCGTCCGCACCGGGAAGGACTTCTGTGAACTCATCCCAGCGCAGAGCAGCCGCCGTTCTGGCCGTCGCAGCACTCGCCACCCCGCTGATGCTCGCCGCGCCCGCCACCGCCACTCCCGAACCCGGGGCCGCGGAGGCCCGCGACGCCGCCAGGCTCGCGAGGAAACTGGTCCGCGAGACGACCGCGCAGGACGCCTACAAGCACCTGCAGAAGTTCCAGGCCATAGCCGACTCGGCCCAGGGCAACCGCGCGGCCGGGACCCTCGGTCACGACGCCTCCGCCGCGTACGTGTACACGCAGCTCAAGAAGGCCGGCTACGCCGTCACGTACCAGCAGTTCGACTTCATCTACACCCAGACGCTCGCCGAGAAGGCCGCGGTCCTCTCCCCCACCCCGCGCGATCTGCCGATCAGGGCGATGACCTACACCAAGTCGACCCCGGTCGGCGGCATCAAGGCCGACCTGGCCGCCGCCCCGGTCGACGCGGACGGTACCAACGGCTGCGAGCCGGGCGACTTCGCCGCCGGCGCCTTCACCGGCAAGATCGCCCTGGTCAAGCGGGGCGGCTGCACCTTCGCCGCCAAGCAGGTGAACGCCGCCGCGGCCGGTGCCGTCGGCGCGATCGTCTACAACAACACCGAAGGCGTGCTCTCCGGCACCCTCGGCGACGCGGCCTCCGGGAAGATCCCGACCGGCGGCATCACCCTGGCGGAGGGCGAGAAGCTCGCCGCCGACCTCGCCAAGGGGCCGGTGAACCTCT
The DNA here is from genome assembly GCF_040650755.1 of Streptomyces sp. NPDC048623. Lineage (NCBI taxonomy): Bacteria > Bacillati > Actinomycetota > Actinomycetes > Kitasatosporales > Streptomycetaceae > Streptomyces > Streptomyces sp. NPDC048623. Next base: position 21,738 of record NZ_JBEZHV010000019.1, read on the forward strand.
CCTTCGAGATCCGCCAGCTCCAGGAGAAGCGTTCCACCAACAACGTCATCGCGGAGACCACGGGCGGCAACGCCGCCAACACCGTGATGCTCGGCGCCCACCTCGACTCCGTCACCGCCGGCCCCGGCATCAACGACAACGGCTCCGGCTCCGCAGGCCTCCTCCAGACCGCCCTGGAGCTCGCCAAGTCCCACGACAAGGACAGGGTCCGCAACAAGGTCCGCTTCGCCTGGTGGTCCGCCGAGGAGGTCGGCCTGCTCGGCTCCGACCACTACGTCGCCAACCTGAGTTCCCTCGGCAGGCAGGAGATCAAGCTCTACCTCAACTTCGACATGATCGCCTCGCCGAACTACGGACTCTTCGTCTACGACGGCGACGACTCCGACGCCGTCGGCGCGGGTGCCGGTCCGGCCGGCTCCGCCCAACTGGAGCGGGACATCACCAACTTCATGGACCGGATCGGCGCCCCGCACGAGGGCACCGACTTCACCGGCCGCTCCGACTACGGGCCGTTCATCGAGGCCGGCATCCCCTCCGGAGGCACCTTCACCGGCGCCGAGGGCATCAAGACCGCGGGCCAGGCCGAGAAGTTCGGCGGCGAGGCGGGCGTCGCGTACGACGTGAACTACCACGCCAAGGGCGACGACATCACCAACATCGACATGACCGCCTTCGACGTCAACATCGACGTCATCGCCAACGCCGTGGGCACCTACGCCCACGACATCAGCTCGCTCAAGAAGCCCGTCGTCTCCGTCCCGACCACCGGTGACGCGGGCAGCGGCGGCGGTCTGCACGGCGACCACGACGAGGTCACGGAGTAGTCAACGCCAGTCAACGCCAGTCAGCGCCTGCGTCGCGCCGTACCGAAGATCGAGCGGCTGATCTCCCGGCCCAGCTGGGTGCCGACCGATCGGGCGAGTGACTTGAACAGGCCGCTCCCGACGACCTGTTCGGCGAGCGAGGGCTCCTCCTTCTTCTGCCGAGGAGCCCTTGTCGCTTCTCGCTCCTCCGCCGCGGCCTCCTCCGCCGCGCGCAGCGCCTCCGCCTCCGCCGCCCGCTGCTCCGCCGTCAGCTTCTCGTACGCCGACTCCCGGTCCACAGCCTCCGCGTACCGCCCGTACAGCAGCGAGCCCTTCACCGCCGCCTCCAGCTCGGGCGCCGGGAACGGCCCCATCAGGGACTGCGGGGCGCGCAGCCGGGTCGCCGCCACCGGGGTCGGGGCGCCCTTCTCGCTGAGTACGGTGACCACGGCCTCGCCCGTACCGAGCCCGGTGAGCACCTCCTCCAGGTCGTACGCCGAGTTCGGGAAGGTCCGTACGGTCGCCTTCAGCGCCTTGGCGTCGTCCGGCGTGAAGGCGCGCAGCGCGTGCTGCACCCGGTTGCCGAGCTGGGCGAGCACGTCGCCGGGCACGTCCTTCGGGGTCTGCGTCACGAAGAACACCCCGACGCCCTTGGAGCGGATCAGCCGTACGGTCTGCGTGATCGACTCCAGGAACGCCTTCGACGCCCCGTTGAACAGCAGATGCGCCTCGTCGAAGAAGAAGACCAGCTTGGGCTTGTCGAGGTCGCCGACCTCCGGCAGGTCCCCGTACAGATCGGCGAGCAGCCACATCAGGAAGGTCGAGAACAGCTGCGGCTTGTCCTGTACGGCGGGCAGTTCGAGTACGGAGACGATGCCGCGCCCGTCCTCCGGCGCCGTGCGCAGGAACTCGGCGGCGTCGAACTCCGGCTCCCCGAAGAACGCGCCCGCGCCCTGCTGCTCGAAGGCCGTGAGCGCGCGCAGGATCACCCCGGCGGTCACCGTCGACAGGCCGCCGATCCCCTTCAGCTCCGCCTTTCCGGTGTCGGAGACGAGGAAGGCGACGACGGCCCGCAGGTCCTTGAGGTCGACCAGCTCCAGGCCCTTGCTGTCGGCGTAGTGGAAGATCAGGCCGAGGGACTGCTCCTGGGTCTGGTTGAGCTGGAGCACCTTCGAGAGCAGCACCGGTCCGAAGCCGGTCACGGTGGCCCGGATCGGGATGCCGGGGCCGGTGCCGCCCAGGCCGTAGAACTCGCAGGGGAAGCCGGTCGCCGTCCAGTCCTGGCCGACCTGCCCGGCCCGCTCGCGCACCTTCTCGCCGTCCGCGCCGGGCGCGGCGATCCCGGAGACGTCGCCCTTGATGTCGGCGAGGAAGACGGGCACGCCCTTGGCGGACAGCTGCTCGGCGATCAGCTGGAGGGTCTTGGTCTTGCCGGTGCCGGTCGCGCCGGCGACCAGACCGTGCCGGTTGAGCATCGGGAGCGGGATGCGGACCTGCGCGTCCGGGTGACACGTGCCGTCCCAGAGCAGCGCCCCCAGATCGAGCGCGGGGCCGTCGAAGGCGTACCCGGCGCCGATCTGCGCCCAGGGGCGGGTGTCGGCGTCCGCCGAGGTGCCCGACGGCTGCTCAAGCTCGCTCATCCTGTGCCCTTCGTGACGGTTTGTCCCAGCATCGCACCGGGTCCGCGTGGCTGCGCCGGGAGCCGCTTGACCGGTAGGCTTTCCGTGTGATCTTCAAGCGCATCGGAAACGGCCGGCCATATCCCGACCACGGCCGGGAAAGCACCCGGCAGTGGGCGGACGTGGCACCGCGCCCGGTCCGCCTCGACCAGTTGGTGACCACCAAGGGCCAGCTGGACCTGGAGACGCTGCTCGCCGAGGACTCGACGTTCTACGGCGACCTCTTCGCGCATGTCGTGAAGTGGCGGGGCGATCTCTACCTGGAGGACGGACTGCACCGCGCGGTCCGGGCCGCGCTCCAGCAGCGGCAGGTCCTGCACGCCCGCGTGCTCGAAATGGACTGAGGCGCACCCGGCCAGCTCTTGCCGGGTGATCCTTTCGGGGCCACTTCGCGCCCATCCGGACGCGATCACATGATCATCCAGTAGGCATCCTCCACGGGCGGCATTACGCTGCGTTCATGAGCATGCTCACTCCCCCCGGAATGGGCGGAAAGTACCGCATCACGGGGGATGTCTACCCCCGCATGCGCCGCCCCCACCGCCGGCGCAGGATCGTCCTCGGGGCCACTGCCGCCGTGCTCGTGCTCGGCGCGGCCGGCTGGGGGACGCTGCAGCTCGTCGACGTCTTCTCCGGCGGCGACGAGAAGACCACCACCGCCGCCGGCAGACAGGCCGACTGCAAGGCCGCGCCCAAGCCCACGCCGAGCCCGCAGGCCGCCGGTGCCCCGCTGCCCAAGCCCGCCCAGATTACGGTCAACGTCTACAACGCGACCCCGCGCAGCGGGCTCGCCAAGACGACCGCGGACGAGCTGAAGAAGCGTGGCTTCCTCATCGGCAAGGTCGGGAACGCGCCCGCCGAGTACGACAAGAAGGTCCCCGGCTCCGGGATGCTGCTCGGCTCCCCCGGAGCCACCAAGGGCACGTTCTCGGTGGTCGGCACCCAGCTGAAGGGCGCGACGACAAAGGTCGACGCCCGCACCACGGCGGACGTCGACCTGATCATCGGTACGGCCTTCAAGACGCTCGACCCGAAGGCGACGGCGGACGCGGCGCTCGTGGCGCTCAACAAGCCGAAGCCGGTGCCGGGCCGCTGCTGAGGCCCCCGGGCCGCTGCTGAACCTCTGAGCCCCCGCAAGGGGGCCCAGAGGGCTCGGGCTCGGGCCCTACTCGGCGGAGCCGTACATGCGGTCGCCCGCGTCGCCCAGGCCCGGCACGATGTAGCCGTGCTCGTTGAGCCGCTCGTCGACCGAGGCGGTCACGACGGTCACCGGCGTGCCCGCCAGCTCGCGCTCCATGACCTCGACGCCCTCAGGGGCGGCGAGCAGCACGACCGCGGTCACGTCGTCGGCGCCGCGCTTGATGAGCTCCTGGATCGCGGCGACGAGCGTGCCGCCGGTCGCGAGCATCGGGTCGAGGACGTACACCTGGCGGCCGGACAGGTTCTCCGGCATCCGCGTCGCGTAGGTCGACGCCTCCAGCGTCTCCTCGTTGCGGACCATGCCGAGGAAGCCGACCTCGGCGGTCGGGAGCAGCCGCACCATGCCGTCGAGCATGCCGAGACCGGCACGCAGGATCGGGACCACCAGCGGCCGCGGGTACGACAGCTTCACGCCGGTCGTCGCGGTGACGGGGGTCTCGATGTCGACCTGCTCGGTGCGCACGTCCCTGGTGGCCTCGTAGGCGAGCAGGGTGACCAGCTCGTCGGCGAGCCGGCGGAAGGTGGCGGAGTCCGTGCGCTTGTCGCGCAGGGTGGTGAGCTTGTGGGCGACCAGCGGGTGATCGACGACGTGGAGACGCATGCCTCAACAGTAGCCGGGACCTGGCCGGGGACTGGCGTCAACCCGGACCGGAGAGGGAAGGTGGGGGCTACAGGGACCCGTGCGTCATGCGTGGTGGGTGGTGTGTCCATGCCCGACAGAGCAGCTGAGCCGGACAGGCCGGAGACGGACGCGGAGCGCCGCAGGCGCCGCGCGCAGTTCCTGCGCGAGCTGAACGAGGCGAAGGCGCTGCGCGACCGCGTACAGCCGCGGCGCGCCCGGGCGGCGCGGATGCGGCAGGCGATGCGGATGCGTACGTTCCGGTGGTAGGCCGGCGGTGTGGGCGGCGGTCACCGTGCGCCCCCTCCGTGCGCCGGGGTCGCGCGCCCGCCCGAACCGGGCGTCGTTCAGACTGATGCACGACGCAAGAGCCGAAGACCTCTCCTGACGGCGAGGTTTCTGTCACGATGCCGATTGGGCGGGGCCTCAGGAGCGCGCCGCCCGGTCATCACACCTCTGATCAGTGGGAGAGTCAGGTGTACTTCGCCGCACTGCTCGCGCGCACCGAAGACGGGTGGGAAGCGAGCGATATCGAGCTCGACAACGTGGAGACGCTGGCGGACCTGGCCGATCTGGCCCGTGAGTCCGCCACCGACGACGGAGAAACGGTGATCGTCTTCATCGAGCAGGAGGACGCGTGGTTCGGCGTCGTCCGCGTCGACGGAGAGGACGACCCCCGGGTCTTCGTCTCCCACGCGGCCGCCGCGGCCCGCTCCTCCTACGGGGAGATCCTCACCTCGGAACTCCTCGGTGACGACGACCGGGACGACGCGCTCGACGAACTGACCGACCTGGACGGCACCGAGGACGGCGAGCCGGAGCACGACGACGAGGACGACGACGCGGCGGTCTCCGCCGGGGTCGCCCCGGCCGGCCCGCTCGGCGAGGGCCGCATCCTGGCCGACCTCGGCATGTCCGAGCGCGACCTCCTCGGCCTGACCGAGGACGCCCTCGGCGAGATCGCCGACGCCATCGGCGCCTCGGACATCCTGGAGGCCGTGCGCTAGTGGCGGCGCAGCAGTTCGCACCATCCGGCCCCGGCCGCCCGGCCGAGGGCGGCCCGCAGACGGACCGCGCGAGTGATCCCGTACGGGAGCCCGTACGAGGTCCCCTCCCGGACCCCGTACGGGATCCCTGGCGGGAGCCGATGCGGCTCGCCCTCGCCGAGGCGGAGCTGGCCGCGGCGGCCGGTGACGTACCGGTCGGCGCGGTCGTGCTCTCCCCGGACGGCACCGTCATCGCGAGCGGTCACAACGAGCGCGAGGCCACCGGCGACCCGACCGCCCACGCCGAGGTCCTCGCGCTGCGCCGGGCCGCGGCGGCGACCGGCGAGTGGCGACTGACCGGCTGCACGCTCGTCGTGACCCTGGAGCCGTGCGTGATGTGCGCGGGCGCGCTCGTCCAGGCGCGGGTCGAACGGGTGGTGTTCGGCGCCTGGGACGAGAAGGCGGGCGCCACGGGCTCCCTCTGGGACCTGGTCCGCGACCGGCGCCTCAACCACCGCCCCGAGGTGATCCACGGCGTCCTGGAGTCCGCGTGCTCGGACCGCCTGACCCGCTTCTTCCGCGAGCGCTGACCCCTTCGCGGACACCGCCCCTGGCCTGCTGCGGGATACGGATTTCAGTCCACGGCGCCTTTGGGCTAAGCTCTCTCTCGGTAGCGTGTCCGAGCGGCCGAAGGAGCTCGCCTCGAAAGCGAGTGTGGGGAAACTCACCGAGGGTTCAAATCCCTCCGCTACCGCTGACAACGCCCCCTGAAGCACCACGCTTCAGGGGGCGTTCTGCATGCGGTCTCACGTGTACGAGGGGGCAGCCGGGGGGGACGGGCCAGGGGCCGGGGGACGGGGGGAGCGGCATCGGGGGGACACTCCGCTCCCCCCGATGAGAACCGGTCCTGCAAGTCCCGCGCCGCAGTCAGGGGGGAAAGCGCGCGGCGCGGGACCCCGCAGTGAGGACCGGTTCCTCAGCCCTTCGGATTCCTGCCAGATCCGCCGGGCTCGACATCCATCCTGCTCGTCCGTCACCCTTCCGGGAGTCGCCGAAAGACCCCGATGCCAGGGCCGTTGGTCCATAAAGTTCGCGAAATTCACATGATCGGACACCGACGAAAGGCGCTCGGCTAGACTCGGCCACCGCTCAGGGGCGGCTCAAGGGGAGGGCAGACGGATGGCGCAGGCGAAGAAGATCGTGATGTACGCACTCACGGTCTTTATCCTGTACACGATCATCACTTCCCCTAAGAGGGCGGCGGACCTCGTCCAGGTAGGGTTCGAGGGCATATCGAGCGCCGCTCAAGGAGTCGGTCAGTTCATGACCGAACTCGTGAATTAGGAGACGACAGTGATCCGCCATCTGGTCCTCTTCAAGCTCAACGACGGCGTCCAGCGCGACGAGCCGCGTGTCGTCGCCGGCGTCGAGGCCTTCCGCGCCCTCGGTGCGCAGATCCCGGAGCTGACCTTCTGGGAGTGCGACTGGAACATCACCGACCGCCCGATCGCGTACGACTTCGCCATCAACTCGGCCGTCGCCGACACCGACGCCCTCCAGCGCTACCTGGACCACCCCGCCCACCAGGCGGGCGTCGGTCTGTGGCGCGAGTTCTCCACCTGGGTCATCGCCGACTACGAGATCGAGGGCTGAGCCCCCGTCCCCCGTTCGGGCCCCTCGCCGACACCGGCGGGGGGCCCGAATGCTTACCCCGCACACCCACTCCCAACACGTCGTTATGCGGTGCTTGCACACAGTGGACATGTCTTGTGATGCTATGACCGCTTTTGACGGATGAGTCGACCGAAGTTGACGTGAAGGGGTGGCGTGAACGTGCCGGCCAGTACAGCGCCTCAAGTCCCGCCCCAGCCCCAGAACGAGGCCGGGCCCGCGGAGACGGCCCTCCGGACTCCGGAGACCCGGCCCGCGGAGACGGCTCCCCACCCCCCGGAGCCCCCGCGCCCCCGCCCCCAGAGCACCCGCGGCGCCGACACCCGCGCCCTCACCCAGGTGCTCTTCGGCCAGCTCAAGAACCTGGAACCGGGCACCCCCGAGCACCACCGCGTACGCGGCGCCCTCATCGAGGCAAACCTCCCCCTCGTGCGCTACGCCGCCGCCCGCTTCCGCAGCCGCAACGAGCCGATGGAGGACGTGGTCCAGGTCGGCACCATCGGCCTGATCAACGCCATCGACCGCTTCGACCCGGACCGCGGCGTCCAGTTCCCGACCTTCGCCATGCCGACGGTCGTCGGCGAGATCAAGCGCTACTTCCGGGACAACGTGCGCACCGTGCACGTCCCCCGCCGCCTCCACGAGCTGTGGGTCCAGGTCAACGGTGCCACCGAGGACCTCACCACCGCGCACGGCCGCTCCCCCACCACCGCCGAGATCGCCGAACGTCTCAAGATCGGCGAGGACGAGGTGCTCGCCTGCATCGAGGCCGGCCGCTCGTACCACGCCACCTCCCTGGAGGCGGCCCAGGAGGGCGACGGGCTGCCCGGCCTGCTCGACCGGCTCGGTTACGAGGACCCCGCACTCGCCGGCGTCGAGCACCGCGATCTCGTACGGCATCTGCTCGTCCAGCTCCCCGAGCGCGAGCAGCGGATCCTGATGCTGCGTTACTACAGCAACCTGACCCAGTCTCAGATCAGCCAGGAGCTCGGCGTCTCGCAGATGCATGTGTCAAGGCTCCTCGCCCGGAGCTTCGCCCGGTTGAGATCCGCAAACAGGATCGAGGCGTAACCGGAACGGGTAGACCGTTTCCGGGCGGTTTCACACCCCGTCAAATGCCCCACACCCCCTGTTTCCTGCGGATATTCAACGACTCCTTGTCGACAAGTCACTACAGCGTGTTGCCGACATGTGACATTCTGCTGGAACCGCGTTTGGCACGGCCGCGCCTCCGGTATTCAGGTGGAGGCAGGCTGCGTTCCTCAGATGGTCGTGGCCACCACGACCGTCCGCGACCTCAAAGGGGGTGGCATGTCCGCAGAAGAGGGCAGCTCGAAGGTGCTCACGCTCACGCCCATGCCCACGCAGACGACGGCGCCGAACGCCGCCGAAAGCACGCCGGCGACCGACGTCCTGACGGCAGACGTCGTCGCGGCCGACGCCGCCACGGCCCCGGCCTCCCCCGACGCAACTCCCGCCGCGGAGACGGGTGTCACGCAGACCGCCGACACCGCCCCCGTCCCGGTCACCGCCTCCGTCGCCGTCTCGTCGGAGGCCCTCGACACCCGCACCCTCTCCCGCTCCCTCTTCCTGCGGCTGCGCGCCCTGGACGAGGAGGGCGCCGCCGCGGACAGCCCCGAGCGGACCTACGTCCGCGACACCCTCATCGAACTCAACCTCCCCCTCGTGCGCTACGCGGCCGCTCGCTTCCGCTCCCGCAACGAGCCGATGGAGGACATCGTCCAGGTCGGCACCATCGGCCTGATCAAGGCGATCGACCGCTTCGACTGTGAACGCGGCGTGGAATTCCCGACGTTCGCGATGCCGACCGTGGTCGGCGAGATCAAGCGCTTCTTCCGCGACACCTCGTGGTCGGTGCGCGTGCCGCGCCGTCTCCAGGAGCTCCGGCTCGCCCTCACCAAGGCCAGCGACGAGCTCGCGCAGAAGCTCGACCGCTCCCCCACCGTGCCCGAACTCGCCGCGGTGCTCGGGGTGTCGGAGGAGGACGTGGTCGACGGACTCGCCGTCGGCAACGCGTACACCGCCTCCTCGCTCGACTCCCCGTCCCCCGAGGACGACGGCGGCGAGGGCTCTCTGGCCGACCGCCTCGGCTACGAGGACACGGCCCTGGAGGGCGTCGAGTACCGCGAGTCGCTCAAACCGCTGCTCGCCAAACTCCCGCCCCGCGAGCGCCAGATCATCATGCTCCGCTTCTTCGCGAACATGACCCAGTCGCAGATCGGCGAGGAGGTCGGCATCTCGCAGATGCACGTCTCGCGACTGCTGACGCGGACGCTGGCGCAGCTGCGCGAGGGCCTGATCGCGGACTGAGCGACCGGAAATCCACTGTCGTGAACTGAATTCTCCCGTTTCGCTTCCGAGCTGATGGCGCGTCACGCACACTGACGCCATGTGGCGACGGAAGCGACGGCCGGGACTCATGGTGGTCACGCTGGTCGCGCTCTGCCTCGGCGGGGCGCTGACCGCGTGCGGCGGGAGCGACGACGGTGAGGGGTACGCGGCGGTCGGCGCCGACTCCTCGCCCAAGGGCGCGGTGCCGCCGGACGGCGCGGTCACCCTGGTCCCGCTGGACCCGAAGTCCACCGGCCCGGAACTGACCTCCAGCACCTCGCGCCCGTCTCCGGGCCCGTCCTCCGGCGGAGCGCCGGCGGCGGGAGGGAGCGGCGGCGGTACGGCCACGGCGCCCCCGCCCGTGAGCGGGGCGCCGACCCCGCCCCGTACCCCCGGAAAGCCCGGAACCCCGGGCACGACGACCCCGGCCCCGCCATCGGCCCCACAGGCACCGTCGCCGAGGCCGACGCCGACGACGCCGACCCCCACCGCCCCCGCTTCCACCACGCCGCCGGCCCCCGCCGTACTCACGCTCTCCGCCCCTGTGCTCACCGACACCGACCGGCGCTGGTGCGAGAACGTCACCGTCTCCTTCCGCAACACCGGTGGCACGGCGGCCCGTTCGGGCACGGTCACCTTCGCCACCCACGTCATCGGCGCGCTCGGCGTCGACTGGGCGACGCTCACCTCCAGCCAGCCGCTGCCCGCGCCGATCCAGGCCGGGACCACCCGTACCCGGACCTACACGGTGTGCGTGGACTCCTGGCGGGTGCCGATCGGCATGCACGTCGACACGAGGAAGGTCACGGCCTCCTGGCAGTAGGCCGCAGGGCGGCGAGCAGCTCCTTCGCGAACTCCTCCGGGTGGGTCACACACCCCAGGTGCCCGCCGGTGAACTCGACCACCGCGGCCCCGGTCAGCTCCGCGAGCCGCCGCGCCGGGCCGACGAGCGCGACCTGGTCCGCCGACTCGCGCCCGACGCCGAGGGCCAGCCGCCCGGCGGCGGCGCGCAGCCCGTCGACGTCGGGGCGGGAGGAGGAGAAGGGGCACAGGACGTGCTCCAGGAAGACGGGCATGTTGGCACCCATGCGGGCCGCCATCGGCCGGACGGAGGGCGGGAGTTCGGCAGCCGCCTGCTCCCCCACGGGCCTGCGCCCGTCCGGCGTCTCGGCGAACCGGGCCATGGCCGCGCCCAGTCCCTTCGTACGGTGCAGCTCACGCACCTCGGCGAAGTGGTCGCGGTAGGGGGCCGGGTCGGCGAGCAGCTCCACGAGCGGCGGCTCGTGCGCGACCAGCCGGCGCACCCGGTCGGGGCGGGCGGCGAGCAGCGCGAGGGCGATGATGGCGCCGGAGCTGCTGCCGAAGACGTACGCGGGCCGGTCGGGTGTGACGGCGTCCAGGACGGCGAGCGCGTCCGCGCCCCAGTCGGTGACCCGCTGGTCGGTGAGGGGCGTGTGAAGCGGGCTGCGGGAGAGTCCGCGCTGGTCGTAGGAGACGACGGTGTGCCCGGCGTCCGCGAGCAGGTCCGCCATCCCCTCGAACATCCCGGCATCCCCGGCACCGCCGGGGATGAGGAGGAGGACGGGGCCGGTGCCGCGGGCTTCGTAGCGGAGGGTGGCTCCGGGAACCTTCACGTGTCCGACGCTGATGCTGCTGCCCATGGTCATTTCCCCCAGTTCTCGAGTGTGGTGTGCAGTGCGTCGAGCGAGCGCGCCCAGGACGCGGCGACGGGCCGGGTGTGCTGGAAGCCGCCGCTCAGCTCGATGTGGATGAACCCGTGGAAGGTGGCGCGGAGCAGCCGCCCGGCGTCCGTGAGGTCCGGCTCGCCGAGGCCGTAGCCGCGGAGCATGCCGTACGTCAGCTCCACGGCCCGCTGGAAGACGGCCGTGTCCTGGACCTCGTGGAGCTCGATCCGCTGCTGGGTGGCGGCGTAGCGGCCGGGGTGGGCGAGGGCGTAGTCGCGGTACGCGTCGGCGAAGGCGACGAGCGCGTCCCGCCCCGAACGCCCGGCCACGGCGGCGCCGATGGCGTCGTTCATCTCGCCGGAGGCGAGGAGGGCGAGCCGGACACGCAGGTCACGCAGGTTCTTGATGTGCGAGTACAGGCTCGCGTCCTTCACCCCGAAGCGGCGGGCGAGGGCGGAGACGGTGACCTTCTCGAACCCGGCCTCGTCGGCGAGCTCGGCGGCGGCGCGGACGAGGAGGTCGGGGGTGATGCCGGCACGGACCATGGGCGTTGCGGATTCCTTCCTAGGAGCTCTAGGCGAGAACCTAGCACTCCTAGGACGGAGGAGGCGCAGGATTTCGCTGCGTCTCCGGCGACGGATGTACGTCGGCCAGGTGGCGGCGCAGGAGGACGTTCGCGTCGGTCTCGGCGCTCCAGTCGCACCGGACGCGGGCGGCCGCGCGGGAGCCCGCGAGTTCGCCGCACTCGGCACAGTCCGCGAGGGGCGCGGGCGGGCGCGTCAGCCAGCGGCAACGACGGCGGAAACCGCCTCGAAGTCGCCCCCGGATTCCCCGGCCTCGGCCCCGGAGGGGCCTGCCGTCGTCTTCGGGCGGGCAGCCTGGGACTCGTTCGTCCACAGCCTGTCCCGGTGACCTGAGTCAGTCGAAGAGGGCGACGACTCCGTTCACCCAGACCGCGAGGAACGCGAGGACACCCACCAGGCAGCCGACGCCTGCCAACACACCGCTGACCGTCCACGGCCCAGAGGGCGCCTCGTACTCCTCTTCCGGGTCGTCCCGGTACGACGCCGGGTCGTCCCAGTCGACGGGGTGCCCCAGCTCCTCGGCGCACGCGGTCCGCACCGCGACCAGTTGCCCCTCCGCGAAGGCGGTGGCAGCCAGCGCCTCGGGGCCGCGCCAGGCGAGGGCCTTCATCCGCCACCCGGGAGAGCCGTACCGCGCCTCGAAGGCGGCGGTCTCGTCGGCGTCGCGGTCTTCTTCGAGGTACATCCAGCGTCCGGCCTCGGCGGCGTCGCCGTAGAGCCGGTACACCTCGGCCAGACGCCTGCGGAGCGTCAGGTCGTACGGAAAGGACGAGACGAGACCACGCAACCGCTGGCGCGCGATGGGAACCCGGCCGGCGGCCAGGTCGGCATCGACTCGGGCAAGGGTCTCTTTCAGGGACATGAACGCATCATCGGGTGCCCCGCCGATCCGCGTCGACCTGGTTTCTGCTGCTCACCCGGTCCTTCGCCGGGCCCCGAGGCTCTACGGGTCGCCGCTTCTTGCGGGTTTCTGGTGCGGCCGCCCTCACTCCGAGTGTGGCCCCCGGAGTCCCCGCGTCAAGGGCGCCTCCGGCGTCGCTTCGCGATGGGCTGCGCCCACCCTTGACCCGGTGCCACCGGGGTCCTTTTCACACTCGGAGGGCGGCCGGGGGCGGGGCCGCGCGGATCGGTCCGGGCAGCCGTCCCCGCCGTGGGCGGGTGGCGGGTGAGTGGGTGGGGGCTCGGTTCGCGGCGGGGGCGGGCGGGGCCGTGTCCGCCGGTCCGGGGTGCGCGGGAGTGGAATGGGGTGCCCGGGCCCGGCTCGGCGGCCGACCACCGCCGTCGGGCCGGGGCGCATGCCCCGCTGGTCACTCCCGGCGGGCGGTGCGAACCCCGCCCGCGCGAGCCCTTGGGCCGCCATCGACGCCCGCAGACCGCCACTGGAGTCACACGAGTCCCATCTGCCCCACCAAGGGACGGGGATGGCGGGCTTTGCACCGCCGGGCGGTGTACAGACGTCGTCGCGGTCCGTGGCAGCGACCCAGCGACGGAGGTGCTGGTCGTGCAGGCGTGATGGGTACGCCGTGCGCGGCAGAAGCTGGGGTCCGGGTCGTAGACGGCCCCGTCATCAGAGGGGTGAAGAACTCCTCGGGCAGGTAGGCGCGTTCGAGCAGTTGGAATGAGCGTGTGCGCTCTGCTTCGGCCATGGCGGCATTCTGGACCGGCTGTGTCACCGAATGACGAGGCGGCGCAGGGTCGCGGCGGCGGGTGGGCCCCAGGTGGGTTTGCCGCCGGGACGGCCGTGGGTGCCGGCGTGTCCGATGAGCAGGCAGGCGAGGGCGCGCAGCACGGCCCAGCCGCGGGCGCGACGCAGGGTCGCGGCATCCGGAGTCGGCCGGTAGGCGGCGTGGAAGCGGTCGGCTGCGCCGTCCGGCAGGAGTGTCCACGCGGCGGCGAGGTCGCAGGCCGGATCGCCCGCGCAGAGGTCGCCGAAGTCGATCACGCCGGTGAGGGTGCCGTTCGCGGTGAGAACGTTGGCCGAATGCAGGTCGGCATGGAGCCACACGGCCGGGCCCGCCCAGTCGGGCGCGGCGGCGGCGTCCTCCCAGACCGCGCGGACGGCGTCCGGGTCGGGGATCAGACCCGCCTCGGTGGCCTCGGTGAACTGCCTGGCGAACCCCTCCGCGTGCCCGGCCAGCGGCCCACCGCGCCCGCGGCCGACGGGTGCCCCGGCGGGAGCGGGCCGGTGAAGCGCCGTCAGAAAGGCGGCCAGGGCGTCGGCCGACTCCGCGGCCCGCGTGGCGGGGACACGGTCGGCGGGCTCGCCCGGCACCCAGGTGGTGACGATCCACGGTCGCGGAAACCGCTCGGAGGGCTCACCGAGTCGCTGCGGAACGGGAACCGGCAACGGAAGATCCGGCGCGAGGACGGGCAGCCAGGCGTGTTCCTTGCGCAGCAACTCGTCCGCCGACTCCGTCGCCCACGGCAGCCGAACGGCGAGGTCGTCGCCGAGCCGCCACAACTGGTTGTCCCAGCCCCGCGCGCCGAGTTCCAAAGGACGGTCCGCCAGATCGGGATGCTGCTCGTGCAGCAGTTCCCGGACCAAGTCGGCAGTGATCTCAATCCCGTTATGGGTCATGCGTCCCCACGCTAGCGGTGCAAAGCCCGCCATCCCCGCCCCTGGGCGGGACACGTGGGACACGTGGGACTCGTGTGACTCCAGGGGCGGTCTGTCGGTGTCGATGGCGGCCCAAGGGCTCGCGCGAGCGGGGGTTGCACCACCCACCGGGGGCGACCAGCGGGGCATGCGCCCCGACCCTAAGACCGCCATGAGTCGCCGAGTCGGGCCCCAGCCGCCCCATTTCGCTTCGGCGCACCCGTCAACGGCGGGGAAGTGGTCCTCGGACAGCGGCCGCGAACCGGGCCCACCCACCACCGGGCCGCCACCCGCCGACGGCGGGGATGGCTACCCGGACCGATCCGCGCGGCCCCGCCCCCGGCCGCCCTCCGAGTGTGAAAAGGACCCCGGTGGCACCGGGTCAAGGGTGGGCGAAGCCCATCGCGAAGCGACGCCGGAGGCGCCCTTGACGCGGGGACTCCGGGGGCCACACTCGGAAAGAGGGCGGCCACACCAGAAACCCGCGAGCAACGGCCACCCGTAGGGCCCACCCCGCCCCCGCGTCGGGGACCGGCGCGAGGAGTCCGCTCCTCGCCACTTTCAACGTACAGCGCGCGGGGGGTCTTGCGGCAAGGCCCCCGTGGTGGCGCAGAATCGGCGCCCGTTGCTGATCGGACAGAGGGGGAACCGGTATGCGAGTGGTGCTGTCGTCTTACGGATCGCGTGGGGACGTCGAGCCGATGGTCGCGCTGGCCGTCGTCCTGCGCGGGCTCGGTGCCGAGGTGCGGGTGTGTGCGCCGGAGGACGAGGAGTTCGCGGAGCGACTGGCCGGGGTCGGGGTGGAGTTCGTGCCCGTTCGGCTGTCGGTCCGTGCGCTGGTGGCCGGGGCGAATGCCGCAGCGGCGCCCTCGTTCACCGAGCGGGTGACCATGGTGGCGGCGGCGCAGTACGAGGCCGTGACCGTGGCCGGCGAGGGGGCGGACACGGTGGTCGCGACCGGGTTGTTCCCGGCCGTGGCCGGGGCTCGGTCGGCGGCCGGGAAGCGGGGACTTCGGTACGCCTACGTCGCGTACTTCCCCGGCATGCTGCCGTCGCCGCACCACCCGCCGTACCCGCTGCCCGGCCGTCCCCTCCCCGAGGGCGTCACCGACAACCGGACGCTGTGGGAGCTGGACGTCGAGGGCCAGAACGCGGTCTACGGCCCCGGGCTCACCGCCTTCCGCGAGTCGGTCGGGCTGCCGCCCCTGGCGAGCGTTCGCGGCTACGCGATCGGCGGCCGGCCGCTGCTTGCGGCCGACCCGGTGCTGGGGCCGTGGCAGGAGCCGGCCGAGCTCGATGTCGTACAGACGGGTGCCTGGACCCTGCCGGACGAGCGCCCGCTCCCGGCCGAGGTCGAGGCGTTCCTCCGGGCCGGGGAAGCGCCGGTGTACGTGGGCTTCGGCAGCATGTCGATGCAGGGGGCGGCCGATGCGGCGCGGGTCTCGATCGAGGCGGTACGGGGACAGGGGCGTCGGGTCCTCGTGTCCCGGGGGTGGGCCGAGCTGGGCCTGATCGACGACGCGGACGACTGCCTCGCGGTCGGTGAGGCCAACCACCAGGCCCTCTTCCCCCGGGTCGCCGCCGTCGTCCACCACGGCGGCGCGGGCACCACCGCGACGGCAGCCCGGGCCGGGGTGCCGCAGGTGGTGGTGCCGCAGCTGGTGGATCAGCCGTACTGGGCGAGCCGGGTGGCCGCGCTGGGTGTGGGCGCCGCGCACGACGGGCCGGTGCCGACCGAGCCGTCCCTGTCGGCCGCCCTGGCCGCCGTCCTCGCCCCGCGGACCGCGGCCGCGGCGCGGGAGCTGGCGTCCGCCGTCCGTACGGACGGGGCCGAGAAGACCGCGAAGCTGCTCCTCGACGGCTTCGGCGAACCGGCGTGATCGCCGTGAAGCAGGGAGAGGGCGGTCCGACCGCCCTCTCCCGCGACCGTCAGCCCAGCGCCAGCCAGGCCACGCCCGCCAGGACGGCGATCGCGACGACGATGCCGACGATCAGGCCGACGCGCGGGCCGGAGGAGGGGGCGGACGCGGCGGCCTGGGGCTGCCGCTGTGGGGTGCCCTCGTCGACGAAGGCGCGGAACATCTGGGTGCTGCCGGCGGGGTCGTAGGAGCCATCGGCGCCCTGGCCGCCCTGGCCGTACGGTGCTTGGGGGTTGTGTGCCATGGCCCGGACCCTAGCGAAGTCGGGGTTCCGCACCCAAGCCCCGGTCGCGCCCCCTGCCCCGTACCCCCACCTCCCCTCCCCCTTTGCCGATTCTTTAGCGCGCTTTGACCGATTTAGTTTGCCTGAAGCAACCATCCATCTCTATGGTTGCCCTAAGCAACAAGATTGGGGAGCTCGATGGAGACGCTGAGCCGGTACGAGGAGCTCGCCCGCGCGGTGAGCGCCTTCGGTGCCGTGAAGCGCGGCCTCGCCCGTGTGCTGCCCGTCCACTGCCAGGGCGCGGCGGCGGCGGTGCTCGCCCTCATCAAGCACCACGGCGACATGCGGATGAGCCGGCTGGCGGAGCTGATGGCCGTCGACATGTCCGTGTGCAGCCGCCATGTGGCGCACACCGTGGAGCACGGCTGGGTCGAACGACTGCCCGACCCGGACGACAAGCGCTCCCGGATCCTGCGGCTCACCGACGAGGGCCAGGCGATGCTCGGCGAACTCGACCGACGGGTCACCGACGCCTTCGCCCGCCACCTCGCGGAGTGGTCCGACGACGACGTCGCGCAGCTGACCACCCTGCTCGCCCGCCTCCGCGACTCCTTCGGGGACTGCCGGGCCCACCACGCCCGCGACTGACGACGCGCACGGCCTACGACGGCCGCGACCGACGAACAGGCCGACCCCACCCAGGCCGACCGACGAACCGCCGAACCGACGAACCGACGAACTGACGACTTCACGCAAAGGAAACTCATGGCCACCACCGCACCTGCCACGGGTGCACGGGACGCCCGAACCGACGCCTCCGGCCCCTCCGGCGCCCCGATGACGCACCGGCAGATCATGGAGGCGCTGTCCGGGCTCCTGCTCGGCATGTTCGTCGCCATCCTGTCCTCGACGATCGTCTCCAACGCCCTCCCGCAGATCATCACCGACCTCGGCGGCGGCCAGTCCGCCTACACCTGGGTCGTCACCGCCGCCCTCCTGTCGATGACGGCGACCACCCCGCTGTGGGGCAAGCTCGCGGACCTCTTCTCCAAGAAGCTGCTCGTCCAGATATCCCTGGTCATCTACGTGGCCGGCTCGGTCGTCGCGGGTCTCGCCCAGAACACCGGCATGCTGATCGCCTGCCGCGTCGTCCAGGGCATCGGCACCGGCGGTCTGACCGCCCTCTCCCAGATCATCCTGGCCGCCATGATCGCCCCGCGTGAGCGCGGCCGGTACAGCGGCTACCTCGGCGCCGTCTTCGCCGTCGCCACCGTCGGCGGTCCGCTGCTCGGCGGTGTCATCACCGACACCGAGTGGCTCGGCTGGCGCTGGTGCTTCTACGTCGGCGTGCCCTTCGCGCTCATCGCGCTGTTCGTCCTGCAGAAGACCCTGAAGCTCCCCGTCGTGAAGCGTCAGGTCAAGGTCGACTGGGCCGGCGCCTTCTTCATCAGCGCCGCCGTCTCCCTGCTCCTCATCTGGGTCACCTTCGCCGGCGACAAGTACGACTGGATGTCCTGGCAGACCGCCGTCATGCTGGGCGGCTCCGTCCTCCTCGGCGCCGTCTTCCTGTTCGTCGAGTCCAGGGCCGCCGAGCCGATCATCCCGCTGCGCCTGTTCCGCAACCACACGATCGCGCTGGCCTCCACGGCCTCGCTCTTCGTCGGTGTCGCGATGTTCGCCGGCACGGTCTTCTTCAGCCAGTACTTCCAGCTGGCCCGCGACGAGTCGCCGACGATGTCCGGTGTCCTCACCATCCCGATGATCGGCGGCATGCTCGTCTCCTCGACGGTCTCCGGCATGGTCATCACCAAGACCGGCCGCTGGAAGGCCTGGCTGGTCAGCGGCGGTGCCCTCGCCACCGGCGGCCTCGGCCTGCTCGGCACGATGCGTTACGACACGGCGTACTGGCACATCGCGCTCTTCATGGCGGTCCTGGGCCTCGGCCTCGGCATGATGATGCAGAACCTGGTCCTGTGCACCCAGAACCAGGTCGCCCCCTCCGACCTCGGCGCCGCCTCCTCCACCGTCACCTTCTTCCGCTCCCTGGGCGGTGCGATCGGTGTCTCGGCGCTCGGCGCGGTCATGGCCCACCGGGTCACCGACTACGTCAAGGACGGCCTGGCCGAGCTCGGCCCGAAGGCCGCGGCGGCCATGGGCCAGGGCGGCGGCGGTGGCATCCCCGACATGGACAAGCTGCCCGCCCCGATCCGTACGGTCATGGAGAACGCGTACGGCCACGGCGTCGGCGACGTCTTCCTCTACTCGGCGCCCTTCGCGCTCGTCGCCTTCCTGGTGACGCTGTTCATCAAGGAGGTCGCGCTGAAGAGCAACACGGTCAAGGCCGGCAAGTAGGACCACCCGAAGAACTCCCGGCCGCGCTTCGAGCGGAGGCGCGGGCGGGTTCCGTACGGAGCGGCGGGCAGGGGGTGGCGAGCCGAAGGGGCGCGGCGCTGTCGAAAGGGAGAGCGCGCGGAGACCGCGAGGAACGAGCGGTCGAGCACGGTCGACCGTCGACGGCGACTCAAGCGCCCCGGAGGCGAGCCGCCCCTGAAAAAGGGGACGGCCCGCCGCTCCGTCATGTTCCGACGCGGGCGACCATCGTCTCGATCCCGGCGATCAGGACGTCCAGGGCGTAGTCGAAGTCGCGGTCCCAGATCTCGGTGACGCTGCCGTGCGAAGCCCGCTCTTCGAGGATGTCCGTCATCGGCGCGAGGGCTTCGGCGAACGACGGATCGTCACGGAAGGCCTTGACCGACTCGTCGTAGAAGTCGTCCTGCGACATACCGGCCTCCGCCGCACGGCGCTGGAACTGGGACTCGATCGTCCCGTAGCCGTACACGAACTGGAAGACCGCCGTCATCGCGCCGGGCTGGCGGTCGAGCGGAAGGCCGGTGTCCCTGATCGTCTCCTGGATCTTGACGCCGACGGCGAGCGCGTTCGGGCCGATGTTCAGGTACTGACCGGCGCACGGCGACATCCAGGGGTGCCGGACCAGCATCTGCCGGTAGTCCAGGGCGAGTGCCCGGATCCGGTCCCGCCAGCCGTCGGCGGCGTCGACGGCGGCCAGGTCGACCTCCCCGTAGCAGGTGTCGAGCGCGTACTCGATGATGTCGTCCTTGGTGTCCACGTACCAGTACAGGGACATCGCGGTGACGTTCAGCTCGGTCGCGAGCTTGCGCATCGAGAGCTTGGCCAGGCCCTCCTCGTCGAGCATCCTGATCGCCGCGCCGACGATCCGCTCCCGGTCGAGCCCGGCCGGGCCGCCCCCGCCGCGGGCGGCCCGGTTCTCCAGCCAGACGCTGGAACGCGCCGGGTTCTTGGCCCTGTCGGCCGCCTTGACCATCGCGCCCCTCCGTCTGTCAGCGAACCCTGTCGTGATCCCCGCCGTCGATCCCGTCGGTGATCCGAGACCATGCTAGGCAGCCATGGCGTGCTCCTTCGCCCGCTCCTCCGCGCGCTCCGCCCGCGTCAGCAGGGCCGCCGCGAGGAGACCGCCGGCGAAGACGGCGACCGCTCCGACCAGCTGGCTGGTCTGCAGACCGGAGGCGAAGGCGTCGGAGATCTGCCCGCGCTCGGCGTCGCTGCCCGCCGCGGCCAGGGCGGCCGGGAGGGAGGTCGCGGTGACGGTGACGAGGGCGGCGAAACGGGCGTTGAGGACGGCGCCCAGGACGGCGACGCCGAGGCCGTTGCCGAACTCCGCGAGGGTGCCGTTGACCCCGGCGCCGACGCCGGCCTTCTCCGGCGGGATGGCGCTCATGATCGCGTTGGCCATGGCGGGATTGGAGACGGCGAGACCGACGCCCATCAGGACCAGGCCGAGCAGCATGCCCCAGTAGGTTCCCCCGGTGCCTCCGCCGAGCACGGCGATCGAGGTGAGACCACCCGCCACCAGCGTCATGCCGACGGCGACGGTGAGCGGCGTGCCGAGCTTCATCACGATCCGCGGGCCCACCCCGGAGAGGTTGAGGACGACCACGGTGAGCGCGAGCGGCGCCATCCGCAGCCCCGCCTCCAGGGGCTCGTACCCGAGCACGAACTGCAGGTGCTGGGTCAGCAGGAACATCGAACCGCCCATGCCGAACATGACCAGGATCGCGCCGGCGACCGCGCCCACGAACTTCTGGTCGCGGAAGAAGTGCATGTCGAGCATCGGGTACGGGACGCGCAGCTCCCACAGCGCGAAGGCGCCCAGGACCGCGATGCCGAGCGCGGCCGGGACGAGCACCTGGGCGGACGTCCAGCCGTGCGCCGGGCCGGTGATGATCGCGTACACGGCGGAGGTCATGCCGATGGTGGAGAGCAGCGCGCCGACCAGGTCGGGCCGCTCGCCCTGCGGGTTCTTGGATTCCGGGACCAGCTTGAGGACGGCGACCAGACCGATCACGGCCACCGGGATGTTGATCAGGAAGATCATTCCCCACCAGAAGTGGTTCAGGATCGCGCCGCCGATCAGCGGCCCGGCGGCGAAGCCGAGCGAACCGACCGTGGCCCACAGCGCGATGGCCTTGACCCGCTCGGAGTCGTCGAAGATCTGCATGACGACGGCGAGGGTCGTGGTCATCAGGAGCGCGCCGCCGACGCCCATGCCCGCGCGGGCGGCGATCAACTGCCCGGTGGAGTCGGCGAGTCCGGCGGTGAGCGAGCCGAGGCCGAACAGCGCCAGGCCGATGGCGAGCATCTTCTTGCGCCCGTAACGGTCGGCCGCGTTGCCCGCGGTGAGCAGCAGGCCGGACTGCACGAGCGAGTACGCGTTGATCATCCACTGGATGTCGCTGGTGGAGGCCTTGAGCTCCGTGGTCAGCGACGGGATGGCCACGCTGAGCACGGTGTTGTCGAGCAGCACGGTGAGCTGGGCGAGACAGATGACGCCGAGGATCAGCCAGCGCTGCGGGTGGCCGCCGGGGGCGGCGGCCTTGTCGTTCGCGGCGGTCGTCGCCGGCATGAAGACACTCCTTTACGGTGTACGAGACTCAGTTCTCGTACACCGTAAAGGACCCTCTCGTACGCTGTATAGGGATTTTTTCCGGCCACCTACTTCCGGCTGGTCAGGTCGTAGAAGGTCGCGTTGCCGACGGGGACCTTCGCGAAGGTCTCCTCGACCCAGGACGAGATCTCGCTGCCGCCGCCCCCGCCCCCGCCGCCGAAGCCGCCGCCCGAGGAGATGAAGTAGTGGATCTTCCCCTCGGCCACGTACTGCTTGAACTGCGCGAGGGTCGGCGACGGATCGCTGCCGTTGAAACCGCCGATCGCCATCACCGGCTTCTCGGTGGCGAGCTGGTAACTGGCCGCGTTCTGGGCGCCGATGGCGGCGGCGACCCAGGTGTAGGAATCGGCGTCGGCGAGGAGCTTCTGCCTGGCCTCGGTGCCGACGCTCGCGCCGTTGAGGAGACCGCCCATGCCGCCGCCACCGGCACCACCGGCCTCGGGCATGCCGGGGAACCCGCCCTGGCCGCCCATGCCGGGCGGCTGGCCCTGCGGCTGCTGCCCCTGACCACCGCCAAGGCCGCCAGGGCCACCAGGGCCGCTGGGGCCACCGGGGCCACCCGCGGGGAACAACACCCGTCCGCTGCCCGGCCCTTCGACCCTCATGCCGCCACCTGCACCGCCACCGAAGCCGCCGCGCGCCGCGCCCGCGGGCCCCGCCGTCACGATCGAGCCCTGATGCCCGTCGGCGACCGTCGCCAGGGTGTACGCGAAGGGCCCCGCGAGCCCGGCGGCGAGCCCGAGGCCCGCCAGTCCGAGCCCGACCCGCCGGCCGCCCCACCGGTCGAGCCGCCCCGCAAGCAGCAGCCCCACCGCCGCCGCGCACCCGGCGACGAGCACCGCCCAGCGCAGCCACGGCAGCCAGTCCGGCGTCCGCCCGAGCAGCACCCACCCCCACACCGCGGTCACCGCGACCGAACCGGCGAGCCCCGCCGAGGCGAGCAGCTGCGCCCGCTCCTCCCACAGCACGGCCGCGCCCATGCCGATGAGGGCGGCGATGTACGGGGCCATCGCCACCGTGTAGTACTCGTGGAAGATCCCGGCCATGAAGCTGAAGACGCCCGTCGTCAGCAGCAGCGAACCGCCCCACACCAGGAACGCCGAGCGCGCCGTGTCCGTGCGCGCCGCCCGCCAGGTCACCACCAGCCCGGCGACGAGCAGGATCAGCGCGGCGGGCAGCAGCCAGGAGATCTGGCCGCCGACCTGCTCACCGAACATCCGGCCGAGACCCGTCTCGCCCCAGCCGCCGCCCCCGCGCCCACCGCCGCCGCCCGGGCCACCGGCCCCGCCGGGCAGCTCCAGGCCCGCCGGGAGCTCGCGAGTCATCCCGCCGCCCCGGGCACCCCCGCCCCCGACGCTGCCGACCTCGTCGCCGTTGATCCGCCCCAGGCCGTTGTAGCCGAAGGTCAGCTCCAGGAAGCTGTTGTTCTGCGAGCCCCCGACGTACGGACGCGAGGACTTCGGCCACAGCTCGACCAGGGCCACCCACCAGCCCGCCGACACGAGCAGCGCGAGCCCGCCCAGGCCGAGCCGGCCGAGCCGCCGCCCGAGGCCGCCCGGCGCGCACACCACGTACACGAGCGCGAGCACCGGCAGGATCAGGAAGGCCTGGAGGGTCTTCGCGAGGAACGCGAAGCCGAGCGCGATCCCCGCCCACACCAGCCACTTCGCCGCGCCCCTGTCCCGTTCGAGGGCCCGGAGCACGCAGTAGACGGCCACGGTCATGAGCAGCGCGAGCAGCGCGTCCGGGTTGTTGAAGCGGAACATCAGCGCCGCGACCGGGGTGAGGGCGAGCACGGCGCCCGCGATCAGGCCCGCGCCCGCGCCGAACCGGCGCCGTACCGCCGCGTACAGGACCGCGACCGTGGCCACCCCCATCAGCACCTCGGGCACCAGGATCTGCCAGGAGCCGAGTCCGAAGAGGCGTACGGACAGGGCCATCGGCCACAGCGCGGCCGGCGGCTTGTCGACGGTGATGGCGTTGGCGGAGTCGAGCGAGCCGAAGAAGAAGGCCTTCCAGCTCTCCCCGCCGGCCTGGACGGCGGCGGAGTAGAAGGAGTTGGCGTAGCCGCTCGCACTCAGGTTCCAGAGGTAGAGGGCGGCGGTCGCGAGGAGCAGACCGAGGAAGGCGGGCCGCACCCAGGGGGCGTCCTCGGCCCGCCCGCGCAGGCAGCGCCGTACCAGCGCGTTCGACGAGTTCATCGGGAAGTTCCGTTCGTGGAGCGCCCCTGGGCCGGGAAGACCCAGAGGCGGAAGAGAAGGAAGCGCACGCCCGTCGCCGCCAGGTTGGCGACGATCAGCACGGCGAGTTCGGTGGAGTGGGCCGGGTCGCCCGTCGCCGCGCCGAGCGCGAGGAGCGAACCGCTGGTCAGGGCCAGGCCGATGCCGAAGACGACGAGCCCCTGCGCCTGGTGCCGGGCGGCCCGCTCCCGCCCGCGTACGCCGAAGGTCAGCCGCCGGTTCGCGGCCGTGTTGGCGACGGCGGAGAGGAGAAGCGCGGCGCCGTTGGCGAGTTGGGCGCCGAGACCGAGCCGGAAGAGGGAGTAGAGCGCGAGGTAGAAGAGGGTGGAGAGGGCGCCCACGACGCAGAATCCGACCAGCTGGCGGGCCAACCCGCCCGGCACGCCCGTCAGTTCGCGGTCGCGCGGATCGTCGCCGAAGGGCCGGGCGAGCCGGTCGAGCGGCAGCGAGCCGGTCGCGAGCGCCCGCCCCACCCGCCACACGCCCTTCAGGTCGTCGGTGGCGGTACGGACGATGTGCACGGTCGAGTCAGGGTCGTCGACCCAGTCCACCGGCACCTCGTGGATCCGCAGCCCGGCCCGCTCGGCGAGCACCAGCATCTCGGTGTCGAAGAACCAGCCCGTGTCCTCGACCATCGGGAGCAGCTGCTCGGCCACCTCCCGCCGGATCGCCTTGAACCCGCACTGGGCGTCCGAGAAGCGGGCGGCGAGCGAGCCGCGCAGGATCAGGTTGTAGGCGCGGGAGACGAACTCCCGCTTGGGGCCGCGGACCACCCGGGAGGAACGGGTGAGCCGCGAGCCGATCGCCAGGTCGGAGTGCCCGGAGATGAGCGGCGCGACGAGGGGGAGCAGCGCGTTGAGGTCGGTGGACAGGTCCACGTCCATGTACGCGAGGACGGGGGCCTCGGACGCCGACCAGACCGTACGGAGCGCCCGGCCCCGCCCCTTTTCCTCAAGCCGTACGGAGCGGACGGCGTCCGGGAGGCGGGCGGCGAGCGCCCGCGCCACGTGGGGTGTGGTGTCGGTGGACGCGTTGTCGGCGACCGTGATGCGGAAGGCGTACGGGAAGGTGCGGGAGAGGTGCTCGTGCAGCCGCAGCACGCACGGCTCCAGGTCCTTCTCCTCGTTGTGGACGGGAATCACCACGTCGAGGACGGGCCGGCCGGCCGCGCCCACGGGAAGGTGCTCCCGGGCGGGAAGCGTTCGCATGCCACAGACGCTCGCCGGGCCCGCTGTCACGGCGGTGTGGTGAGGCTGTGGCAAGGCTGTGAGTTCAGCGCCGCTTCGGCAGGCGTACGGAGAAGAGGGTGCGGCCCGGCACGCTGTCGACGGTCACCTCACCGCCGTGGGCGAGCGTGACCGCGCGGACGATGGCCAGGCCGAGGCCCGTGCTGCCCGTGCTCCGGGCCCGGGAGGCGTCGCCGCGCGCGAAGCGCTCGAAGACGGCGGGCAGGAGCTCTGCGGGGATGCCGGGCCCGTCGTCCTCGACCTCCATGACCGCGTGGGAGCCGTTCTCGCGAAGCCGCGCCGTGACGGTCGTGCCGGGCGGGGTGTGGGTACGGGCGTTGGCGAGCAGGTTGACGAGCACCTGGTGCAGCCGGGCCGGGTCGCTGTCGGTCTTCACCGCGCCCTCGGGGAGTTCGAGCCGCCAGTGGTGCCCGGGCCCGGCCGCGCGCGCGTCGGAGACGGCGTCCACGACGAGCAGGGCGAGATCGGTGCTCTCGTACGCAAGCGGGCGCCCGGTGTCCAGCCGCGCGAGCAGCAGCAGGTCCTCCACCAGGCCCGTCATCCGCTCCGCCTCGGACTCGATGCGCCCGAGCGCGTGCCGGGTGTCGGGCCCGCACTCCTCGCGGCCGCGCCGGGTCAGCTCCGCGTACCCGCGGATCGAGGCGAGCGGCGTGCGCAGCTCGTGACTGGCGTCCGCGACGAACTGCCGCACCCGGGTCTCGCTGCGCTGCCGCGCGTCGAGCGCCGAATGGACGTGGTCCAGCATGCGGTTGATGGCCGCGCCGACCTGCCCGACCTCCGTGCGCGGATCGGCCTGCGCCTCCGGCACCCGGTGGTCGAGCGCCACCTCGCCGCTGTGCAGCGGCAGCCGGGCGACCTGCGCCGCCGTCCCGGCCACCCTCCGCAGCGGCGTCAGGGCGACCCGTACGAGCACCGTCCCCGCGAGCGAGGCGGCGACGAGGCCCGCGCCGGTCACGCTCAGCTCGACCACGACCAGGGTCGAGAGGGAGTCCTGGAGCTCGGCGAGCGGTATCCCGATGAGGAAGTCGCCGTTCTTGCCGGTCGCGTACTGCACCCGGTAGTCGCCGAGCCCGCCCGGCAGGGACACGGTGTGCGGGTCGCTGTCGCGCGGGACGGCGGCGAGGGCAGCGGTCTGCGCCGCGTCCAGGTCCTGGGCGTTGGCCTCCGGAAGCCCGTACGGCCCGTCCTTCGGCGGCGCCGACACCGACGCCGACACCACCACGCCGTCCTCGCCGCCCTCGACCACCGCCCCGAGCGTGCCCAGCGGCGCGCCCGGCCCGACGACGAAGCGCAGCGGCTCGTGCCCGCCGTCCGGCGCGGGCCCGGGCAGGTTCGCCGGCGGCCCGGCGGCCCGGTTGGAGACGGCGAGGAGCTGCTTGTCGACCTGCTCGTAGAGATACGAGCGGAAGGCGATCGTCGTGACGGTGCCGATGACGGCGCAGACGACCGCGATCAGGCCGACGGCGGAGACGACGAGCCGGGTGCGCAGCGACCACGGACGAGCGCCCGGACGAAGGAACCGCACGGGTCCTACTCCCCCGGCTTGATCAGGTAACCGGCCCCCCGCCGGGTGTGGATCATCGGGCTGCGCCCGGCGTCGATCTTCCGCCGGAGGTAGGAGATGTAGAGCTCGACGACGTTCGCCTGCCCGCCGAAGTCGTACGACCACACCCGGTCCAGGATCTGCGCCTTGCTGAGCACCCGGCGCGGGTTGCGCATCAGGAAGCGCAGCAGCTCGAACTCGGTCGCGGTGAGGTGGATCGATTCGCCGCCCCGGGTGACCTCGTGGCTGTCCTCGTCGAGGGTGAGGTCGCCGACCGTGAGCAGCGACTCGGTGCGCGCCGCGGCGGCGCCGGAGCGCCGGATGAGGCCGCGGAGCCGGGCCACGACCTCCTCCAGGCTGAACGGCTTGGTGACGTAGTCGTCGCCGCCCGCCGTGAGCCCGGCGATCCGGTCCTCGACCGCGTCCTTCGCGGTCAGGAACAGCACCGGCACATCGGGCAGTTCGCGCCGCAGCCGCCCGAGGACGGCCAGGCCGTCCATGTCGGGCAGCATCATGTCGAGCACGACCGCGTCGGGCCGGAACTCCCGGGCCCGCCGCAGCGCCCCGGCCCCGTCACCCGCGCTGTGCACCTGCCAGCCCTCGTAGCGCAGGGCCATCGACAGCAGTTCGGCGAGCGAGGCCTCGTCGTCGACGACGAGGACGCGGACGGCGGTGCCGTCGGGCCGCAGCAGATCGGTACGCGTACGGGGCGTGGTCGCAGTCATGGGGCCACGGTCCCCGGAGCGGGTGAGACCCGCCTTTCGCTTTCCTGTGAATTCCCTGAGAAAGGAGCGTGCTCACTCGGGCGTGCGGAGGCGGAACAGCCGGGCGCCGTTGTCGTGGCAGACCGCCCGGAGCCAGTCGTCGCCGAGCCCGAGGCGTTCGAGGGCGTCCAGCTGGTGCCCGTACGGATAGGGGATGTTGGGGAAGTCGGTGCCGAGCAGGATCCGCTCGCGCAGCCCGTCCAGCCGCTTCAGCTCCACCGCCGGCGCCGTCGCAGTCGTCGCCAGGAAGGGCGCCTGGCTCTCGCTGAAGTCGGTGAAGGCCATGGTGGTGTCGAGGTGGACGTGCTCGTAGCGCTCGGCGAGGTCGAGGAAGTCGCCGTACTCCGGCATGCCCATGTGCGCGACGACGAGCCGCAGCCGCGGATACCGGGCGAGCAGCCGCCCGACCGGTCCGGGACCGGTGTACGGCCCTGGGGCCGGCCCGGAGCCGCAGTGGATCACCACCGGGGTGCCGGAGTCCTGGAGCGTGCCCCAGACGCCGTCGAGGAGCGGGTCGTTCGGGTCGTAGGCGCCGACCTGGACGTGCGCCTTGAAGATCCGCGCGCCGCGGTCGAGGGCGTGGCGGACCTGGTCGGGGGCGCCGGGCTCGGGGAAGAAGGTCGCGGTGTGAAGGCAGTCGGGGACGCGGGCGGCGAAGTCGGCGGCCCAGTCGTTGAGCCAGCCGGCCATGCCGGGCTTGTGCGGGTAGAGCATCGCCGTGAAGGCCCGGACGCCGAACTCCCGGAGGAGCTCGACCCGGCGCTGCTCCTCCTCGCGGTACGTGATGGGCCAGGGGCGGCCGGTGAGCGGCCCGGCGGAGTCGAAGTAGGCCCACACCTTGTCGAGGACGTTGCGCGGCATGAAGTGGGTGTGGACGTCGACGAGCCCGGGCAGCCCGAGCCGCCCGGCCCAGGCGCGTACGCCCGCTGCTTCGTCGGTCGGTCCGGTCGGTCCGGTGGGATCAGTCGGATCGGCCGGTTCAGTCGGTTCAGTCGGTTCAGTCGCGGACAAAGCTGTGGCTCCGTTCGACCTTCCCGATGTGGAGGCTGTACGCCGAGTACCACTCCTCGCGCCCGCGCCGCTGCGCCGCGAGGTGCTCGGGCTCGCGGCGCCAGGCGGCGAGGCCCTCCAGGTCGCGGAAGTAGGCGACGGTGATGCCGAGGCCGCCGGGGGTGCGGGCGGACTCGTAGCCGAGGAAGCCGGGCATGCCCTGGACGAGCTCGTGCAGCCGGGCCGAGGTCTCGGCGTAACCCTCGGGGTCGTCGGGTCGGAGGGAGGTGAAGACAGCGGTGTAGTAGGGCGGTTCGAGGCCCGCCACCAGGCTCTGGGTCATGTGATCACCCTGCGGCGGGACCGCCTGTACTGTCCATGGATCACGCCCGAAGGGATCCAAGACTTTACGGTTCAACGTTGGGGATCGTCAGAAGAGGGAGGCCTGGGCGGCGGTGTCCTCGCAGGTCGGGGCTGTCGGGGCCGGGGCCTCGGCGGTGGGCACGGTCACCGGGTGCCCGGCGGGTGCGGCGACGAGCTCCCAGCCGGTGAGCAGCCGGGTGTCGAGGACCAGGGGCCGGACGTCGGCTTCGGCGCCCGCGCCCGCGCCGAGGAGATGAAGATCGGGCCCGGCGGCGGCCACGAGCCGCCCCGCGACGACCCCGTCGTCGACGAGCTCGGTGACGACCCGGCCGGGCGGAGAGCCCTGAAGGCCGTCGAGCGCGAAGGCCTCCGCATGGTCGTGCACCTCGCAGGGCAGCACCTCCAGGGTCTCCGCCCAGGCGGGCACGCCGGCCGCCTTCTCGTACAGCTCGGTGATCTCGCGGGCGCGCTCCTCGGCGGGCGGCAGCGCGTACCGTACGGCCCGCTTCCGGGCGTACGGGATGCGGTCGGGTACGGCGAGGGCGTGCCGCAGCACCTCCTCCGTCCGCCGGGCGCCCATCAGCGGCCCGCGCCCGAGCCAGCCGAAGGCGACGGCGCCCTGTTCGAGCAGGCGGGCGGAGCCGCGCTGCTCCGCCGTGATGCCGACCTTCACCATCCCGGGCCCGAACCAGGCGAGATACACGCGGTACGGCCGGGGGTCGTCGGCGATCGTGTCGGCGGCCACCGAGTGCGCCCGGTCGAGCCGCGCGCACTCCGCGCACCGCCCGCCGGTGCTGCGTCCGGGTACGACGGCGGTCAGGGGGCAGGGGTTGCCGCGGGCGCCGGAGCAGCGCCGCACGCCGCCGACGGCCCGGAAGCCGAGCTCACGCCCGTACGGCAGCGCGCTGACCCGCCCGCCGCCGCCCGCCCAGCGGAGCCGGGGCACACCGCCCTGCCAGGAGATCCCGGCACTTCGCCACACCATGCCCCCAGTGTCGTACCCGCCACTGACAGACGCCGGTCTCCTCAGGGTCGGGGCGCCTCAGGGTCGGGGGCTCCTCAGGGCAGGGCGTAGAGCAGCCCGCCGTCCGTGCCCGTGCCGCCGGCGTGCCGCATGCAGCCGCGCTCGACGAGGGTCCGGACGCAGTCGCGGACCCGCTCCGCGGTGAGCCCGGTGCGGCGCGCCACCTCCTCCAGGCGGTAGCGGACCCCGCCGCGGACGAGGGCGGGGGCGAGATAGGCGGCGACGGCGTGCGCGTCGGGGCCGACGACGGCGTTCCGCGCGCACCAGGAGTCGAGCAGCTCCTGCGGGGTACGGGCGACGGGTGCGGCGCCCGGCGCCTCGGCGGCGGGGGACGGACCGGTGCGCTGGACGGGGAGGGTGAGCCGGTCCAGGGATTCGGCGAGCCGGTGGAGGTCCCGCCCGGCCGCGCGCAGCAGCTCGCCCCACTCGGTGTCGGGCCGCAGGGCGGCCTCCTCAAGGCGTACGAGCACGTCGAGGAGCGGCTGCGGAAGGACGAACCCGTCGGTCGCGGGCGCGGGATCGAGCCCGTACGACCCGTCGCGCTGCACCCCGACGACCAGCTCGGCGACCCAGGCCCGGAACGGCCCGGCCGCGGCCTTCCCTGAGGCGTTGACCAGTTGGACGAGGCCTTCCAGGCACACCATCCGCGTACTCTTCTTCAGCCCGTTCCGCGTCCCGCGGGGGCCCTTCACCTCGATCGGCAGCTCGGCGACCGTGGCGTGCAGCGCGTCCGCGACATGCGCGCGCAGCGCCGCCCGTGCGCTGGCGTACCCGAGCTGACGGGCCGCGTCCACGGCCGGGAACCAGTGCGTCCCGTCGGGCAGCGTGAGCCGGCGCAGCCGCGCTCCCGTGGCGGCGTACACGAAGTCGTCGATGTCGATGGCGTCGATGGCGTCCATGGCGTTCATGTGGGGGCTCCACCTCCACCTGCAGGCTAGGCCGTGGGCATATTCAACTGACATGGAAATCAGTTCAGTTCACCCGAAGGTGTGGGAAATCGCCCGGATTGCACCGAGGGTGGGTGTGAGCTGGGGTTTTCGGGGTAACCGGGGCGGCACAAGTGGGCGGTGGGGTGCGGGTGTTCGGGGAGATGGGGAGTGTTCGAGGTGCGGTAGGTGAGAGGAGTGGTTTACGTGCCGGGCGGGGGTGGTGGGGCCGGCGGTGGTGGCGAGGCCGGTGAGGTCTCGGACAGGTCCAGAAGGGCGAGGACGTCGGGCGGGGTCCAGGTGCCGGCGGCGCCTGGGCGGCCGGCCAGATAGCGGGCGATCTCCTGGTCCGTCCAGGCCCCCGACTCGCGCAGCCCGGCGGCGAGATGCCGCAGATACGCCTCCGAGGGCGGGCGCAGTTCCACCTCGGCCAGGGCCCACGGCGCGGTGAGGGTGAGCAGCGGCCGCCCGTCGAGCTCACCGGCGCAGACCACCGTCTCGTACCGCCCGGGCCCGAAGGCCACACGCCCGCGTGCGACCACCTCGGCGAGGTCCAGATCGGCGCCGGGCTCGCCGTACATCTCCAGGGCGGCGATGTCGGAGAACTGCCCGCCGCTGATGAGATGCGCCCGCGCGAACGCCCGCCCGGCCGCGTCGGGATCGTAGAACCCGCGCCCGCCGCCCCACACGGCGGACTCGGTGGCGAAGTACAGCACTCCGTCCAGCTCGACCGCCCGCGAGGCGCGCGGCGCGGCCCGGTCGCGACAGCCGTCGAGATACCGCACGAGCCGCGCGCGGTGCATGTTGGACCCGTAGGCGGCGTACCAGACGTACCGGTTGTCCATGCCCAGGACGCTAGCGGCGGCGAGGTGCTCTGCCGCGGTAGCCGTACGGGGGTGGGCGCGGCGGAGTGACGGGGGCATCCCGGTCGCGGCCGGCGCGGCGGTGTCCGCCGTGATCACCGTCGTCGACCGCCACCCGGGCGGGCAGCCCGACCGTCCAGGCGGCGAGGAACACGGTGCAGGCGGACACCACCCCGGCGATCAGCAGCGCCCCTGCCCCGTCGGTGACTCCGGCCTGGACGTAACCACCCCAGGAACCGCGCCGTACCGGGTCGGCCCGCCGTCCGGCCCGGGGGAGGCCACGCTAGGCGGCCTTGACCGTCAGCGTGTAATCGACGCCGGTCGAGAAGTCCGCTGCCTCGCCGCGGATGACGAGGGTGTGCTTGCCGGGGGCGAGCGGGGGCAGTTGCACCCACAGGCCGCAGCCGGTCGCGTTCAGGCGCCCGGCCGCGCCGGTGACGGCGTTGCCGCGGGCCGTGCGGACCTTGATGGCGTCGCCGGTGCGGCGCTCGGGCGGGACGGCCTGTCCGTCGAGGGTCGCGGTGCCCTTGGCGCCCTTCATGAAGTCCACGCAATCCGCTGCGGTCCCCGTGCTGTTGACGAGCGGGAACGCGATCGGCCGGTCCCCGGGAACGTCGCAGGCCCGCTCGGTGCGCCCGCCGAAGGTCCCGGCCAGGAACCAGACGTCCTGCGGCTGGTTCCGGCCGCACATCGTGCCGTCGGGGTCGGCCACGGGGTTCGTCCGCTCGGGCTCGGTCGCGGCCCAGCTCCACCACCGCCCCTGCAGCTCGGCGGCCCCGAGCCGTACGGCCTCGGCGTCGGCCGCTCCCGAGGCCGTGGCGGTGGCAGTGGCCGCCGGGGTCGGCGTGGCGCCGGCACCCGCGGGGGCCGGGTCCTCGCCCGGCGCCCCGCACCCCACGAGCAGGCCCACCCCCACGGCCACCCCGCCCGCGACCTTCGCCATCCCCGCGACGAACCCCATCAGGAGCCCCCTCCATTCGTGCCGTCCATCCGGACCGTCCAGTCCGGACCGGGGACCCTATCGAAGGGCGGCGGCCGATCAGGACTCGGGGCAGAGCGTCTTACGCAGCCCGATGTTGATGTGCTTGCCGTCGTCGTCGGTCAGCGTGCGCCCGTCGTACGAGAACTGCTGCGCGGCGGCGTGATCCGGGTCCGCCACACCGCTGTCGAGGGCCGCGCACTGCTTGCGGGACGCGTCGATGGCCTTGTCCTCGTCGCCGGTGAGCCCGCCGCCGCCGACATCGAAGAGGACCGCGAGGACGGCGGCCCGCTCGGCGCCGGTGGGCTCGGGCGGCAGACCCGCGTCCTTGGTGGCGCTGTCGGCGGCCGGGGCGCTCGTGGTGGCGCCGGCCTTGCTGCCGCTGCCGCTGTCGCTGTCACTGCCGCTGCACCCGACGGCGGTGAAGGCGAGCGCGGCGACGACGACCGCGATGGTGATACGGATGCGCATGATCCCCCCAGATGGCGTCATTCGGTAGGACCATCGTGCGCCAGGCGAGGGCACCGGGTCAGCAGCGGTCACAGCCCTGTGACATGCCCCGGACACATTCGCAGCGCCCAGCCCATCAACTCACCTCATTTCTCGCACTGTTGAACCGCCGCCGCCGCAGAGATCGCAGCAGACCTGGTCACGATCCACCCCCGAGCGGCAGGATGCGTCCGTGCTGACATGGACCCGTCGCCTGGTCGCGACCACCACCGCCCTCGCCGCGATCCCCGCCGTCGCGGGCTGCAGCGTTCCCGTCGCGGGAGTGACCGGCGTCTCGGTGACGGCGGACGGGCAGCCACTCGGCGTGATCGTCATGTGCCACGACCACATCGACGGCGCGCTCCTCCACCTCGATGACGACGACCCGGAGAAAGAGGCCACTGTCGGCAGCTGGCAGCGGGCCGAGGCTCTCACCGACTTCTCCACCTGGCCCCTGACCACGGACGCCACAGCCGCCGACGACGGCTGGTCCGCCGAGAAACCCCTGCACACGCTGGACCCGAACCAGACCTACCGCATGTTCGGCTGGACCACCGACAGCTCCTGGTCCTCGGCGGCGGTGTCTTTCACCGTCGCGGACCTCAAGGACCTGTCACCCGGCCAAGTGCGATACGAGATCGGCAACACCGTGTCCACCACGTCGATCGACGACTTCCGCAAGACGGCCTGCGACCACTTCTGACCCGCACCCAGGCGGCGGAGTGGACGGCCTTCCGGCCCGCGAGGCGGCACGCGCCTCTGGCGCTGGGCCAGTAGGGGCGCTACGGAACGGGGTCGGTCACCGGGGTTGCGGTACGGAGCTGCTGTACGGCACGACGGTCACCAGCCGCGCCGGCGGCCCGTGATCCCCGGCCAACCGATTCCCCGCCTCGCCACGCCGGCGGCCACTTCCACGCCGCCTTCCCTGCCTTGTAGGAGCGGGCGTCTGTCGGTCACTTACAGATCAAGCTGTCACTCGAGCGTGGCGATGACGAGGCCGGCAAGCGCGAGCACGGGCGAGCTGAGAAGAGCGATGCCGCCCATGAGCCGAAAGAACCAGGCACCGAATCGCGATGGCTCCGTGAGCCCTATATTCAGCGTCCGCGCTGCGGTCACAGCCCTGACGGCGTTGCGCCGTGCCGCGGCCTTGTCCGCCGCGCCCCGCACGTTGAAGAGGAACATCGCCCCCCACGCCACGCCTGCCAGTCCCAGTACGAACAGCGCGATACCCACAACCACAGCCGATCCCCTCCCTTGAGCACCGCCGTGACCAGCGGTCGTCGGAGGATGATGCCAGCCGGCCCGCAGGCGAGCACGAGCGGTCTTCCGTCATGGCTCCAGTCCCCCGCAGCCCACGCGCACGTCATGCGGACGACGTTGCGGGCCGCCGCCGACCGCATGGACGACGCCCTCGGGCTCGACGACGCCGACCCGGACGAGGGACAGCAGTCCGAGGAGAATCCCGCCGCCTGATCGGTTCGGCCGGGGACGTTGATGTCACCCGCTGATGTCAGAGGCCCCCTGGACGATGTCCAGGGGGCCTCTGAGCTGTGTGCACTCGGCAGGATTCGAACCTGCAACCTTCTGATCCGTAGTCAGATGCTCTATCCGTTAAGCTACGAGTGCTTGTTTTGTTTTCCGCCTCCGCTCCCCGGCCTTTCGGCCCGCTCGCGGCGACAGGAAGAACATTACATGACTGCCGCCGCCATGTGAAATCCATTGGGCCCACCCCTTGTGACCTGCGAAAACGCCGGACGATCACGGGACTGGGGGCGGGCGCGGCCAGCCGTGGAGGGGGGTGCTCCGGGGCGGAAAGGGCGAGAAAGAGACCGGGGTCACATGCGGGTGCGGTGCGCGGTCGGCGGACGGCTCCGCGCGTGGCCGGGAACGGGTGAAGCCCCGGTCCTGGGGACCGGGGCTTCGGTGGGGCGGAGGCGGAGGGATTTGAACCCTCGATGGGCTTTAAGGCCCAAACCGCATTAGCAGTGCGGCGCCATAGACCGGACTAGGCGACGCCTCCTCGCACCCCGCGCGTGCGCGAGTGGTGCGTGCAGATGATGACACAGATGAGCTGCGTGCCACCAATCGCTTTCACCGTACTAGGACCCGGGGGGCCAGGGCAAAGCCCTCACCCCCGTGCACCCCCTCCGCCGCGCCCCCACCCGGCGCATCCCGCGTTGCGCAACGCGAGGGAGCCCGGAGCGTTAGTCAGGAGTACGCGCAGGCCCGCACCTCCACGGGAGTCCGTCATGCTGCATCCGCTCCTCCTCACCACGCTCGCCGCCTCCGCCCTCGGGCTCGGGCCGCTGCCCCCGCTGCCCCTGCTCGCCACGCCCGCGCACGACTCCCTCACCGTGAGCATCGAGAAGAGCGGGCACCCGGAGGCCGACGGCACGTTCGAGCTGAAGTGCGGCGGGGACAGGACCGGGGCCGGGGACAAGGGCGGGACGGCCGGGGGGACGCATCCGGCCGCCGGGAACGCCTGCAAGCGGCTCGACCAGCTCGCGCAGGCCGGCGCCGACCCCTTCGCGCCCGTGCCCGCCGACCAGCTGTGCACGCAGCAGTACGGCGGCCCCGCCGTCGCGCGCATCAGCGGGACGTGGCAGGGCCGTCACGTCGACGCCCGCTTCTCCCGTGCCAACGGCTGCGAGATCGACCGCTGGGAGAACCTCCGGCCCGTCCTCCCCAACATCAAGGGATGAGAAGCGGGGGAAGGGGGGAAGGGAGCGATCCGTGGTGGCGGCACGGAACCTCCACCCCGTCTCCAGAGGCGGAGTCCCGCCCTCCCTTAGACTCCCTCCGTGACAGGCCGCGGCCCGGACGGCAAGATGGGCGGACAAGTGCGGTTGCAGGTGGTTCAGGGAGGAAGCGTCTCGTGAGCAGCAGGCCATCCCGAGGCGCTGCTCGCCTCGCAGCCATACTCGACGCCCTCCCCGACGGCCTCGTGCTCGTCAACTGCAACGGCACCGTCGTCAACGCCAACACCATCGCCCTCGGCATGTTCGAGTCGCCCGGCACCGCCCTCGTCGGGCGCGGGCTCCTCGACCTCCTCCCGGACTTCGACTCGCGCCTGATCCCCGGTTCGATGCGCCGCCCCGAAGGCTCCGACGACCGGGGCCGCACCCGGCCGACCCGGATGATGGCCCGCCGTACCGACGGCGGCGAGTTCCCGGTCGAGGTCACCAGCGCCAGCCTCGAGGACGGGCGCGAGGCCTACGACCCGTCCAGCGGCTACACCGGCGGCTACACCGGAGACGAGCTCCTCATGCTCGTCGTCCGCGATCTCACCGGCACCCTCGACACCGAGGCCGAACTCGCCCGCTCCCAGCGCCAGACCGAGATGATCCTGCGCGCCGCGTCCGAGGGCGTCGTCGGCACCGACACCGACGGCCGGGTCGTCCTCGTGAACCCCGCCTTCGCGCAGATCCTCGGCTACCGGGCCGGCGAGCTCGGCGGCGCCGAGCTGCACCCCCTCATCCTCGCCAAGCGCGCCGACGGGCAGCCCTTCCCGTACGAGGAGTCCCCGCTCGCCGACACCCTCAAGTCCGGGCGCAAGCACCGGGTCCGCGGACAGGTGCTCTGGTCGAAGAGCGGCGACCGGGTGCCGGTCGACCTGACCACCGCGCCCGTACGGGACGGGGACCAGCTCGTCGGCGCCGTCATGACCTTCACCGACCGCCGCCCGTACGAGCAGCTCGTCGAGTCGCACGCCACCGAGCTCGCCGACCTCACCGAGAAGCTGACCACCGAGCGCGAACAGCAGAAGGAGCGGTACGAGGAGGAGCTCGGGCAGCAGAAGGAGCGCCACGAGGGCGAGCTGGCCGAGCAGAAGCAGCGGGTCGACTCCCTCACCGCCCGGCACGAGCAGCTGGCTGCCGTGCTCGGCGAGTCGCTGCGCGGCCCGCTGGAGGAGCTGCGTGCCGAGCTCGGCACGCTCGCCGCCGACGACGCCGGACAGCTGTGGCCCGAGGCCAACCAGCTCCTCCACCACCTGGCCGCCGGCTACGCCCGGATGACCACCCTCATCGACAACGTCCTCGGCTTCCAGCGGCTCGACGCCGGCGCCGAGGAGCTCGACAAGGACGTCGTCCTCCTCTCCGGCATCGTCACCGGCGGCATCGACGGAGCCGTCGAGCTGATCGGCCCCGGCCGTGCGCAGTTCGCCGTGCACGCGCCGCCGATCGAGGCCGAGGTCGACGCGAACCGGCTCACCACCGCGCTCTCCCACCTCGTCGCCGACGTGGCCGGCGTCGACGCCACCGGCAAGAGCAAGGCCGCCCCGCAGGGCGGCGGCTACACCGACTCGACGATCGTGGTCGCCGCCGCCCAGCGCGGCGATGTCGTACGGATCGAGGTCCGCGGCCCGTACGCGGGCGGCGACCCGGTCCACCAGCCGATCGTCCGCGGGATCGTCGCCGCGCACGGCGGTGTGGTGCAGACCCACGAGGTGCCGGGGACGACGGGCGGCGCGTACGTGGTCGAGCTTCCGCTCGGCGCCGGGCGCGGCACCGTACCCCCGCCGCCGGTCCTGTCCGAGCGCCCGGAGACGGCGGAGGCCGTGGAGACGACGGAGACGGCGGAGGTTACGGAGCACACCCCCGTGCCCGCACCCGCGCCCGCCGAGCCCGCTGCTCCCGCTCCCGCTCCCGTCGCCGGTGAGCTTCCCGCGCTGCCCTCGCAGCTCACGCCCGCCGCCGGCCCGGCGGCCGACGCGCCGGCCCAGGAGAGTGGCGGCCGTCGGCGCGCGCGCCGGGCGTCCACGGACGCGTTCCTGGAGAGCCCGATGACGCCCGAGGGCGCGCCGGCGCCCCGGCCGACCGGGCGCCGTCGCGGGCGCGCCGGCGACACGCCCGCCGCCGGCACCCCGGCCGAGCTGATCCCCGCGCAGAGCGCCCCGGCCGCCGGCCCCGTCGCCGCCGCGTCCGGTACCGGCCGGCGGCGCGGCCGCCCCGCCGAGGGCGCCGTGCTCACCTCCGCCGAGAGCGCGCAGGGGCGCCCGGCGCTCGGGGCCGCCGTGCCGCCGCAGGGCGTCCCGGTCGAGGCCCCCGCCGCCCAGGCCCAGGCGCAAGCCCAGGCTCCCTCGCCCGCACTCGCGCTGCCCGCCGTCGCCTCCACGCCCGAACACCCGGCTGAGCAGCCGGCCGAGCAGCCCACCGGCCGCCGCCGCCGGGCGCTCGCCGCCGCGCAGGAGCGGGCCGCGGCGGCCGAGGCCGGGCCGCGCACGCCGTTCGCGCTGCCGCCCGCCGACGCGGACCGCGCCGAGGGGGCGCACGAGACGTACGAGGCGCACGCGCCCGTACGGACGCTCCCGGAGGACGACCACACCCCGCCGCAGCCCCACCCGCTGCCCGCGCCGCCCGCCGCGAACGGCACCGGCACCGGCACCGGCTCCGTACCGCTGCCGCCCGAGGTCCCGACCGCGCCCGCCCCGCGCGACGGCGGGACCCAGGGACGGGCCTTCAGCGTGCGGACGCTCGGCCAGGGCGTGCCGTTCGTCCAGCCGGCGGCTCCGACGCCGACGCCGACGCCCGTTCCGGCTTCGGCTCCTGCGCCCGCCGCCACCCCGCTGCCCACCGCCGCCACGCCGCCCGGTGCCACGCCGCCCGGTGCCACGCCCTCGGGCCGCCGCCGCAAGCTCGGCAATCCGGCGGCGGAGGGCCGTCAGGAGGCCGCCCCCGAGGCGCCCGCCGCGAAGGCCCACCCGCCGGTGGAGGCCCCCGTACCCTCGCCCGTCCCCGTACCCGTCCCCTCGCCCGTACCCGCATCTCCCGTACCGCCGGCTCCGGCACCGATTCCGGTCCCGGCCGTCCCGGCTCCCGCTCCGGCGCCCGAGGGGCGTGCGTACGCCATAGAGGCGCCCGCCGAGGGCTCGGCGGAGGGGCCGGAGCCGCTGGACGGTCCCGGCGGGGCGGTGGAGGTGTCGAACCAGCCGCTGCCGCAGCCGGTCGACGACGAACTGCCACCGGAGCCGCTGGACAACCCGCGCCGGCTGCTCGTCTGGCCCGCGCCCGACGTGTCCACCCAGCAGGCGCTGAGCGACCGCGGCTACCGGCCGGTGATCGTGCATTCCCGCGAGGAGGTCGACGCGCAGATCGCCGCCTTCCCGGCCGCGCTCTTCGTCGACCCGCTGACCGGCCCGATCACCCGGACCGCGCTCCAGTCGCTGCGGCAGGCCGCCGTGGCGGCCGAGGTGCCGGTGCTGCTCGCGGCCGGCCTCGGGCAGGCGACGCGGGAGGCGGCGTACGGCGCCGATCCGGCCGTCCTGCTCAAGGCGCTGGCGCCCCGGGACAGCGAACAGCACCCCTCCCGGGTCCTCGTCATCGAGGAGCACGAGGACATCGCGCAGGCGCTCGCGGCGACGCTCGAACGGCGCGGGATGCAGGTGGCGCGGGCGGCGACCGACACCGAGGCGGTCGCGCTGGCCCAGCAGACGCGCCCGAACCTGGTGGTGATGGACCTGATGCAGGTGCGCCGCCGCCGGGCCGGGATCATCGACTGGCTGCGCGCGAACGGGCAGTTGAACCGCACGCCGCTGGTCGTCTACACCTCGACCGACCTGGACGAGACCGAGCTGCCGAGGCTGTCCTCGGGTGAGACGGTGCTGTTCCTCGCCGAGCGCTCGACGAGCGACGAGGTGCAGGCCCGGATCGTGGACCTGCTCGCGAAGATCGGCACCAACTAGCCCCCCAGGGGGAGCCGGTCGGTGCCGATCCCGGTCCAGCGCTCCGCTAGAGCTGCGTGACGTCCAGGTCGCCGTCCGCGTACTGCTTGCGGATCACCTTCTTGTCGAACTTGCCGACGCTCGTCTTCGGGACCGCCGGCACGATCGCCCAGCGCTCCGGGAGCTGCCACTTCGCGATGCCGCCCTCGGCGGCGAGGAATGCCTTCAGCTCCTCGTAGCCGGCCTCGGCGCCCTCCTTGAGGACGACGGTCGCGAGCGGGCGCTCGCCCCACTTCTCGTCCGGGACGGCGACGACGGCGGCCTCGGCGACGGCCGGGTGGCCCATGAGGGCGTTCTCCAGCTCGACGGAGGAGATCCACTCGCCGCCGGACTTGATGACGTCCTTGGCGCGGTCGGTGAGGGTGAGGAAGCCGTCGGAGCTGATGACGCCGACGTCGCCCGTCTTGAGCCAGCCGTCCGCGCTGAACTTGTCCTCGGGACGGAAGGGCTCGCCGTCCGCGCCGCCGTAGTAGGCGCCGGCGATCCAGTTGCCGCGGACCTCCAGCTCGCCCGCCGACTCGCCGTCCCAGGGCAGGATCTCGCCGCCGGGGCCGACAAGCCGCGCCTCGACGCCGGCCGGGAAGCGGCCCTGCGTGACGCGGTAGGGCCACTCCTCCTCCGGGGTGAGCCCGGCCGGCGGGTGGGCCATGGTGCCGAGCGGGGAGGTCTCCGTCATGCCCCAGGCGTGGCAGAGCCGGACGCCCAGCTTGTCGTACGCCTCCATGAGGGAGGGCGGACAGGCGGCGCCGCCGATGGTGACGTGGGCCATCGAGCTGATGTCGCGGGGGTTGGCCGTGACCTCGGCGAGCAGGCCCTGCCAGATGGTGGGGACGGCCGCGGCGTGGGTCGGCTTCTCGCGCTCGATCATCTCGGCGAGCGGGGCCGGCTGGAGGAAGCGGTCCGGCATCAGCATGTTGATGCCGCTCATGAAGGCGGCGTGCGGCAGACCCCAGGAGAGGACGTGGAACTGCGGGACCACGACCAGGGTCGTGTCCTTGTCGTTCAGGCCCATCGACTCGGTCATGTTGACCTGCATGGAGTGCAGGTAGATGGAGCGGTGGGAGTAGACGACGCCCTTGGGGTCGCCGGTGGTGCCGGAGGTGTAGCACATGGCGGCGGCGCTGCGCTCGTCGAGTTCCGGCCAGGCGTACGTGGTCGGGCGGCCGGCGATCAGCTCCTCGTAGTCGTGCACGCGCGGCGCCGCGCCGTCCAGGACGGAACGGTCGCCGGGGCCGGTCACGACGATGTGCTCGACGGTCGGGAGCTGCGGGAGCAGCGGGGCGAGGATCGGCAGCAGCGAGCCGTTGACGAGGATCACGCGGTCGGCGGCGTGGTTGACGATGTACACGAGCTGCTCGGCCGGCAGACGCAGGTTGAGCGTGTGGACGATCGCGCCCATGGCGGGGATCGCGAAGTACGCCTCGACGTGCTCGGCGTTGTTCCACATGAGGGTGGCGACCCGCTCGTCGGCGGTCACACCGAGTTCGTCGCGCAGGGCGTTGGCCAGCTGCCCGACTCGGGCCCCTGTCTCGGCGAAGGTGCGGCGCTGCGGCTCCGCCTCCCCGGTCCAGGTGGTGATGACGGACTTCCCGTGGATCCTCGTCCCGTGTTCCAGGATGCGGGTCACGGTCAGTGGTACGTCCTGCATGGTGCTCAGCACGGCGTCCTCCCGGTGGGCGCTACGTGGCAGAAAAGTGGTGCCCAGATTCTGCGCCCGTACCGCGCGGTATGTCACTACCCGAGAGTACTGAAATCGCCAGTGATTACTGGCGTAACTGAGGGTAACGCCACCCATGCCCACCGGGACCGGCGTGGCAAGGTGATCCGGGTCACCGTACCGGGGAGAGTTCCGGGTCCTCCCGGAGTTTGCCGAGCGCGCGCGAGACGGCGCTCTTGACCGTGCCGACCGAGACCCCGAGCACCTCGGCGGTCTGCGCCTCGCTCAGGTCCTCGTAGTACCTGAGGACGACCATCGCCCGCTGGCGGTCCGGGAGCTTCATCACCGCCCGCCACATCGCGTCGTGCAGGACCTGCCGCTCGGCCGGGTCCGGCGCGGGCACCCCGGCCGGCTCCGGCAGCTCGTCGCCGCACGCGTACTCGTCGACCTTGCGCTTGCGCCACTGCGAGGTACGGGTGTTCAGGAGCGCCCGCCGGACGTAGCCGTCCAGGGCGCGGTGGTCCTCGATGCGCTCCCAGGCGACGAAGGTCTTGGCGAGCGCCGTCTGGAGCAGGTCCTCCGCGTCCGAGGCGTTCGCGGTCAGCGAGCGCGCGGTGCGCAGGAGGACGGGGCCGCGGGCCCGGACGTACGAGGTGAACGACGGGTACGCGGCGTACGGCGCGGGTACGGTGGCGGGCCGGCGGCCGGCGGCCGTGGAGGCGCCTGCGCAGACGGGGCCAGAAGGCGGCGGAGTCATGGTTCCACGCTATGAGCGGGTCCCCGCCCGGGGATCGGCCCCAGGTCCCGACCCGCACTCCCCCTCAGGTTGTAGGGGTGGGGATGGCTGGACCTCCTCTGGGTGGAGCCCCGGCCGGGGAATCTCGGGGTCCGCCCGGTCTCGGGGTCCGCCGGGTCTCGGGGCCCGCCGGGGTTCCCGTAAGGGGCTCGGGGGCGGACTTGGGGCGAACCCCTCCGGGCGGCCTCCCCGGTACTCAGGGCGTGACGCGGGCGACCGGCGCGTCGACGAGGCTGCTGTCGACGCGCATCCGCCGCCCGCCGTACGACTCGGTGACATTGCCCGCGTACTGGTGGATCCGGCCGTGCGGCTGCCAGGCCGGCGCCGCCAGCTCGCGCTCCGTGTCGAGCGCGGGCCCGCCCCGCCAGCGCGCGAACCAGACCACCGACGGCAGGTCCTTCGTGCCCGCCCGCCGGGCCCGCTCCAGCAGCCGGACGCCGGTCCCGGCGCTGCTGTAGAAGCCGGGCAGATAGCCGAGCCGCCGCACCTCGCGGTTCCACGCCCGGACGAAGCGCAGGGTGGTGGCGGCGCAGTCGGCGTCGTCCGTACGGTACGCCTCGATGTCCAGGTAGAGCGGGCTGCCGGCCGCGAAGCCGAACCCTCGGGCCGCCCGCACCGCCTCCCCGCCCTCCCGGGTGCCCTGGCTCCAGGGGCCGCGCCCGATCGCGTACCGCCGCTTGGCCTCGGCGAGCACGCACGGCGGCTGCGAGCCGACGAACAGCGGCAGCATCCGCCAGCCCTGCGCGTGCACCTGCGCCACCCAGCCCGCGCTGAGCTCGCGCTGGAGCGGGCACCCGCGGCCGCGGCCGCCGAAGTACACCCCGACGGCGCGGTACGGGGAGGAGCGCCACGCCCGCATCACGGCGAGCGACGGCGCCTCGCAGG
The DNA here is from genome assembly GCF_040650755.1 of Streptomyces sp. NPDC048623. Lineage (NCBI taxonomy): Bacteria > Bacillati > Actinomycetota > Actinomycetes > Kitasatosporales > Streptomycetaceae > Streptomyces > Streptomyces sp. NPDC048623. The sequence continues at coordinate 64,526 of NZ_JBEZHV010000019.1, forward strand.
TGTCGAAGGCCCGGCCGGCGAAGTAGCGGGGGGCGAAGGAACGAGGTGCGCCGATGTCGTGCCGCGCGGGGGTGCCGTGGGCGGGCGCGGCAAGGAGGGCGGCGGACGCCATGAGGGCCACGGCGGTGGTGCGGACGGGGCAGGGGCGGAGCCACGTGCGGAGCGGGGTACGGAGCCGGGTACGGAACGGGGAACGCAGCCGGGAACGGAGCCGGGAACGGAGCGGCAGGCGGGCCGCGCGCGGCAGCGGCAGGGCGTTCCTCAGGGCACTTCTGGCAGTCATGGCGCGAGTGAAAGGCGCCCCGCCGCACGCGGCCACCGCTGGGGCGGTCGCGTCAGCCGTCCGCGCCCAGGATCAACCCGGACGTCGGAACCCCGGTGCCGGCCGTCACCAGCGTCCGGGCCGCGCCGGGGACCTGGTTCACGGAGCTGCCACGCACCTGCCGGACGGCCTCGGCGATGCCGTTCATCCCGTGCAGATACGCCTCGCCGAGCTGCCCGCCGTGGGTGTTCAGGGGCAGCGCGTCCGCCGCCACGAAGGCGGCCGCCTCGCCCGGCGCGCAGAAGCCGAACTCCTCCAGCTGCATCAGCACGAAGGGGGTGAAGTGGTCGTAGAGGATGCCGACGTCGATGTCGCCGGGCGCGAGCCCGGAGGTGCGCCAGAGCTGCCGGGCGACGACACCCATCTCCGGCAGGCCGGTGAGCCCGTCCCGGTAGAAGCTGGTCATCGCCTCCTGGTTGCGCCCGGCGCCCTGCGCGGCGGCCACGATCACGGCCGGCGGGCGGCGCAGGTCGCGGGCCCGCTCGGTGGAGGTGACGACGAGCGCCTGCCCTCCGTCGGTCTCCTGGCAGCAGTCGAGCAGCCGCAGCGGCTCGGCGATCCAGCGGGAGGCGGCGTGGTCGGCGAGGCTGATCGGCTTGCCGTGGAAGTAGGCGGCGGGGTTCGTCGCGGCGTGGCGGCGGTCGGTCACGGCGACATGCCCGAAGGCCTCCGGCGTGAGCCCGTACGTGTGGAGGTAGCGCTGGGCAATCATGGCGACCCAGGAGGCCGGGGTGAGCAGCCCGAACGGCAGCTGCCAGCCGAGCGCCGCGCCCTCGGCGGACGGCTCGCGTCGCTGCACGCCGGAGCCGAAGCGGCGGCCGGAGCGTTCGTTGAACGCCCGGTAGCAGACGACGACTTCGGCGATCCCGGTGGCCACGGCGAGCGCGGCCTGCTGGACGGTGGCGCAGGCGGCGCCGCCGCCGTAGTGGACGCGGGAGAAGAAGGACAGCTCGCCGATGCCGGCCGCCTGGGCGACGGTGATCTCGGGGCTGGTGTCCATGGTGAAGGTGACCAGGCCGTCGACGTCGGCGGGGACGAGCCCGGCGTCGTCGAGGGCGGCGTGCACGGCCTCCACGGCGAGGGTGAGCTCGCTGCGGCCGGAGTCCTTGGAGAACTCGGTGGCACCGATGCCGGCGAGGGCGGCGCGGCCGCCGAGCGCGTCGGGGGAGCGGAGGCTCATCGGGGGACCTCCACCGGAATCTCCGCCGGAATCTCGACCGGAATCTCGACGGGAATCTCCGCGACGACGGTTCCGGTGACGTGGTGGCCGAGGCCGTTGGCGCCGACGACCTTCAGGTGCACCGTGGTGCCGTCGTCGTCCGTCGCGACCTCCGTGACCGTCCCGGTCAACGTCATCGTGTCGCCGGGGTAGTTGGGGGCTCCGAGCCGGATCGCGACCTTGCGGAGGACGGCGGTCGGGCCGAGGCGGTCGGTGACGTAGCGGCCGACCAGGCCGTTGGTGGTGAGGATGTTCATGAAGATGTCCGGGGAGCCCTTCTCCCTGGCCCGTTCGGCATCGTGGTGCACGTCCTGGTAGTCGCGGGAGGCGATGGCCCCGGCGACGATCAGGGTGCGGGTGATGGGGATCGCGAGCGGCTCCAGCTCGTCACCGGGTGTCATCGCGCTTCTCCCTTTCCCTCGGCGATCACGTCACCGAGTTCGGCGAGGAGTTCGGTGCCGCAGCCGAGGTACGCGTCGAGCTGCCGCCCCCAGAGGAAGTGCCGGTGCACGGGGTGGTCGAGGTCCGCCCCCGTCCCGCCGTGCAGATGCTGTCCGGCGTGCACGACCCGCTTGCCCGCCTCGGAGGCCCACCACGCGGCGGTCAGCGCGTGCTCGGCGACCGGCAGGCCCTGGTCGTACCGCCAGGCCGCCTCGTACGCCGTGACCCGGATCGCCTCGGTGTCCATGTGGGCGTCGGCGGCGCGGAGTTGGACCGCCTGGTTCGAGGAGAGCGGGCGCCCGAACTGCTCGCGGACGGAGGTGTACGCGACCGCGCGCGCCAGCGACCCGGCGCAGACCCCCGCCTGGAGCCCGGCGAACGCGATCCGGGCGGCGGTGAGCACGTCCTCGTACGCGTACGGTCCGGGGCCGCCGATCCGCTCCCCGGAGGCGGGGAGGAGAGCCGTATGCCCGGCGGACCAGGGCGCGGTGAGTTCGACGGGCTCGACGGCGTCCGGATCGACGGGGACGAGGTGGAGGGCCTTCGTCTCGTCCGCCACGAGGACGTGGGTGGCGTCCCGCAGCCAGGGGATCCACCCGCCGTGGAGCAGTGCCCCGGTCACCACCGTCGTACCGTCCCGCAGCCCGGGCAGCAGCCGGGCGCGCTGCTCGTCCGTACCGTGCCGGGCGACGGCGAGCAGCCCGTACACCGCGCTCGCCGTGAACGGCACCTGCGCCGTCGTACGCCCCTGCTCCTCGGCGAGCAGTACCAGACCGAGCAGTCCGGTCTCCTCGACGGCCTCGACGAGACCGGCCGCGCACAGCGCCTTCCACAGCTCGGCGTCCGTGCCGGTGCCGGCGGCCCTGAGCCGCTCGTGGGTGCTGAGGTCGCCGAAGAGGCGGGCGGCGAGGTCGCGGGCGGCCGCCTGCTCCTCGGTGGGTTCGAAGTCCATGTCAGTCCTCCACTCCCGCTCGCCACATGGGCAGTTCGAGGTCGTCGTCCACCCGCTGGAACTCCAGCCGGACCGGCATCCCGATGCGGACCTTGTCGTACGGGACGCCGACGACGTTGCCGATCATCCGTACGCCCTCGGCGAGTTCGATCAGCCCGACCGCGTAGGGAGGGGCGAAGGCGGGGAAGGGCGGGTGGTGCATGACGACGTACGAGTAGACGGTGCCCGCGCCGCTCGCCTCGACGGTGTCCCAGGTGCGCGAGCCGCAGGCGTTGCAGCCGGGCAGCCAGGGGAAGCGGAGGGTCGCGCACTCGGCGCAGCGCTGGACGAGGAGGCGGTGTTCGGCGACGCCCGCCCAGAAGCCGGCGTTGTCGCGGTTGACGACGGGCCGGGGCCGGAGGGGCTTGGGGTCCCCTTGGCGCGCTTCTGCCGTCTTGGCGGCGGGGGCGTACTTGAGGACGCGGAAGCGGTGGGTGCCGGCGAGTTCGCCGTCGGCGCGGATCTCCATGCGGGTGGTGATGAAGTGCCCGGTGCCGAGCCTGGTGGTCTTGCGTGGCGAGACGGACTCGATGACGGCGTCGAAGGTGACGGTGTCGCCGGGGCGGAGGGGACGGACGTACTCCTGCTCGCAGTCGGTGGCGACGATCGAGGTGCAGCCGGCGGAGTCGAGGAGGGCCGACAGCTCCTCGTACGCGGAGGAGCGGCGGGTTCCGTCGGCGGAGTCGGCGGAGTCGGCAGAGTCGGCGGAGTCGGCGGGATGTCCGGAAAGCCCGCCCAGGGTCCACGCCTGGAGCATGGTGGGGGGCGCGATGGCGTCGGGCCCCGCGTACGCCGGATGGGTGTCCCCCATGGCCTCGCACCAGTGCCGGATCATGGGCTCGTTGACGGGGTCCCTGCCGACGGAGGCGGAGGAGGTGGGGCGCCCTTCGAAGCCCTTGAGCGCCTCGTACAGCGCGTCGGAGTCGTCGGTGCTCATCTCCGCCCCCTCCCCTTCATCCCGAGCCGCATCGTGGCGACGATCTCGCGCTGCACCTCGCTCACTCCTCCCCCGAAGGTGTTGATCTGGGCGGCGCGGTTCATGCGTTCGAGCTCGCCGCCGTCGAAGGCGCCCGGCGAGCCGTCGCGGACGAGCGCGGCGGGACCGGCGATCTCCTGGCACATGCGGTAGACCTCGACGGCGGACTCGGTGCCGGCGAACTTCACGCCGCTCGCGTCGCCGGGCGCGAGCCGCCCGGCCCCCACGTCCGCGACCAGGCGCCAGTTGAGCAGCCGGGTCGCGGCGAGCCGGGCGTACGCCTCGGCGGCCCGGAGCCGTACCCAGGGCTCGTCGATCCGGCGCCGGCCGGTGTCGGGATCGGGGGTGCGGGCGGTGCGGAGGGCGGCCTCGTAGAAGTCCTCGGCCTGCATGCCGATGGCGGCGAGGGCGACCCGTTCGTGGTTGAGCTGATTGGTGATGAGGCCCCAGCCGCCGTTCTCGGGCCCGACGAGGTTGCCGGCGGGGACGCGGACGGAGTCGTAGTAGGTGGCGGTGGTGGTGAGGCCGCCGACGGTGTGGAGGGGCGTCCAGGAGAAGCCGGGCGCGTCGGTGGGGACCAGGATGATCGAGATGCCCCGGTGGCGCGGGGTCTCGGGGTGGGGCGCGGTGCGGCAGGCGAGCCAGATCCAGTCGGCGTTCTGGGCGTTGGAGGTGAAGATCTTCTGCCCGTCGACGAGCCAGGAGTCGCCGTCCCTGGTGGCCCTGGTCCTGAGCGAGGCGAGGTCGGTGCCGGCCTCGGGTTCGCTGTAGCCGATGGCGAAGACGGTCTCGCCGCGCAGGATGCGGGGGAGGAGGGCAGCCTTCTGCTCGGCGGTGCCGTACTTCATGAGGGTGGGGCCGACGGTGTTGAGGGTGACCATGGAGACGGGGGCGCCGGCCCGATAGGCCTCGTCGAAGAAGACGAACTGCTCGTCGGGCCCGCGGCCCTGGCCGCCGTACTCCTCGGGCCAGCCGAGCCCGAGCCACCCGTCGGCGCCGATGCGGCGCAGCAGGGCGCGCTGGGCGGTGGTGTCGGCGGTGGCGGCGTCGGCGGCGGGCGGGGGGCCGTCGGGCATCAGGTCGCGGAAGTACGCGCGGAGCTCGGCGCGCAGCCGTAGCTGCCGTTCGGTCGGGGCGAGGTGCACGGCGACGGGCCTCTCGTTGAGATTCCTGACTGTCCGTCAGATTCAGTCAGAGGCGCGTCTGCTGTCAAGGAAGGCTTCGAAGAACGGGAAGGCCCGGAGGAACGGGAACGGGAACGGGAACGGGAACTGGGGGAGGGGGGAACGGCTCGGCAACGACTCCGGAACATGAGCACGGCCCGCCCGGCGGTACCGAAGTACCGCCGGGCGGGCCGCCGTTCACCCCCTGTGCACTCCCCCCCCGTGCACTCCCCCGTCGGGCCGGTCACCACCACGGGAAGAAGTTGACCACCGCGTTGTCCTGGTCGATGTGGGTGAGGGCGGAGCCGTTCACGCTCGCGGTGTTGTTCTGGTTGGAGGCGCCGGAGCCGGTCGCCACCTGCTGGGTGGTGGTGGAGTTGCCACTGTTGTTGCCGGCGACACCGCTGCCGATGATCGTGGCGACGCTCGCATTCGATCCGTCGTTCGCGAATCCACCGTTGTCGGCCTGCGCGACCCCCGCGAACAGCGCGGCGGCGAGGGGCAGGGCGGCGACAGCGGCGAGAACGCGGGCGGTACGGATGCTTGCCATGTGTGTTCCTCCAGGAACTGGACTGCGTCAACGGAACTGCCTCAACTACTGCTGTGACCAGGGAAGTTGGCCGACCGCCCCGGTCGTGGTGCTCGACGTCGCGAGACCAGAGTTGCCCACCGAATCCCCGGCGAACCACCTCGGAGTGGTCGATTCCCTCGCAAGCGTGAGGACAAGTCGATAAACCCCCTCGGCGTACGCGCCTTCCCCCTCTTCCCATTTTCGAACTTGCGTACGAAAATGAAGCCATGGCCGCTTCTGCCCGGCAGACCGCCGCCCTGGCCCTCGCGCACGCCCTGACGGCGGCGGAGCGCGGGCTCCCCGTCATCCCCCTGTCCCGCACCAAGCTCCCCGCGCTCCGCTCGCCGCACCGGGGCGAACGGCGGCCGGTGCCCTGCCGGGGCGAGTGCGGGCGGCCGGGGCACGGGGTGTACGACGCGACGACGGATCCGGCGGCGGTACGGGCCCTGTTCGCGGCGGCACCCTGGGCCACGGGGTACGGGATCGCGTGCGGGCGGGCGCCGCACCGGCTGATCGGCGTGGACCTCGACGTACGGGAGGGCGGGCCGGACGGGGTGGCGGCGCTCGACGCGCTGGCCCGGCGGCACGGCTTCACGGTGCCGCCCACGGTCACGGTCCTCACACCCTCCGGCGGCCGCCACCTCTGGCTGACGGGCCCGCCCGACACGGTGGTCCCGAACTCGGCGAGCCGCCTCGCGCCCGGCGTCGACATCCGCGGCGCCGGCGGCTACCTGGTCGGCCCGGGCTCGACGACCCCGCGCGGCACCTACCGCCTGGCCCCGGGCACGGCCCACCTCTCCCCGGCCCCGTGCCCGCCGACCCTCCTGGCCCTGACGGCGCCCCCACCGCCCCGCCGCGCGGACCCCCCTCCGGGCCGTACGGCGCCCGCATCCCCGAAATCCCTGGTCGACTTCGTCCTCGCGTCCCCCCGCGGCCAGCGCAACACCCGCCTGTTCTGGGCGGCCTGCCGCGCCTACGAGTCCCCGAACCCCCCGCCCCTCCTCGCCGCCCTCACCGACGCCGCCCTGACCACCGGCCTCCCATCCCCCGAGATCCACGCGACCCTGACCTCGGCAGCCTCGATCACGGCACGAACCCCCGCGGCGCGAACCCCCGCGGCGACTCGGTCCCCGGAGAACCCCGCGGAGTAGACCTGCCGGACTCCAACAGCAGCCAGTGACACCGGAGTCGGCAACAGAACGGCCCCTGCCCGGATGTCCCGGGCAGGGGCCGTTCGTGTCGCGCGGTGGGTGTGGGATTTGAACCCACGGAGACATCGCTGCCTCGACGGTTTTCAAGGCCGCCGCGATCTCGCCATGCGACACCGCGCTGAGCTGGGGTTTTCCCGCCCACGAGCCCCTGCCTCCCACACGCTGGCCCACGCATGGCCCGCAGTACTCCGAAGGGCCAACGAATGTCACACGAGTTCGGCGCTCGGGTGGGGGCGGGCATCAAGGGTCTGGGGGTGTGGCTGAAGGGTGTGCGGTTCGGGTCAGGGGTCCTAGCCTCGGTGTCCGGTTTGGCGTGTTGCGGGGGTCGGGATGAGCAGCAGTGCGGTGCCTGGCGAGGTGTGGTTCGTCAGTCATGCGGGTGCGGATCGGGCGTGAGCGGAGTGGGTCACCTGGCAGCTGGCCGACGCCGGACACCAGGTTGAGCTGGACTACTGGGACTGGGGCTCGGGGGACAACTTCGTCCTGAAGATGAACGCCGCGTTGGAGCGGGGCCGGTTTCTGGCGCTGTTCTCCCCGGCCTACTTCGAACTGGAGCGGTTCACCACGCCGGAGTGGACGGCTGTTCTGGCGATGAAGGAGAAGATCACTCCGGTTCGTGTCGCCGAGGTGGAGGCGCCAGCGATCCGGCAATGCGTCCTTCACCGGCCGCGACAACCTGCTGGTCCAATTGCGTCAGGAGTTGGCGGCAGGCAGCCGGGTGGCCGTGCAGGCGCTGTACGGCCGGGGTGGGGTGGGCAAGACCCAGCTCGCCATCGAGTACGCGCATCGTTTCGCCGGCGAGTACGAACTGCCTGGTGGATCGCGGCCGAGGATCCGGCCCTCATCCCCGACCAGCTGCCCCAGCTCGCCGCCCGCACCGGTGCCACACCCGCCGACACACCTGCCGCGGAGGCGGTAGCCGCGCTGGTGGGTGAGTTGCGCACCCGGTCACGCTGGCTGCTCATCTTCGACAATGCCGAGGACCCCGAGGCCCTGGCCCAATATCTGCCCGGCGGCAACGGGCATGTGCTGATCACCTCCCGCAACCCGCGCTGGAACACCCACGCCACCCCTCTGGACGTCGACGTCCTCCCCCGTACCGTGTCCGTCGCCCTGCTGCGCTCCCAGGGCGGCGCCTTGGACGACACCGACGCCGACGGGATCGCCCACACTCTGGACGATCTCCCGCTTGCTCTGGCCCAGGCCGCCTCCCTCCTGGCCGGCGGCCTGTCCGGCACCGACCTGATCGCCGAACTCGCGCGCAGCACCGCCGAGGTCCTGACCCAGGGCCGCCCGGACGGCTATCCGGTCTCCCTGGCCGCCCAGGTCCGCCTCACCACCACCCGCCTGGCCGCCGACCACCCCGGCGCGGCCGCCCTGCTGTCCGCGCTTACCTTGCTGGCGCCGGAGCCGTTCCCGGTCACCACCTGCGCCGGCCATCTGCCCGACACCGCTTCCCCACCCGTGGCCAAGGCTCTGGCCACCCGCCTGACCGGTGGTGCCCTGCTGAGCGCCGTCACCCGGCTCAGCCTGGCCCGCGCGCAGAACGGCACGCTCCATTACGTGATGAGGCGGTGCTCCGCGTCTACGGGGTTTCGGCTGGTACGGCTTCGAGGAGGTTGGGGACGCCGCAGGCGCTGGCGAGGAGGTCGGCGTAGGCGGTCAGAGCTCCGCGCGTCTCCCTCAGGGCGGCTCGCAGTTCGCCGGCGTGGGGCCATGCCTGTTCGTGGTCGCGGCGGGAGCGGTCGGCGGGGCGGTGGTTCTCCCAGTCCTCCAGGGCGGGGTGCCAGGTGGCAAGCAGGGGGCGGATGCTGTAGTTGAGCATGGCCACGGAGAGGTAGCCGAAGTTGTACTGACTGTTCTTCTTGGGCTCGGCGACCTCCGGGCCGTACGTGCGCAGCACGTCCCGGGTGGTGGTGAACAGGGAGTAGAGGCTGCTCAGTGCTTCGCGCAGCAGCCCTTCGTCGGCTCGTAGCGGCACGACGGAGACGCGGGTGACCAGCTCGACGTAGAGCTCCCAGGCGGCGCGCCGTTCAGTGTCGTTGGGCTCCCAGGTGCCGGAGATCTCCACCACGTGCAGGTTGAGCTTGACGTCGATGCTCTTCGGTGCCCGTACCATGCTGCCCCCTTGTGACCGGGTTTCTGGATTCACGCCCTGGGCCCACCGTATATGCCGGATCATGGGTGGACTATCTGCGGCGGGCGCGGGGCGGGGGCGCGCGGGAGGGGGACAGGCCATGTCGGGGGCAGCGGAGTCGGTGTTCGTCAGTTATGCCGGAGCAGACCGGGCCTGGGCGGAGTGGGTGGCCTGGCATCTGCGGGAGGCCGGTCACCGCGTGGAGCTGGACGTGTGGGACTGGCGCACCGGTGACAACTTCGTCGAGCGGATGGACCAGGCCCTGGAGCGCGCCACTGCCGTGGTGGCGCTGTTCTCCAACAACTATTTCGATTCTGCGCGCTGGACGCGTGAGGAGTGGACGTCCGTCGTCGGGCGTCGGCGGCGGCTCGTGCCGTTGACGGTCGAGCCCCTCCATGTCGGCGATGTCCCCGACATCCTGGCTGCGGTGATCCGCAGGGATCTGCACGGGCTGGACGAGCAGGACGCGATTACTGCACTGCGGGAGGCAGTCGACGGCCCCACCGGCCCGCTCGCACCTCCGCCGTTCCCCGGCATGGCAAAAGCGGCGGCAGGCAAGGACGCGGGCGGCGGGCGTCCGCGACTGCCCGGCGGCGCCGGCGTGCCGGGGGTGTGGAACGTGCCGCGCCGCAATCCGCACTTCACCGGCCGCGAGACGGCGATGACGCGGGTGCGGGAGGAGCTGCTGGGCGGTCGGCAGACGGTGGTGCAGGCCCTTCACGGCCTGGGCGGGATCGGCAAGACCCAGCTCGCCCTGGAATACGCCCATCGCTTTGCCAGCCAGTACGACACTGTGTGGTGGATCGACGCCGAACAGGCCGACCAGATCCCCGCCCACTACACCGAACTGGCCGCACGCCTGGGCATCGCCGCCCCCGGGGCGGGCACCGACCACACGACCCGCACCCTGCTCGACCACCTGCGCACCCGGGAGCGCTGGCTGATCGTCCTGGACAACGCCGACGACCCCGACGACTTCGAGAACCTGCTGCCCGCCGGCCCCGGCCACGTACTGATTACCTCCCGCAACTCCGGCTGGAAGGACCTCGTCCCCAGCCACGGCCTGGATGTGTTCTCCCGCAGCGACTCCGTCGCCTACCTGGCGACCCGCATCCCCGACATCCCCGCACAGCAGGCCGACACCCTCGCCGCCGACCTCGGCGACCTTCCCCTGGCCCTGGCCCAGGCCGCTGGCGTCATCACCACCGGCATGACCCCGGACCGCTACCGCCAGCTGCTCACCGACAAGACCGCGCAGCTCATGGCCAACGGCGGTCCGCCCGGCTACCCCGCCCACCTGGCAGCCACCGTCGACATCGCCACCACCCGCCTGACCGAGAACCACCCCCGGGACGCCGAACTACTCCGCCTGGCCGCGTTCCTGGGCCCTGACCCCGTCCCCACCGCCTGGCTGGAGACCACCCGCGGCCGGCTGGCCACGCTCACCGTCGACCCCGACGACTTCATGTGGCCCCAGACCGCACTCCAGCACCTGTCCCGCTCCGGCCTGGCCCGCGTCGACCACGAAACCTTCCAGATCCACCGGCTCACCCAGGCCATCGTCCGCGACCACACCAGCGAATCCGACACCACCGCGGCAGAGAACGACGTCACCACCCTCTTGGCCGCCATCGCGCCGTGCGACGCGGTGGACCCGGTCCACTGGCCGACCTGGGCCGCCCTGACCTCCCACCTCATCGCCCGCCTGCACACCTCCGCCCAGCACCCGCTAGTGCACCAAACACTCATCCAGGCTGCCCACTACCTCTGCGAGAGCGGACAGGCCCGCGTCGGCCGCGACCTGACCGCCACACTCCACTCTCTCTGGGTCACCACCCTGGGCGAGGACCACCCCCACACGCTCGGCATCGCGCAATACCTCGGCCATGCCACCATCAATCTCGGGGAGTATGAGGCGGCGCGCCGCATCATCGAGGACGCTTTTGAACGTCGGCGCCGCACGCTGGGCGAGGACCACCGCGACACACTCAAGTCCGCCAACGACCTTTCCATCGCCCTGGACCTTCTCGGGGAGTACGAGGAAGGGCGCCGCATGGACGAGGACACCCTCGAACGCCGCCGACGCACCCTGGGCCAGGACCACCCCGAAACCCTCATCTCCGCCAACAACCTCGCAGGCGCCCTGGGCAGGCTCGGGAATCATGAGGAGGCACGCCGCTTGCACGAGGACACCCTCGAACGCCGCCGACGCACCCTGGGCCAGGACCACCCCGAAACCCTCACCTCCGCCAACAACCTCGCAGGCATCCTGGGCAGGCTCGGGAATCATGAGGAAGCACGCCGCCGGCACGAGGACACCCTCGAACGCCGCCGACGCACCCTGGGCCAGGACCACCCCGACACCCTCGCCTCCGCCAACAACCTCGCAGGCACCCTGAATGATCTCGGGGAACACGAGGAGGCACGCCGCTTGCACGAGGACACCCTCGAACGTCACCGACGCACCCTGGGCCAGGACCACCCCGAAACCCTCACCTCCGCCAACAACCTCGCAGGCATCCTGAATGATCTCGGGGAACACGAGGAGGCACGCCGCTTGCACGAGGACACCCTCGAACGCCGCCGACGCACCCTGGGCCAGGACCACCCCGACACCCTCACCTCCGCCAACAACGTCGGCAAAACCCTTGCCGAACTTCGACGGTTCACGGCAGCAGAGCAGCTCCTCAGGGACACTCATGCCAGAAGCCGCCGAACCCTGGGCGATCAGCACCCCCGCACCCTGACCTCCGCCGACAACCTCGCCTGGGTTCTCACCGCCCTGGGCAGACCATTTGAAGCCCAGAAGCTGCGCGCCTCTGGTGGTAAAGCAGGGCAGCGCAGGAAGCGGCGGAAGCGCCGCTAAAAAAAGCCATGCTTGCTGTGCTGACGCGCATGAGGGTGCAAGAAGAGCCCGGAGCAGTGCTCAGCCCCACCTGTCACCGCTTGCGGGGTTCACCCGCTCCGGCGTCGCCATATAGCGAACCCTGCGTCGTCCTCGTACATCGTGTCGTCGGCATCGTTTGGGATGGGCGGCACTTTCCGTGACCGACGCAGCACTGGCGCCTGGCGGACTGCTCGCCCTCGGGCTGGTGCTGGCGATTACTAACGAGGACTGGGCACGTTCACGGCTGGCGGTGGAGCTGGTCCCGTGGGGTGTGGGGCAACTTGCCGCCTCGGCCCATGGGCTGCCTGGCCGCGCCGCCGAGGCTGCTCGAGCCCGCGCCGTTCGTGGGCCTTGATGAGGAAGGAACCTTTAACCGCGCGCAGATTGACGCTGCTGGCCTCGCGCGCAGCCCGACAAACCCCACCTAGCGCGTCAGCCGGTGGCACCCTCACCTCCAACCCCCTCGGGCGCGTCGACTGGTCGGCACCGGAGAAGGACGACGAAGTCGACTTCCGCTACGTCCCCAACCCGGAGCAGGCCGGCGCCCTGATCGACGCCGTCCGGCAGCTCAGCCAGCGCGGCGACCACCTGGCCGCGTTCTTCGGCTGCCTGTACTGCGCCGCCATGCGGCCGTTGGAGATCGCGGCCCTGCGCGCCGAGGACTGTACCTTGCCCAAGGAGGGGTGGGGCGAGCTGGTCCTCGCCGGGAGCCGGCCCGAGGTCGGATCGGGATGGACGGACGACGGGAAGTCGTACGAGCAGCGCGGACTCAAGCGCCGAGCGCGAACGGCCACCAGGTCCGTGCCCATCCCGCCCGTGCTGACCGCCATGCTGCGGGAGCACAAGGAGAGGTACGGCGTGGCCGACGACGGTCGGCTGTTCCGCGCGGCCATGGGCGGGCGCGTACGGTCGACCGAATACCGCGAACTCTGGGACTCCGCCCGACTCAAGGCTCTGTCGGCAACGGAGGCGAAGAAGCCGCTCGTCGATGTGCCGTACTCCCTCCGGCACGCGGGGGTGTCCCTGTGGATCAACTCCGGTGTGGATCCGGTGGAAGTCGCCCGGCGGGCTGGGCACAGCCTCACCGTCCTCTTCCGGTTCTACGCCAAGATCCTGCGAGGGCAGCAGGACAAGGCGAACGCCCTTATCGAGCAGGGGCTCAACGGCGGCTGAGTCGCCGATCCTGGCCCGCCACTGGCCCGCACGCGCTGGTCAGGACCGGGATACGGGCGAGTCAGGGTGAGACAGGGGGAATGCAGAGGGCGGGCCCCGGATTTCGGGGCCCGCCCTCTGACCTGCTGCTTCTCTGACCTGCAAGCGGTGGGTGTGGGATTTGAACCCACGGTGACTCTCGCCACGACGGTTTTCAAGACCGTTCCCTTAGGCCGCTCGGGCAACCCACCCTCGCCCCGCCTCACCTGGCGCGGGGCGGGCAACAGCCTACCGGCTGGAGGGCGGGGGCATGGCCGGGTGGCGGGTCAGGAGGTGGTCTCGTAGGTGCCGACGTGGTGGGTGACGGCGTTCTGGAGGGGGGCGAGTTGGTCGACGAGTTTCTGGAAGTCGGCGGTGCGGCCGTCGGACCACTGGGCCAGGCCGACGGTCATGGAGCGGCCGACGCCGGCGAAGGACTGGACCATGCCGCTGGTCGGGGGGAGGGTGCGGAGGCCGGAGCCGGGGGGCGGGGCCTGGGCGCCGACCTGGTAGTCGTCGAAGGCCACGGAGAGCTGGGACACCACGTGGACGGCGTCGGCGGGGTCCTTCATCGTGAAGACCGCGATGTTGTACTGGTTGTTCTCGGCGTCCTTGTAGAGCGCCACCTGCTCACCGACGCAGCCCTTGGTGCCGTCGATGAGGGCCGCGAGGCGAGGGCCGACGGAGTCGGGTTCCTTGCAGGAGTCGAGGACGGCCGCGCCGACCTTGGTGAAGTGGCCGCCCGAGCCGTCCGGCACGCGGGCGGGGAAGGCCTCGGCGAGCGGGATCATCGGGCGGGACGCGGCCGGCGCCGATGCGACCGGGGTGGTCGGGGCCGGAGCGGCAGGGGTGGCAGGGGTGGCCGATGTCGCGGTCTCGTCCTCCGGGGCGCCCGTGCCCGTGAGCTTCAGCGCGAGGAAGGCCGCGCCCGCGGCCACCAGCGCCCAGGCCGCGTTACGCGGCCAGACCCGCTTCTGTTCCGGAAGCGGGTCTGGGATCGTCTCGTCATGTCTCGCCATGGCGAGGCACTCTAGGTCAGCTGTCGCCCGTGCGTTCGCCGAGGGTGACCGTGGCCGTGGTCGGCTTGCCGTTGCGCTCGTAGGTGAGCTTGACCGTGTCGCCGGGCTTGTGGGTCCAGATCTCGCTGATCAGGGTCGGGCCGCTGTCGATCTGGCGGTCGTCGAAGGCGGTGATGACGTCACCCGGCTTCAGGCCGGCCTTGGCGGCGGGGCCGTCGGGGGTGACCGAGGGGGTGCCGGCGGAGCCCGTGTCGGCGATGACGGCGCCCTCGCCGTGGTCCTGCATGTTCACCGTGGCGCCGATGACCGGGTAGACGGGCTTGCCCGTCTTGATCAGCTGCTCGGCGACGTTCTTCGCCTGGTTGACCGGGATCGCGAAGCCCAGGCCGATCGAACCCGCCTGGGACTGGCCGAAGCCGCTGCCCGCCGACTGGATCGCGGAGTTGATGCCGATCACCGCGCCGCTCGCGTCGAGCAGCGGGCCGCCGGAGTTGCCCGGGTTGATCGACGCGTCGGTCTGCAGGGCGCTCATGTACGAGTTCTTGCCGCCGCCCCCGTCGCCCGAGGCGACCGGGCGGTTCTTGGCGCTGATGATGCCCGTGGTGACCGTGTTCGACAGGCCGAAGGGCGCGCCGATCGCGATCGTCGAGTCGCCGACCGCCACCTGGTCGGAGTTCCCGAGCGGCAGCGGCGTCAGGTTCGACGGCGCGTTCTTCAGCTTGATGACGGCCACGTCGTAGCCCTCGGCCCGACCGACGACCTCCGCGTCGTACGTCTTGCCGTTGGAGAAGGTCGCGGACAGCGTGCCGCCGTCCGCCGCCGACGCCACCACGTGGTTGTTGGTGACGATGTGGCCTTCCTTGTCGTAGACGAAGCCGGTGCCCGTGCCGCCCTCGCCCTCCGCGCCGCCGGACTTCGCCTGGATGGTGACGACGCTGGGCAGCGCCTTCGCCGCGACCGCCGCGACCGTGCCGGGGTCGCGCTTGAAGGAGGAGGGGGCCTCGCCCGAGGACACCGTGGTCGAGTCCGTCGAGTCGCCGTCCCGCTGCGACGCCGCCCAGTAGCCGATGCCGCCGCCGACTCCGCCGGCCACCAGCGCCGCGACCAGGACCGCCGCGACCAGGCCGCCGGTGCGCTTGCGCGGGGCCTCCGGGCCGGGCGCCGCCTGCGGCGCGCCCCACGCCGGGGTCACCGGCGGGGCGGGCGGCCAGCCGCCGGCGGCCGGAGCCGACGGAGGAGTCACCGGGGGGACCACCGGGGGAGCGACGGGCATGGTGGCCGTGTCCGGCTCGGGCACTGCCGGCGGGGGAGTCGCCGCGGAAGGCGTGGGAGGCGTGGGAGGCGCCGCAGGGGTCGACGCGGTGGCCGGTTCCGCAGGGACGGCCGGGTCCGCCTGCTCCGCCTGGTTCGCAGGAGCCGCCGGAGTCGCAGGAGCCGCCGGGACCGCCGGAACCTCCGTGCCCTCGTCCTCGTTCTCGGTGCTCACAGCTCTCTCCTCGTTCACTGCGCAGGCCGTCGCGGTGGAATGGTGGTGGTGACGTGGTGGTGGTGGTGACGATGGTGCTGCGAACAGCTTTTCCCACAGCACGTCAGGCCACTGTAAGCCGGAGCTGTGCGTCCGACCCCCATTGTTTACTTGGGGCTATAACGGACACCCGTACCATGTCGCGGTGACCCACGCACCGCAGCGGCCGACCCGCCGCCTCCCCGTCCAGGTGGTCGCCCACCGCGGAGCCTCCGAGGACGCCCCCGAACACACCCTGGCCGCCTATGTGAAGGCCATCGAGGACGGCGCCGACGCCCTGGAGTGCGACGTCCGGCTCACCGCCGACGGGCACCTCGTCTGTGTCCACGACCGCCGCGTCAACCGCACCTCCAACGGCCGCGGCGCCGTCTCCGCCCTGGAGCTCGCGGACCTCGCCGCCCTCGACTTCGGCACCTGGAAGGGCCGCGACGAGTCCGGCGAGAGCCCCGACTGGGGCGACCCCGAGGCCACCTCCGTCCTCACCCTCGAACGCCTCCTGGAGCTGGTCTCCGACGCCGGCCGCCGGATCGAGCTCGCCATCGAGACCAAGCACCCCACCCGCTGGGCCGGGCAGGTGGAGGAGAAGCTCCTCCAGCTCCTCGGCCGCTTCGGCCTCGCCGAGCCGGCGACGCCCGAGGAGTCGGCCGTACGGATCATGAGCTTCTCGGCGCGCTCGCTGTACCGCATCGCCAAGGCCGCGCCGAGCATGCCGACCGTCTCGCTCTCCCAGTTCGTCACCCCGCGGCTGCGGGTCGGCGGGCTGCCGGCCGGTGCGCGGATCGCCGGCCCCTCGGTCCGGATCGTGCGGCACAACCCGGCGGTCATCCTGCGGCTCCAGAAGGCGGGCCACCGGGTCCACGTGTGGACCGTGGACGATCCGGAGGACGTGGAGCTGTGCGTACGGCTCGGCGTGGACGCGATCATCACCAACCGGCCCAAGCAGGTCCTCGCCCACCTCGGCCGCGCCTGACCCCGGCCCGCAGCTCCCAACCCGCAACTCCCGGACCGTAACTCTCGGACCGCTTTCCTACACTCTCGTCCCTTTTGCCCCGGCCACCACACGGGTGCGGGGTGTGCCCCGGCGCGTTCGGGACGTACGCGATCGTCACGAGTGCGTCACCGGAGGCGTACTGGCCGGTTTCCGGTCCAGGCCATTGGGGCATTCACCACGTGGCGTGGGGCAAAGGAGGTCTCGGGGGTGGCGTTGGTGGTGGCACAGGAAGTGCCCACGTCGTCGAGCATGGCCGTACCCCATGGCCCTGCGGGCGTGGGTGAGGCACGGCACCGGATGCGGGAGCAGTTGCACCGCAGCGGAATGGCCGATTCGGTCGTCGACGACGCGGTACTGATCCTTTCCGAACTGCTGAGCAATGCCTGCCGGCACGGCAGACCGCTGGGCCGCGCGGACATGGGCGACGGAGATGTACGGGCGGCCTGGAGCATCGACCGGTCCGGCGGGCTCACGGTGGAGGTCACGGACGGCGGCGGTCCCACCCGTCCCGTTCCGGCCACCCCGTCGGTCACCGCCCACGGCGGCCGCGGGCTGAACATCATCAGCGCGCTCGCCCAGGACTGGGGCGTACGGGACAGCGCGACCGGCGAGGTGACCGTCTGGGTCCAGGTCACCGGCGGCCACCGCGGCGAGGACTTCGCCGCCCGGGTCGGCGGCGGCTCCGGGCTCGGACTCGGACTCGGGTTCCTCGACGCGTACGACGACCTGGAATGACGTACCAGGCGTACGAGGCGGGCAGGACGAACGGGGTCCGCGAGGTGTACGGGGAGCAGCGCGCCCCGCACACCTCGCTCCCGCACCTACCGGGCCGACCGGACCACCAAGGCCGCCCGCACCTCCCGGACCGCCCGGGCCTCAGGGACTCCCCACCCCTCCCGGGGGAAGCCGCACCGGCCTCCCCGCGCCGGGGACCGCGGACGGCTAGGCTCGCGCCCGAGACAGCACCGCCGCGATCGGGAGAAAGCCACACCATGGCCAAGAAGCGCCCCCAGACGAAGCCCGCGAAGGCCGGAAGCACCGGCCAGGCACAGGTCACGAACGGGGAGATCCCGGTCGTCGGCGCGCGCGAGCCGTGCCCCTGCGGTTCGGGTCGCCGCTACAAGGCGTGCCACGGGCGGGCCGCCGCGCACGCCGGGACCGAGCTGGTCCAGCGGCCCTTCGAGGGCCTGCCGGGCGAGTGCGACTGGGTCGCGCTGCGCGAGCTGGTGCCCGCCGCGACCGTGCCGCTCACCCTCAAGGCCGGGCTGCCCGAGGGCGTGCCGTCCGTGACGCTCGCGACCGTGCTGCCGATGGCCTGGCCGGCGCTGCGCCGCGACGACGGCTCCGTGCTGCTCGCGCTGCAGAACGACTCGTCCTCCGGCGACCTCGGCCGCGACCTCGCCGACACCCTGGAGCGCGCCCTGGTGGCCGAGCCGGGCACGCCGGTCGCGCCCCGCCGCGTACCGGCGGAGGGTCCGCGACTTCAGGATCTGCTCGACGCGGACGGCGATTTCTCGCCGGTCGTGCACGAGGGATTCGAATTCTGGATTCCGGAGTCCGCGGACAATTCCAACCCCGAGGTCACCGCCTCCCTGGAGCGGGCCAACGCCGCCGCCATCCCGACCGTGAAGCTGGCCGGCGTGGACTCCGCGTACTGGTGCGAGACGCCGGAGAAGAACCACCTGCGCTGGGTCATGCCGCACCCGGAGGAGCAGCTGCTCGACGCGCTCGCCCGGCTGCAGGCCGCCGGCACCTCCTCGCTCGGCGCCGACACCCGCCTCGTCGGCTCGTTCCGCGCACACGGGCTCATGGTCCCGGTGTGGGACCTGCCGACCTCGATGACGGCGGAGGACTGCGAGAAGCCGGCCGCCGAGTTCGCCGAGCGGCTCGCGGCGGCGCTCGCCTCGGACGCTCCGCTCAGCATCGAGGAGCGCCGGGCGCGCGGCGGTCTCACCAACCGTCAGGTGACGCTCAGCTGATACCCGGGGTGGTATCCGTGACTGACAGACCGACCAGTCGGTGATGTCCGCCACAAGTCGCCCTCGGAAGGGCTAAATCCCTGTCCGAATAACCGAGATCGAATTTGCGAACGGCCAATCTCTTGTTACCGTTCTTGAAGCCCGGTCGCTGGTGCATCCCCCGTCGCCAGCGATCGGGCGTTCTCATGCCCGGACACCGATGCGTTCATGATCCGGTCGGCGGTCCGGAAGATCGAATTCCGTATTCGTCCGCCACTCGGCTGCCCATCGGGAGCCCCTCGGCGGCTCAACTGCTCTCCGGCTCCGCCGTGTTGCTTCCCGAGCGCAGCAGCAGCGGTGCGTTGCCGTCCTCGCCCTTTCCCGCGAACTCCGCGACCGCCGTGTGCGCCTCGGCCGCGCCCCGGCCCCGCTCCCTCGGCGTCTCGCACGTCCCCGGCTCGTCCCGCGCCGCGATCGCGCACCTCACCTGTACGGTCCGCCCGCCGGGCGCCATCAGGGTGAGGACGGCGTCGAGCTCCTGGCCCGTCGCGTTGCGGTAGTACGTACGCGCCCAGGTGTCCGGCCCCTCGGCCACCACACAGGTCTGCGCCTCGACGCCGTCGGGGGAGGCGAGTTCGGGTCCGCAGCGGGTGACGGAGGAGTCCGCCGTCTCCTCGGTACGGGACGGAGCCAGGTCAAGGCCGCCCAGATCCTGGAGCAGCCCCTTCGGCTTCGCGTCGCCGCCTCCGCCCCCGTCCCTGTCGCCTGCCGGGCCCGCCGCCGCCACGACCGGCACGAGCACGGCGATCAGAACGGCGGCGCCGAGCCCCAGGGCGCGCAGGCGCGCGGGACTGATGCGTGCCGGAGTCCTGCGCCCACTCTTGCGCCCCATCGTCGGCTCACCTGCTCCTCGGGAACGGATCCTCCCGAACGGATCCTCCGGCGAAGATAGCCGCGGCCGGCGGACTCCCGGCCGGCCGCGCGCGCGTTTCTGCTGGATGGCGGGCCGTTCCGCACCCGTTCGGGTGAACGCCCGCCCCTCGGGCCACCGCTCAGTACGCGAGCCGGCTGCCGCCGCCCGGCATGCTCGTGCTCGCCTCGACCAGCGCGTCCACGACCGCCTCGACGTCCGGCAGCCACGGCCGGGCCGAGCCCGCGAGCGGGGCGCGCTCCCAGCGCACCTGCCCGGTCCCGGTGGCCGAGGGCGGCAGCGGCAGATAGCCGCCGTCGCCGTGGAAGCGCAGCGAGCTGGGCACGCTGTCCTTGGTGTGGAGCAGTTCGCCGAGCCGTTCGAGGCCGTACGGGGCGACGAGGATCGCCCAGCGGGTGGGCGTGGCCACGACCGGGCCGAGCCGCATGCCCTGCGCGTCGAGCGCGGCGAGCGCGTGGGCGCCGGCGACGGCCGGGAGGCTGACCGCGCAGGGGGCGCGACCGCCGGTGGCGAGCAGGACCGGGGCCTCGGGGCGGCGGGTCCACCACCAGCGGATCATGCGGGCGTCGGTGGTGGCCGCGAGCAGCCCCGGGTCGAGGGGGTGCGCGCCGGGCACGACGCACTGGGGATCGGGACAGGCGCAGCCCACGACGGCGGGCAGCGACCCGCCGCCGGACGAGGAGCCGGAGAAGCCCGAGGAGCCGGACGAGGAGCCGCCCCGCGCCGCCCCGGACAGGACTCCGGACAGGACTCCGGACAAGAACCCGGCCCCGGACCCGGCCCCGGACCCGGCCCGGGTCCCGGACCCCGGCAACGCCCCGGACAGCGACCCGGCGGCCACCGCCGCCCACAGACCGCCCGTCCGCGCCGCCCGGGCCCGGGCCGACGTCCCGCCGGCCCACCACGGCGCCCTGCGCCGTACGCCCGGCCCCGAGCCCGGCCCCGCGGCCGGCCCCGCCGTCACCGACTCCTCCCGCGACGGGTCACCGTCGCCGGCACCGGCCGCCGCCGCGTCCACCCGCAGCCCCACGCCCGGCAGCACCGGCCAGCCCCACTCGGTGCCGAACAGCAGCGCCGCGTCGCGCCGCGCCTCCGCCGGCTCCCGTACCTCCGTCGAGGCCCGCACTTCCGCCGGGCCCTGCATGCCCTCCGTGCCCGCCCCGCGCTTGCCGCGCCCGAACCGGAGCCTGCGTCGCCTTCCGAGGATCTCGCGCATGAGCGCTCGTTCCTTTCCGTTGAACGCCGAATCCACACACCACGCGGATGTCACCCTACGTGGCGCTGCCTTCACCGTGCGTATCACTGAGCGCATCGCTGCGCGTATCACTCGCGTACTCACTGCGCGTCCTGGCACTGACGAGCCTCGCCCGGCCCGTGCGGGCTCTCTCGGCGTGCTCTCGGCGGGCGGCGGGCGTTCAGGCGGCGATCCCGCCGGAACACGTTCCCCGCCACTCGGGGTAGGGGTGCGGCATGCGGTGATGTGGACGCTCGGGTTCCGCGTCCGTATTCAGGGGCGTCTCCAACTGCCCCTGCCCGTCACCGATTACGTACCCGTCACGCTCTCAATGACGCGCTTTCAAACGACGCCAGTCGACCGCAAATGGTGCACACCGGGGGCAATTTTCAGCCAACTTCCCCTAGTCTTCAACCCTCTCGCCGCATCTCACGGACACCAGAAGTCCCATGGTGACAATGCTGGACATCGATCTACATGTGCGTGTAGATGTGGATCGATGGATAGCGGCGCAGAATGACTTGGGGGTTTGCGATGCTATTGCATGAAACGCGCAGGTCGGAAAGCCGAGTGCCATGAGTACACCACGCGCGCCGAAAGTGGCCGGAATCGATTCCACTGTTCCTTCTCCCCCGCACACTACGGCCCACCCCGGGGCCCGTGCCGGGATCCCCGCCACGGCCTCCCTCGGCGCGCCGCTCCCCACGACGGCCGCCGGCGGTCCGGTCGGCAGCGGTCCGATCGGCGGAGCGCTCCAGCTCCAGGACCGCCTGGCCGGCTGGGTCTCCGACCTCACCCTCCTCCAGGAGCTCACCGAGTCCCTGATCAGGACCGGCTCGCTCGACGGCGCACTGCGCGAGGTACTGCGCGCCGGAGCCGCCCTCGTCGGCGCCCGCCGCGGCATGGCCGTCCTCGAACCCGCCGACGGCCAGGGCCCCTCCCTCACCGTCGGCCTCGGTCTCGCCCACGCCGAACTCGGCACCATCGAGACCGTCCCGCGCAGCGTCACCTCGTACGGCCGCATCCTCGACGGACTCGACCCGCTCCCCGAGGGCGCCCTGCCCCGCCCCGTCGCCCACCCCGACCTGCGCTCCGAGGAGGACCTCGACCCCCGCCACCGCGAGGTCGCCGCCCGCCTCGGCTACGCCGCCAGCTACGCCCTGCCGCTCGCCACCGAGGCGGCCGGAAAGCTCGGCGCCCTCGTCTGGCTGTACGACGAACCGGCCGAGCCCACCGAACGGCAGCGCCACCTCATCGGCCTGTACGGCAGGTTCGCCACCGAGCACCTGGCCCGCCTCCTGGAGGTCGAGCGGGCCCGCGTCCGGATCGCCACCGTCGCCGAGGAACTGCTGCCCAGCCGCCTCCCCCGGGTCCCCGGCGTGCAGCTCGCCGCCCGGCACCGCACCGGCCCGCACGGCGGCGGCGACTGGTACGACGCGCTGCCGCTGCCCGAGGGCGCCCTCGGGCTCGCCGTCGGCTCCGTCTCCGGCAGCGGGCCGAGCGCCCTGGCCGCCATGGGCCGGCTGCGCGCCTCGCTGCGCGCGTACGCCGTGATGGAGGGCGAGGACCCGGTCGCCGTCCTCTCCGACCTGGAACTGCTGCTCCGGCTCACCGAACCCGCCCGCTCGGCCACCGCGCTCTTCGCCTTCTGCGAGCCGGCCGCGCGCCGGATCGTGCTCGCGGGCGCCGGTCACACCCCGCCGCTGCTCATCGGCGAGCAGCGCACCGAGTACGTGGAGACCTCGCTGTCCGCGCCGCTCGGCATGCTCTCCTGCTGGGAGGCGCCCAGCGTCGAACTGTCTCCCGCCCCCGGAGAAACGGTGCTTCTCTACACCGACGGGCTGCTCCGGCGGACCGGCGACGCCATGGACCGGGCCTTCGCCCGGCTGCACGCCGCCGCCGCGAGCGTGCCGAAGGCGGACCGGGCCGATCCGGGCGCGATCGCGGACCATGTCCTGCGGACGGTGCTGCCCGAAGGCCTGGACACGGCCGGCACCCACGGCACCCACGGCGCCGACGACGGCGAGGACGTGGTGCTGCTCGCCGCCCGCTTCGAGTGAGCCGGCACCGGGTCGCCCGCTTCGAGCGAGCCGCTTCGAGTGAGCGCTTCGAGCGAGCCGCTTCGCGTGAGCCCGGACACGTCGTCGCCACGGTGACCCGTCGGTAATGGGTCTTCGGCCTTTGGCACCTGACCGCACGCCCGTACGATGGTGGCGGTTCAGTGTCGTACCCAAAGGAGGCAGACCCGTGGCCGAGGAGCTCACGACGGACAACCCGGAGACCCCGGAGGAGTCCGAAGAGCAGGCGATCAAGCAGCGCAAGAACGGCCTCTACCAGGGCGTCTCCGACGAGCTCGCCGAGAACATGAAGTCCGGCTGGGCCGACACCGAGCTGCACGGCCTCGCGCCGATCGCCCAGGCCGCCCACACCGCCGACCGCCGCGCCGCGCTGTCCGCCCGCTTCCCGGGCGAGCGCCTGGTGATCCCGGCCGGCAACCTGAAGACCCGGTCGAACGACACCGAGTACGCCTTCCGCGCCTCCACCGAGTACGCGTACCTCACCGGCGACCAGACCCAGGACGGCGTCCTCGTCCTGGAGCCGGTCGAGGACGGCCACGAGGCCACGCTCTACCTGCTGCCGCGCTCCGACCGCGAGAACGGCGAGTTCTGGCTGGACGGCCAGGGCGAGCTGTGGGTCGGCCGCCGTCACTCCCTCGCCGAGGCGGAGCAGCTGCTCGGCATCCCGGCGAAGGACGTCCGCACGCTGCCCGAGCTGCTCAAGGAGGCCACCGGCCCGGTCCGCGCCGTGCGCGGCCACGACGCCGGCATCGAGGCCGCGCTCACCGACAAGGTGACCGCCGAGCGCGACGAGGAGCTGCGGGTCTTCCTCTCCGAGGCCCGCCTCGTGAAGGACGCCTTCGAGGTCGCCGAGCTGGAGAAGGCCTGCGCCTCGACCGCCCGCGGCTTCGAGGACGTCGTCAAGGTCCTCGACAAGGCCCAGGCGACCAGCGAGCGCTACATCGAGGGCACCTTCTTCCTGCGCGCCCGCGTCGAGGGCAACGACGTCGGCTACGGCACCATCGCCGCCTCCGGACCGCACGCCTGCACCCTGCACTGGGTCCGCAACGACGGCCCGGTCCGCTCCGGCGACCTGCTGCTGCTCGACGCCGGCGTGGAGACCACCGAGCTCTACACCGCCGACGTCACCCGCACGCTGCCCGTCAACGGCACGTTCACCGACGTCCAGCGCAAGATCTACGACGCCGTGTACGAGGCCCAGGAGGCGGGCATCGCCGCGGTGAAGCCCGGCGCCGCCTACCGCGACTTCCACGACGCCGCCCAGCGCGTGCTCGCCGAGAAGCTCGTCGAGTGGGGCCTGGTCGAGGGCCCGGCCGAGCGTGTCCTGGAGCTCGGTCTGCAGCGCCGCTGGACCCTGCACGGCACCGGTCACATGCTCGGCATGGACGTCCACGACTGCGCCGCCGCGCGCACCGAGGCGTACGTCGACACGACCCTGGAGCCGGGCATGTGCCTGACCGTCGAGCCGGGGCTCTACTTCCAGGCCGACGACCTGACGGTGCCGGAGGAGTACCGCGGCATCGGCGTCCGGATCGAGGACGACATCCTGGTCACGGAGGACGGCAACCGGAACCTCTCCGACCAGCTGCCGCGCCGCTCCGACGAGGTCGAGGCGTGGATGGCCGGCCTGCAGGGCTGACCTCTCCCGTACGTACGCAGAGCCCCCGTCGGCCTGGTGCCGGCGGGGGCTCTCGCGTCCCGGGCCCCAGGGGGCTCAGGTCAGCGCCAGCGGCGCGTCCGCGCGCCACTTGATGATCTTGTCGAAGCTGACGAGCGCGCCGCCCCGGCCCGTACGCCCGAAGTGCACATGGTCGGCGAGCTCCTCGATCAGGCGAAGGCCGCGCCCGTTCTCGGCGTCCGCGGCGGCCGGTGCGGGGACGGTGCCGGAGAAGCCGGGGCCCGTGTCGGCGACCTCGATACGGCAGGTCTCGCCGTCCAGGTAGGCGGTGACGCGGTACGCCTCCGAGGCCGGGCCTCCCCGGCCGGTGGCGGTGCCGCCGTGCTCCACCGCGTTGGCGCAGGCCTCCGTGAGCGCCACCGACAGCTCGTACGACACATCCGGGTCGACCCCGGCCGTCTCCATCGTGCCGAGCAGCAGACGCCGGGCGAGCGGGACGCTCGCGGCCTCGCGCCGCAGATGCAGGGACCACCAGATGCTCATGCTCCAGCCTCCTGGCTGCGGCTCGACATGCTGCGGCACGACATACCGATACGTATTGCCGTGCGGCGTGGTCGATAAGCCCCTTGCGGTGTCGACTGCACCTGTTCGGCGGATGTGCGCGTCCGGCGGCCCGGTGTATGTCGCCCGCGAAGACCCCGAGAAGACTCCCGGAAGCCCCCGGAAGACGCCCAAGAGCGACCTTCCGGACCTGCCGTATGAAGGGGGTGAGGCTGGTGCGATGATGGGCCCGCCATGTCTGCCCCCGCGCTCGCACCACGTCTGCTGAGGGCCGCGGTGTTCACCGCGGTCTGCGTCGTGCTGTCCGGGCTCGGCCACGCGCTCGCCGCGTGTGCGGGCATCGCGCTGTGGTCGCTGGTCGCCGGCTTCCTCGGCGTCTTCGGCGTCACGGTGCTCTTCACCGACCGGCAGCGCTCGCTGCCCGCGATCGTCACCGCGCTGGCCGGCGGACAGCTCGCCCTGCACATCCTGTTCGGGCTCGGGCAGCGCCGGATCGCGCTCGGCCCGCAGGCCGACGACGCACTGATCCGGCTCGCCGCCAAGCTGGTCTGCGGGGACGGCGCCACCGCGCTCAGCCCCGCCGACGCCGCCCGGATCGTCGGCGACGCCGGACTCACCGTCCCGGCCTCGGCCGGGGCGCACACGCACATGGCGGGCATGACGGGCATGGCCGGCATGACGGACGCCGCGGGGGCGGCCGCCGGGCAGGCCGCTCTCCTCCCCAGCCTGCCGATGCTGCTCGGCCACCTGCTCGCCGCGCTCGCGACCGGCTGGCTGCTGCGCCGGGGCGACCTCGCCCTCGGCCGTCTGGTGACGCTCTCCACGCAGGGTGCCGTCGAGCTCGCCGAGTGCGCGCTCGTCCGCTCGCTGCGCGGCGCGCTCTCCCTCGTACGGGCGCTGCTCGCCGGTCTGCCGGGCGCTCCGGCCACCGGGCCGCGCGGCCTGCCCCGTACCGCCTTCGACTCCTCGCCGCCGCCGGTGGCCGAGGCACTTCAGCACACGGTGATCAGGCGCGGCCCACCGGCCGCCGCCCGCTGCGTCCTCGCAGCCTGACGCGGACCGCTCCGCACCGGCCGGCACGGCCACGGAGCCGGGTCCGCGGTGTCCGCGTCATCCGCGCGCGGACCGCTCGCCCCTGTCTTCGTACCTCTCCTGAGCTGGAGTGTCTTTCGCCATGAGCGTTTCCCGTACGTCCCTGTCCGGTACCGCCCTGTCCCGTACGTTCCTCGCCCGCGCCGCCGTCGCCGGCGGTGTCGCCGCGTCCGCCGTCCTGCTGCTCGCCGGCACCGCCTCCGCGCACGTGAGCGTGCAGCCGGTGGGCCAGGCCGCCAAGGGCGGCTACGCGACCGTCAACGTGAAGGTGCCGAACGAGCGCGACAACGCCTCCACCGTCAAGGTCGAGGTCGACTTCCCGACCGACCACCCGCTGGCGTCCGTGATGGCGCAGCCGGTGCCCGGCTGGAAGGTCGAGGTCACCAAGGCCAAGCTCGCCAAGCCGCTGGAGCTGCACGGCAAGAAGATCGACCAGGCCGTCGCCAAGGTCACCTGGACCGCCGACGGTTCGAAGATCGGCCCCGGCCAGTTCCAGCAGTTCCCGCTCTCCCTGGGCAAGCTGCCCGAGGACACCGACACGCTCGTCCTCAAGGCGATCCAGACCTACGACAACAACGAGGTCGTGCGCTGGATCGAGGAGCCCAAGGAGGGCGCCGCCGAGCCCGAGAGCCCGGCGCCGGTCCTGAAGCTGTCCGCCGCGGCCGACGACCACCACGGCGCCGCCGCGGGCGCCGGCCCGGCCGCCGACGACAAGGCCGGCCACGACGACAAGGCAGGCGCGCACGAGGAGACCGCCGCCGCCACGTCCGACACCGCGGCACGCGTGCTCGGCGTGGTCGGCATCCTCGTGGGTGTCGCCGGAATCGCCTTCGGCGTCCT
This sequence comes from Streptomyces sp. NPDC048623, assembly GCF_040650755.1. Lineage (NCBI taxonomy): Bacteria > Bacillati > Actinomycetota > Actinomycetes > Kitasatosporales > Streptomycetaceae > Streptomyces > Streptomyces sp. NPDC048623. The sequence continues at coordinate 91,482 of NZ_JBEZHV010000019.1, forward strand.
GGCCGGGCGCCGCCGCTCGGCCTGACGGCCGTCACCCTCACCGAAAGAATCACCATGTCCGACACGAAGTCCGGCACGAAGTCCGGCAAGAAGACGCCTGGTCAGATCCCCGGTGCCGAGGGCGGGAAGGACGGCGGCCGCCCCGGCCGCCGGGCCCCGCTGCTGATCTCCGCGGCGGCGATCGTCGCGGCCATCGGCGTCACCGCGGCCGTCGGCCTCGGCGGTGGCGACGACACGGCGTCCGGCCACGAGCACGGGGCGGTCACCCAGATCTCCGGCGGCACCGACAGCACCAAGGCCGCCACCGTCCTCGACCGGCCGTTCACCAAGCCCGACCTGGTCCTCACCGACACCAAGGGCGAGAAGTACGACCTGCGCGAACGCACCAAGGGCAAGCCGACCCTCATCTACTTCGGCTACACGCACTGCCCGGACGTCTGCCCGATGACGATGAGCAACATCGCCATCGCCCGCAGGGAGCTCCCCAAGGCCGACCAGGACAAGCTCCAGGTCGTCTTCGTCACCACCGACCCGGAGCGGGACACCGCCGCCGAGCTCGGCAAGTGGCTGCCCGCCGCCGGCGATCCGTCCTTCACCGGACTCACCGGCGACTTCTCGGCCATCCAGGCCGGGGCCCGTTCCATCGGCATCGGCATCGACCCGCCGAAGAAGGAGGCGAGCGGCGACGTCGTCTCCATGCACGGCGCCCAGGTGATCGCGTTCTCGCCGACCACCGACCAGGGCTATGTGCTCTACGGCGAGAGCACCACCGCCGACCAGTACGCCGCCGATCTGCCGAAGCTCATCAAGGGAGAGAACCCGTGAACCGCCGCACCGCCACCGCCCTGTCCGCCGCCACCGCGCTGACCGCCGCCCTCGCCCTGGGCCTGACGGGCTGCTCGTCGGACGACACCGCCTCCGCCAAGGGCGCCGAGGGCAAGCCGAAGCTGGAGGTCAGCGGCGCGTTCATGCCCCAGCCCGTGATGGACATGGCCGGTGGGTTCCTCACCATCAAGAACGACAGCGCCACCGCCGACAAGCTCCTCTCCGTCACCAGCGGTCTCTCGGACGACGTCCAGATCCACGAGACGAAGAACCAGAAGATGCAGCAGGTGAAGTTCTTCGACATCCCGGCGAACGGCGAGCTCAAGCTCGAACGCGGCGGCAGCCACATCATGTTCATGAACATCAAGCAGAAGCCCAAGCAGGGCGACAAGGTCGCCATCGAGCTGCACTTCGAGAAGGCCGACCCGATCAAGGTCGAGCTTCCCGTCGAGGCACCGAACCACAACCCGAAGCAGCACTGACCTGTGAGGGAGTGACCGACCCATGACGACCACCGCCCCGCGCCTCGGGCGGCCGGCCCGCAGCCATGCCCCCGCCCGGAGGCATGTCCTGATCCGGCTGCTGCTCGTCGCCGCCGCGCTCTTCGGCGCACTGCTCGCCGGTGCGGGCCCCGCGTCCGCGCACGCGGCGCTGACCGGCAGCGACCCGCAGGACGGGGCGGTGGTCGCCACCGCCCCCAAGGACGTCAACCTCACCTTCTCCGAGGAGGTCGCCATGAGCGGCGACTCCATCCGGGTCCTCGACCCGGCGGGGAAGCGGGTCGACACCGGCGAGATACAGGACCTGTGCAGCGGCTCGACCGTCCGGTACGGCGTCGCGCTGCTGCCCGGGCTGCCCGACGGCACCTACACCGTGGCCTGGCAGACCGTCTCCGCCGACAGCCACCCGGTCTCGGGCGCCTTCACCTTCTCCGTCGGCGCCCCCTCCGCCACCTCCGTCGCGCTGCCCGACACCCCGGTCGGCGGCGGCCTGGTCGGCGCGCTGTACGGGATCGCGCGCTACCTCTCGTACGCCGGGTTCGTCGTCCTCGTCGGCGGCGGGGCCTTCGTCCTGGCCTGCTGGCCGCGCGGGGCCGCCGTGCGCCCGGTGCAGCGACTGGTCGTCCGGGGCTGGCTCACGCTGACCGGGGCCACCCTGGCGCTGCTGCTGCTCCGGCACCCGTACACCAGGACCGGACAGCTCGGCGACGTCTTCGACCTGGGCGGGCTGCGGGCCGTCCTGGAGACCAAGACCGGCGCCGCGCTCTCCTCCCGGCTGCTGCTGCTCGGCGCGGCCGCGCTCTTCGTCGCCGTGCTGTTCGGCGCCTACGCCCGGCGGCGCGACGAGAAGGAGCACAAGGACCTCGCCTTCGGCCTCGCCCTCGGCGGCACCGTCGTCGCGGCCGGCATCGCCGGTACGTGGGCGCTGGCCGAGCACGCCTCGACCGGGCTGCAGCCGGGCATCGCGATGCCGGTCGACATCCTGCACCTGCTCGCCGTCGCCGCCTGGCTCGGCGGGCTCACCACGCTGCTCGTCGCGCTCCACCGGGCGCCCTCGGTCGAACGCTCCGCCGTCGAGCGCTACTCGAACCTGGCCTTCGGCTCGGTCGTCGTCCTCGCCGCGACCGGGCTCTACCAGTCCTGGCGGCAGGTCGGCACCTGGTCGGCGCTCGTCGACACCCGTTACGGACAGCTGCTCATGGTCAAGGCCGGCCTGGTGGCCGTCCTGGTCGGCATCGGGTGGGTGTCGCGGAGGTGGGTGCGGCGGCTCGCGGAGCAGCCGGAGGGGGCGGACACCGGCCTCGGTGAAGCCTCCGATGAAACACCCGACATCGAGGCCGAGGCCGAGACCGAGGCCGAGGCCGAGACCGAGGCCGAGGCCGGGGAGCCGGACGCCGAGCGGGCCGCGCAGCTCGCCCGGCAGCGGGCCGCCGTCGCCACCGCGCAGCGCAGGAAGGCGCGGGACGCCGACCCCGAGCGGGCCGGCCTCCGCCGCTCGGTGCTGACCGAGGCCGCCGTGGCGGTCGTGCTCCTCGCCGTGACGACCGTGCTCACCTCCACCGAGCCCGCCCGTACCGAGGAGCAGGCCGGCCAGGGACGCGCCGCGGCCGGCGCGGCCGCGGTGCCGAACCGTCCGATCGACGTCCGGCTGCCCTTCGACACCGGCGGCCCGGACGGCAAGGGCACCGTGCAGCTCACCCTCGACCCCGGCCGCACCGGCGCCAACGCCCTGCACCTCTTCGTGCTGCGGCCGAACGGCCGAGCCCTGGACGTGCCCGAGGTGAAGGTCTCCTTCACGCTCACGTCGAAGGACATCGGCCCGCTGCCGGTGCTGCCCGACCGCGTCCAGACCGGGCACTGGACGGCGACCGGCGTCCAGCTGCCGATGGCCGGCGAGTGGCTGATGCAGGTGACCGTCCGTACCTCCGAGATCGACCAGACCACCATCGAGAAGAACGTCAAGATCGGCTGACCCTCGTGAACAACCGCGTGAACAACCCCGAGAACGACCCCGCGAACGCCCCCGCGAACGCCCCCGTCAACGACGAGAAGCTCGAAATCTCCCGGCGCCGCATCCTCGGCACCGTCGGGGCCGCCGGCGCGGCCGGGCTGGTGATCGGCGCGGCCGGCGGCGCCGGGATCTCCTCGGCTCTTTCCGGGGGCGGTTCCGACACCGGGAAGGTGGGAGACGACGGTGCCCCGGCCCTGACCACGGTCGGTTCGACCGAGGTGATGTTTCACGGGAAACATCAAGCGGGGATCACCACTCCGCTTCAGTCCCGGGGCCATCTGGTCGCCTTCGACCTCGCGCCGGGCGCGGGCCGCAAGGAGGCCGCCGCGCTGCTGCGCCGCTGGTCGGCCACGGCGAAGGCACTGATGGCGGGCAAGCCCACGACCGCCGACACCGGGATCGCGCTGGACGCCGGCCCGTCCTCCCTGACGGTGACCTTCGGCTTCGGCCGTACGTTCTTCGACCGCACCGGCCTCACCGCGCGCCGCCCCCCCCAGCTCGATCCGCTGCCGGCCTTCTCCTCGGACGTGCTCGACCCGAAGCGTTCGGAGGGCGATCTGTGGGTGCAGATCGGCGCGGACGACGCGCTGGTCGCCTTCCACGCGCTGCGCGCGCTCCAGAAGGACGCGGGCGACGCGGCCCGGGTGCGCTGGCAGATGAACGGCTTCAACCGCTCGGCCGGCGCCACCGCCCGCCCGATGACCGCTCGCAATCTGATGGGCCAGGTCGACGGCACCAACAACCCCCAGCAGACCGCACCCGACTTCGACCGGCGGATCTTCGTGCCGCAGGACGCGACCGGTGCGCAGGACTGGATGGCGGGCGGCTCGTACGCGGTCGTCCGGCGCATCCGGATGCTGCTCGACGACTGGGACCAGCTGTCGCTCGACAAGCAGGAGCAGGTGATCGGGCGCCGGAAGTCGGACGGCGCGCCGCTGTCCGGCGGGACCGAGACGACCCCGCTGGACCTGAACAAGCTCGGCCCGGACGGCAAGCCCGCCATCCCCAGCAACGCCCATGCCCGGATCTCCGCCCCCGCACAGAATGGCGGGGCGGCGATGCTGCGCCGTCCGTTCTCCTTCCACGACGGGATCGCGGCGGACGGCACGCCGGACGCCGGGCTGCTCTTCGTCTGCTGGCAGGCGGACCCGCTGCGCGGCTTCGTGCCGGTGCAGCGCAAGCTCGACCGGGGCGACGCCCTGTCGGCGTTCCTGCGGCACGAGTCGAGCGGTCTGTTCGCGGCGCCGGGCGGTCCGGCGGAGGGCGAGTACGTGGGCCAGCGCCTGCTGGAGTCGTAGGAGCCCGGGGCCGGTCCCCCGTGGTCTGCCGCAGCGTGCCCCGGCCTCCCGGGGCACGCTGCCGTTAGGGTGACGGTATGTCCGCCACCCGGTATACGTATCTCGGTCCCGAAGGCACCTTCACCGAGGCCGCGCTGCGCACGCTGCCCGAGGCCGCGACCCGGCAGCTCGTCCCGATGGTCTCGGTCCCGGCCGCGCTGGACGCCGTGCGCAACGGCGAGGCGGCGGCGGCGCTCGTGCCGATCGAGAACTCGGTCGAGGGCGGCGTCACCGCGACCCTCGACGAGCTGGCCTCCGGCCGGCCGCTGATGATCTACCGCGAGGTGCTGCTGCCGATCGCCTTCGCCCTGCTCGTACGGCCGGGGACGAAGCTGTCGGAGATCAAGACGGTCACCGGTCATCCGGTCGCCCAGCCGCAGGTACGGAACTGGCTGCGGGCCAATCTGCCCGACGCCGTGTGGGAGTCGGCCGCGTCCAACGCGGACGGCGCGCGCCTGGTCCAGGAGGGCCGCTTCGACGCGGCCTTCGCAGGTGAGTTCGCGGCGGCGACGTACGGGCTCGAACCGCTGGTCACCGAGATCCACGACGCCGAGAACGCGGAGACGCGCTTCGTGCTCGTGGGCCGGCCGGCCCGGCCGGCGGCGCCGACGGGCGCGGACAAGACCTCGGTGGTGCTGTGGCTCGGTGACGACCATCCGGGCGCCCTGCTCGAACTCCTCCAGGAATTCGCGGTGCGCGGGGTCAACCTGATGCTCATCCAGTCGCGGCCGACCGGCGCCGGCATCGGAAACTACTGCTTCGCCGTCGACGCCGAGGGCCATATCTCGGACCGGCGGGTCGGTGAGGCGCTGATGGGCCTGAAGCGGATCTGCCCGAAGGTGCGCTTCCTCGGCTCGTATCCGCGCGCGGGGGTGGCGGTGGAGGACGTCGCGCCGCTGCGCCGCGGCACCTCGGACACGGAGTTCACCGACGCCTCCGACTGGCTGGCGCGCGCCCAGGACGGGCGGGCCTAGCGTTACCCCGAGTTATCCACAGGGCCGCTCCTCGACCTGGGGACAAGTCGACAAGGCGGTCCGCGAAGGTCGACAAATCGCTGTCACCCCAGGTCCGGGGCCCCACCCTATGGAGCGAGCGATTCCCACTCGAAGGAGTGGGAAAATGCGGGAAAGATCGACGGCTCGCATTCGTCCACAGATCTTTCGCACAGCCTGTGGATAACCCACCCTCACTGTGCAGAACTCCGGAACGGGGAATTCGCCGATTCACCGGAAAGTAAAGCAATTCGGGCAAAGCGACACGCAAACCCATATCGAGTAGGGGCCGATCCGGCCGCACCGGTAGCCTGGTGGGGTGATTGACCTTCGCCTGCTCCGTGAGGACCCCGACCGTGTTCGCGCCTCCCAGCGCGCCCGTGGAGAGGACGTCGGCCTCGTCGACGCCCTGCTCTCCGCCGATGAGCGGCGCAGGTCGTCCGGCGTCCGCTTCGACGAACTCCGCTCCGAGCAGAAGTCGCTCGGCAAGCTGATCCCCAAGGCCTCCCCCGAGGAGCGCGCCGAGCTGCTGCAGAGGGCAGAACAGCTCAAGACCGACGTGAAGGCCGCCGAGGCCGAGCAGAACGAGGCCGACGAGACGGCCCGCGCGCTGCTGCTCCAGCTCGGCAACATCGTCCACCAGGACGTGCCGGTCGGTGGCGAGGAGGACTTCGTCGTCCTCGAGACCCACGGCACCATCCGCGACTTCGCCGCCGAGGGCTTCGAGCCCAAGGACCACCTGGAGCTCGGCGAGGCGCTCGGCGCCATCGACGTCGAGCGCGGCGCCAAGGTCTCCGGCTCGCGCTTCTACTACCTGACCGGCGTCGGCGCGCTGCTCGAGCTCGCCCTCGTCAACGCGGCGATCGCGCAGGCCACCGAGGCCGGCTTCGTCCCGATGCTCACGCCCGCGCTGGTCCGCCCGCGCGCCATGGAGGGCACCGGCTTCCTCGGCCAGGCCGCGGAGAACGTGTACCACCTGGAGAAGGACGACTACTACCTGGTCGGCACCTCCGAGGTCCCGCTCGCCGCGTACCACATGGACGAGATCATCGAGGCCGACAAGCTGCCCCTGCGGTACGCCGGCTTCTCGCCGTGCTTCCGCCGCGAGGCCGGCACGTACGGCAAGGACACCCGCGGCATCTTCCGCGTCCACCAGTTCGACAAGGTCGAGATGTTCTCGTACGTCGCGCCGGAGGACGCCGAGGCCGAGCACGCGCGGCTGCTCGACTGGGAGAAGCAGTGGCTGACCTCCCTGGAGCTCCCGTTCCAGGTGATCGACGTCGCCACCGGCGACCTGGGCGCCTCCGCCTCCCGCAAGTTCGACTGCGAGGCGTGGATCCCGACCCAGGGCAAGTACCGCGAGCTGACCTCGGCCTCCAACTGCGACGGCTTCCAGGCCCGCCGCCTCTCCGTCCGCATGCGCGACGAGAAGAACGGCAAGAAGGTCGTCCAGCCGCTGGCCACCCTGAACGGCACGCTGTGCGCCGTCCCGCGCACCATCGTGGCGATCCTGGAGAACCACCAGCTGGCCGACGGCTCGGTGCGGGTGCCGGAGATCCTGCGCCCCTACCTGGGCGGCCGTGAGGTCCTGGAGCCGATCTCCAAGTGAGCACCGCGTTCCCCTACCGCCTGGTCGCGACGGATCTCGACGGCACGCTGCTGCGGGCCGACGAGTCCGTCTCCGGCCGGACGCGCGAGGCGCTGGCCGCGGTGACCGCGGCCGGTGCGGCGCACATCGTCGTGACCGGGCGGGCCGTGCCCTGGACCCGGCACATCCTCGACGACCTCGGCTACGAGGGGATCGCGGTGTGCGGGCAGGGCGCGCAGGTCTACCACGCGGGCGAGCACCGGCTGCTCACCTCGCTGACCCTCGACCGGCAGCTCGCCGGGCTCGCCCTCTCCAAGATCGAGGCGGAGGTCGGGCCGCTGGCCCTGGCCGCCAGCCGCGACGGCCTGGAGGGCGAGGTCCTGATCGGCCCCGGTTACCGGACCCAGGACGGGCCGCTGCCGTACGTGCCGTACGAGGACCCGGCCGAGCTGTGGTCGGCGCCGCTGACCAAGCTCTACATCCAGCACCCGGAGATGGGCGACGACGAGCTGACCCGGGTCGCGCGGGAGACCGTGGGCGGTCTGGTCGACATCGTCATGGCCGGTCCCGGCATCGTGGAGATCGTGCCGCTCGGCCTCAGCAAGGCGACCGGGCTCTCCCTGGCCGCGCGCCGGCTCGGTGTGAAGGCCGCGGACACGATCGCCTTCGGCGACATGCCCAACGACATCCCGATGTTCGGCTGGGCGGCCCGCGGGGTGGCCATGGCCAACGCACACGAGGAGCTGAAGGCGGTGGCCGACGAGGTCACGGAGTCCAACGAGGAGGACGGCATCGCCGTCGTCCTGGAGCGGCTGCTCGGCGCGTAAGCCGTAGAAGTCGGTACTTCGGTACGAGGAGCGGGGCGGCCCGCGCGGTTCGCCTCCGCGCGCTCGAAGCGGCCGCCCCGTTCCCGTACTCCTTCAGTGTGCGCCGCGTCCTTCGCGGCCCACCAGCGCTTTTTCCGGGCGGGTGAGCGGCCAGAAGGCGAGACCGATCAGCAGCGAGACCGCGTGCCCGAGGTCCGTGTACGTGCGGTCGGAGACCAGCGGTACGGCGAAGAAGGCCACCGCGCCGGCCAGGTAGAACCAGCGCCAGGGGCGCGGCAGCCGGTACGTGAGGATGCCGACCGAGGCGGCGAGCCCGTAGCTCACCCCGATGTCGACGACATGCGCCATGCTGCGCGGCACGTCGTGGTCCTTGATCGCCTCCAGGACGACCTTCTGGCTGACGAGCGTGGCGGTGACATGCGCGGTGCCGACGACGACCAGCCATTTCAGGGTGCCGAGCCAGCGCTCGACGGGCGCGTGGAAGAGCTCGAAGAGCACGGCGTAGAGCAGCAGGCTCGCCGGGTTCTCGATCCAGAAGGCGCTGCCGACCAGGGCCCGCATCGGGTGCCGGGAGAGCTCGTAGAGATTGCTGCTGTTGCGGTGCAGCAGATAGTGCTCAAGGCCGTCCGAGGACAGCGCGATGACCAGGCTGGTGATCGCGATGACGGCCAGCCAGACATGCGTACCGGGTGACGAACGCACCCACGACCGGATCGGCCGGGACGGTTCGCCACCCGGAGAGGTCTCGCCACCCGGAGGGGTTTTGCCACCCGGAGGGGTTTCGCTCAGCACATATCAGTGCTTATCACCCCGAGCCGGGTGATTCCCGGGACCTCAGAAATTGATCATGTGTCCGGCGATGCCGTGGATCGCTTCCTTGACGGCCTCGCCCAGGGTCGGGTGGGCGTGGACGTTGCGGGCGACCTCGTGCACGGTGAGGTCCCACTGCTGGGCCAGGGTCAGCTCGGGCAGCAGCTCGGTGACGTCCGGGCCGATCAGGTGGGCGCCGAGGAGCTCGCCGTACTTGGCGTCGGCGACGATCTTCACGAAGCCGGTCGAGTCGCCGAGGCCGTGCGCCTTGCCGTTCGCCATGAAGGGGAACTTGGCGACCTTGACGTCGTAGCCCTTCTCGCGGGCCTGCGCCTCGGTGTAGCCGAAGCTCGCGATCTGCGGCTGGCAGTAGGTCGCGCGCGGGATCATCGGGTAGTCGAGCTCCATCGTCTCGGCGTCCGCGATCGTCTCGGCTGCGATGACGCCCATGGCCTCGGCGGTGTGCGCGAGCATCAGCTTCGCGGTCACGTCACCGATGGCGTAGATGTGCGGCACGGAGGTGCGGCAGCGGCCGTCGACGTCGATGGCGCCGCGCTCGGTGAGGGCGACACCGGTGTTCTCCAGGCCGTAGCCGGAGACGTTCGGCGCGAAGCCGATGGCCTGCAGGACCTTGTCGGCCTCCAGGACCTTCTGGGCGCCGTCCTTGCCGGTGACGGTGACGCGGACCTGCGGGCCGGACTCGTCGATGGCGTCGACGCGGGTCGAGGTGAGGACGTCGATGCCGAGCTTGCGGTACTGCTTGGCGAGCTCCTTCGACACCTCCTCGTCCTCCAGCGGGGCCATCCGGTCGAGGAACTCGACGATGGTGACCTTGGTGCCGTAGTTGTTGAGCACGTACGCGAACTCGATGCCGATAGCGCCGGCGCCGGCGATGATGATCGACTGCGGGGCGTCCTCGGCGAGGATCTGCTGCTCGTACGAGACGACGCGGTCGCTGAGGGCGGTGCCGGGCAGCAGGCGCGGGGAGGCGCCGGTGGCGATGATGCAGCTGTCGAAGCCGATCGTCTGCGTGGTGCCGTCGGCCTTGGCCACCTGGAGGGTGTTCGCGTCGAGGAAGGTGCCCCGGCCGTCGAACTCGGTGATGCCGTTCTTCTTCATCAGGAAGTGGACGCCCTTGACGCGGCCGTCCGCGACCGTGCGGCTGCGGCTGAACGCCTCGCGGTAGTCGAAGGACACCGTGCCGTCGACCTTGATGCCGAAGGTCTTGGCCTCGTGGTTGAAGATGTGGGCGAGCTCGGCGTTGCGCAGCAGCGCCTTGGTGGGGATGCAGCCGACGTTCAGGCAGACACCGCCCCAGTACTTCTCCTCGACGACCGCGACCCGCTTGCCCAGCTGGGCGGCGCGGATGGCGGCGACGTAGCCGCCGGGGCCAGCTCCGAGTACGACGACGTCGAAGCGGTCTGACATGACTGACTCCCGAGGGTGGTGAGGGTGTTCGGTCCACGTACGGGTCCGGCTTTCGAGGCCACGTACGGCCCCACAGTAGTCCGGTCGTCCCGGAGCGGCTGTGCGGCCCGGGACCGTACGGCCGGAGCTGCCGTACGGTCCCGGGATGTGCGGTCCCGGGCCCGCGGTCCCGGGGGCCGGACCCGCTACTCCTCGCCCGCCAGGGTGAGCGTGCGCAGCTTGTGGCCGGCGAAGAGGGTCGCGCCGACGGTGACGGCGACCAGGAGGGTGATCGCCGTGGGCAGGCCCACCTCGGAGCTGATCAGGCTGTCGCCGGTGACCTTCTCGGCGAGGGCGAGCGCCCACTGCTGGACGCTGAGGGTGCGGGCGCCCGCGATGAGGGAGCCGAAGAGGGCCTCCCACACCAGGGCGTAGACGAGGCCGATCACCACGGCGTGCCGGCTGACCGTGCCGAGGAGCAGGAACAGCGCGCTGTACGCGATCGAGGCCACCAGGGCTGCCACGGTGTAGGCGACGGCGACCTGCTGCCCGTTGCCGTTGAGGACGAAACCGGCGATCAGTGTGGGCACGGCCGAGAAGACCATGGTGACGGCGATGGCCACGATCAGCTTGGTGAAGATGATCGTGGGCCGCTTCACCGGCTTGGAGAGGAGGTAGACGATCGAGCCGTCGTCGATCTCCGGGCCGATCGCGCCGGTGCCGGCGATCACACCGATCAGCGGCACCATGGTGGCGAGCGCGAAGCCGCCGAGGACATCGGCCGCGACCTGGTCGTCGGCGCCGTTGAAGGCGCGGATCGCGGCGGCGATCAGGATGAGCAGCGCGGGCAGCGCGAACAGGATCAGGGCCCGTCGGCGGCCGAGCAGGGCCCGGTAGGTGAGCCGGGCGACAGTGGGGTTGTACATCGGTCGGGCTCCTTTCAGGCCGCTACGAGATACGAGAAGACGGATTCGAGGGACTCGTCCGAGGGCGAGACCGTGAGCAGCCGGATGCCGCGCTCCTTGGCGACCCTCGGCAGGAGTTCGGTGAACCGGCCGAAGTCCACGGCCTGGATGCGCAGTCCGCCCTCGGCGCCGTGCTCGACCTCGATGCCGGCCGTCGACGGGTCGGCGATCAGCGCGGCCGCGAGCTCCCGGTCGTCGCTGGAGCGGACCAGATAGCGGTGCGGGCGGTCGGTCATCAGCCGGCGGATCCGGCGGAAGTCGCCGGAGGCGGCGTGCCGTCCGGCCACGATCACCTCGATGTGCGAGGCGAGCTGCTCGACCTCCTCCAGGATGTGCGAGGAGAAGAGCACGGTGCGGCCCTCGGTGCCCATCCGCCGCAGCAGGTCCATGAGTTGCATGCGCTGGCGCGGGTCCATGCCGTTGAACGGCTCGTCGAGCAGCAGCACGGACGGCTCGTGGACGAGGGCCGAGGCCATCTTCACGCGCTGCCGCATGCCCTTGCTGTACGTGGCGATCTTGCGGTCCTGCGCGTACTCCATCTCCACCGTGGTGAGGGCCCTTTGGGCCTCCGTGTCGCCGAGGCCCTGCAACTCGGCGTTGGCGACGACGAATTCGCGGCCGGTGAGGAAGTCGTACATCGCCTCCCGCTCGGGGACGACGCCGATCTGCCGGTACACCGACTCGTTGCGCCAGATCGGCTGCCCGTCGAGGGTGACGGTGCCGGTGGAGGGGGCGAGGAAGCCGCCCATCATGTTGATCAGGGTGGACTTTCCGGCGCCGTTGGGGCCGAGCAGACCGGTGACGCCGGGACCGATGGTCATGGTGACGTCGTTGACGGCCACGACGTTGCCGAACCAGCGCGAGGCGTGGTCGATGGAAAGAATGCTCATGGGCGCAGCCCGTTTCCTTGGAAGGGTGGTGGTGGGAGACGGGTGGGCTCTGTCACAGCCCGACCTTTCGGTAGCGGCGCATCAGCACACCGTACGAAGCGGCGATGAGCGCGAGGACGACCAGCAGATAGACCACGCCGGCGCCGGTGCCGGGTCCCGCGCCCTCCCCGCCGGGGAACTGGGTGGGCGCGCCGAGGAAGGCGTCCTGCACGCCGCCGATGAGGGTGATCGGCGAGAACAGGCCGATCCACTGGACGACGTCGATGTTGTCGGTGCCGTAGGCGATGCCCTGGAGGGTGGAGACCGCTCCGTACGAGATCACCAGGGCGGCGATGACGGCGGCGACGCCGAAGCCGCGGCGCGGGGTGAGGGCCGCCATGACGAGCCCGATGCCGCCGAAGAGGAGGGAGAGCAGGGCCACGGACACCAGGCCCTGGCCGAACATCGCGGTCTGGTCGGCGAAGTCCATCTTGGCGAGCAGCGATCCGATCCAGAGGATCAGCAGGGGGGAGGCGGTCAGGATGAAGAGCGCCGAGGCCATCGCCCCGTACTTGGCGAGGACGTAGTCCACGCGCTCGATCGGGCGGGCGAAGTACAGCGGGACCGTCCGGAAGCGCAGGTCGCGGGAGACGGACTGGGGGGCCTGGGAGGCCACGAAGATGCTGATGACCATCTGGAGGAAGACCGCGTACTGGGTGTACTCGATCGACAGCTTGGAGGCCTTGGTGACGACGGCGACCGCGACGATGATCAGCGCGGGCACGCACATCACGGCGAACAGCACCATCGGCAGCACCTTGGACTTGGCGCTGCGGCCGAGGCCGTAGGCGCCGCGCAGCGACTGCGAGAACAGGGCGCGGCGGGCGGAGGCGCGGCCGAGCCGCGGTCCGTCGTAGCTGCGGTAGCCGATGTTGTGGATCCGGCTGGTCTCGGGGGCCTGGACGGCCCCGGGGGTCAGACCTGCTCCGGGGGTCTGGGAGCTCATCGCGCCGCCACCTCCTCCTGTTCCTGCTGCTGCGGCTTGAAGACCTCGGCGATGTGGTGGCGGCGCTGCTCCATGCGCACCAGGCCGAGGCCGAGCCCGGCGACGGTGTCCCGGACCAGGTCGTAGGTCTCGTCGCCGGAGGCCTCCAGGAGCAGGATGTGGCCGGCGCCCGGCAGGCCGTCCTCGACGCCGGGGTGGAGGGTGACGCCGGCCGCGGTGAGTGCCGCGCGCAGTGCCTCCGTACCGTCCGGGTGGGTGTCGGAGTCGGTGACCTCGACCGCGAGGGTCGTGGTGGTGCGGGTGAAGTCGCTGGTGGAGCTGGAGCGGAGCAGCCGGCCGCCGTCGATGACGACGACGTGGTCGCAGGTGCGCTCCAGCTCGCCGAGCAGGTGCGAGGTGACGAGGACGGAGATGCCGAAGTCGGTCCAGACCCGGCGGATCAGTCCGAGCATGTCGTCGCGGCCGACCGGGTCGAGGCCGTTGGTCGGCTCGTCGAGGAGCACCAGCTGCGGGTCGTGCACCAGGGCCTGGGCCAGCTTCACCCGCTGCTTCATGCCGGTCGAGTAGCCGCCCATGGGGCGGTAGCGCTCCTCGTACAGGCCGACGTGGCGCAGGGTGTCCGCGGTGCGCTCACGGGCGGCGGCCGGCGGGAGCCCGGACATGCGCGCCATGTGCACGACGAACTCGGTGGCCGAGACGTCGGGCGGCAGGCAGTCGTGCTCCGGCATGTAGCCGACCCGCTCGCGGATCCGGGCGCCGGAGGTCGCGACGTCGAGTCCGAGGACTTCGGCGCGGCCCTCCGTGGCCGGGGACAGGCCGAGGAGGATTTTGATCATGGTGGACTTGCCGGCTCCGTTGGCACCCACGAGTCCGGTCACACCGGGTCCGATGTCCAGGGAGAGCCGGTCAAGAGCGGTCACCCGGGGGAACCGCTTGCTGAGGCCTTCGGTCGCGATCACAGTCACGCTTCGACGGTAGTGGCGTGGGTCACGCGAGTCGTCAGCCCAACGGCTCGATCCTTGTCCGACTCCAGGAGTACAAGCCCGTAGGGGCGGAGCGACCAAGGTCTCGTTTTCCACAGGGCGCTGCACACCCCTTGACGCAGCCGCCGAGCATTGTCACATTCATCGATGTCAAGTTACGGACGCGTAGGGCTACCGGACGCTCACGCGAGCTCACACAGGGACGGGCGGGGTCGCATGGCATCGGCAGGTACGGCAGTGACGCGCGAACTCACCGCGGAGCTGGCGGGGTTCAGAGAGGTCCAGCGGCTCTCCTACGAGTGCGCGGAGGCCGTCGCGGCGCAGCTCAGGCCGGGGGTGACCGAGCGCGAGGCGGCGCGGATGCAGCGGGAGTGGCTGTACGCGCGGGGCGTGAAGGACTGGTTCCACCGCCCGTTCGCCTGGTTCGGGGACCGCACGGCCTTCGTCGACTTCAAGGTCCCGCTCCAGTTCTTCCCCACGAACAAGCGCCTGGAGGCCGGGATGCCGTTCATCCTGGACATGGCGCCCGTGTACAAGGGCCGGGCCGCCGACATCGGCTACTCCGGCTGCCTGGGTCTGAACCCGGTGCACGACAAGCTGCTCGCCGATCTGAAGGACCACCGCGAGCTGATCCTGCGCGAGGTGCGCGAGCGCCGCACGCTGCGGGAGATCTACCAGGACGTGGACCGGCTCATGGTGCGCCAGGGCTATGCGAACCGGCACCGGGCTTATCCCTTCGGCGTGATCGCCCACAAAGTCGGCCGGGTGAAGGAGCGCCGCTGGGCGCCGACCCTGTTCGGCTTCGGCGCCGAGTCCCTCAAGGGCCTGGCGAGCGACGCCCTGCACGGCCACCGCGAGGGCTGGTCGCCGCTCTGGTCGCCGTACAGGTTCTCCGACCACCCGCCCAAGCCGGGCCTGTGGGCGGTCGAGCCACACCTCGGATTCCGGGGTACGGGCGCGAAGTTCGAGGAGATCCTGGTCGTCACCGACTCCAGGGACCCCGAGCAGAGCGCGTTCTGGCTGGACGACGACCTGCCGCACGTGCGGCGGTGGAACGAGGAGAAGGCAGCGTGAGCGTGAGTCTCAAGGAGGCGCGCGAGCGCCGGGTCCGCACGGGCGGGATCGAGCTGTGCGTGGCCGAGCTGGGGGACGAGAGCCGCCCCACGGTGCTGCTCGTGCACGGCTACCCGGACTCCAAGGAGGTCTGGTCGGAGGTCGCGACGCGACTCGCCGAGCGCTTCCACGTGGTCCTCTACGACGTGCGGGGCCACGGCCGGTCGACCGCGCCGACCCCGCTGCGCGGCGGCTTCACCCTGGAGAAGCTGACGGACGACTTCCTCGCCGTCGCCGACGCGGTGAGCCCGGACCGGCCGGTGCACCTGGTCGGCCACGACTGGGGTTCGGTGCAGTCCTGGGAGTTCGTGACGGTGCCGCGCACCGAGGGCCGGATCGCCTCCTTCACCTCGATGTCCGGGCCGTCGCTCGACCACTTCGGGCACTGGATCAAGACCCGGATGACCCGGCCCACCCCGCGCCGGGTGGGCCAGCTCCTCGGCCAGGGCGCCAAGTCCTGGTACGTGTACATGCTGCACACGCCCGCGCTGCCCGAGCTCGCCTGGCGCGGGCCGCTCGGCAAGCGGTGGCCACGGATCCTGGAGCGCCTGGAGCGGGTCCCGGCCGGCGACTACCCGACCGCTTCCCTGCCGGACGACGCGGCGCACGGCGCCTGGCTCTACCGGGACAACGTGCGCTCGCGCCTCACCCGGCCGCGCCCGGACGCGTTCGCGCACGCGCCGGTGCAGCTGATCACGCCGACCGGCGACTCCTTCCTCTCCGAGCGGCTCTACGACGGCCTGGCCGACTGGGTGCCGGACCTGACCCGGCGCAGCCTGCCCGCCAAGCACTGGGTGCCGCGCACCCGGCCCGACCAGCTGGCGGCGTGGATCACCGAGTTCGTCGAGACGCACGAGGACCCGGCGGCCGGGGCCCCGCGTCCGGCCACGAAGACTGACGTGCGTCCGGAGTACGCCGAGCGCTTCGGCGGGCAGCTGGTCCTTGTCACCGGCGCGGCCAGCGGCATCGGCCGGGCCACCGCCTTCGCCTTCGCGGAGGCCGGCGCCCGGGTGATCGCGGTGGACCGGGACGCGGAGGGCGCGGCCCGTACGGCCGAGATGGCCCGGCTGATCGGGGCGCCGGAGGCCTGGGGCGAGACCGTCGACGTCTCCGACGAGCAGGCGATGGAGAAGCTGGCCGCGAAGGTGGCGAGCGAGTACGGCGTGGTGGACGTGCTGGTCAACAACGCGGGGATCGGGCTCACCGGCTCGTTCTTCGAGACCACCAGCGAGGAGTGGCAGCGGGTCCTCGACGTCAATCTGTGGGGTGTGATCCACGGCTGCCGGATCTTCGGCGGGCAGATGGCGGCGCGCGGCCAGGGCGGCCACATCGTCAACACGGCCTCGGCGGCGGCCTTCCAGCCGTCCCGCGCGCTCCCCGCGTACAGCACGTCCAAGGCGGCGGTGCTGATGCTGAGCGAGTGTCTGCGGGCCGAGCTGGCGGAGCAGGGCATCGGGGTCTCGGCGATCTGTCCGGGCATCGTGAACACCAACATCACGGCGACCGCGCGGTTCGCCGGGGTGACCGACGAGGCCGAGGAGAAGCGGCGGCAGCAGAAGGTCTCGCGGCTCTACGGGATACGCAACTACCCGCCGGAGAAGGTCGCGGACGCGATCCTGGGCGCGGTCCTCCACGACCGGGCGGTCGTGCCGGTGACCCCGGAGGCGCGCGGTGCCCATCTGCTGTCCCGCCTGGCCCCGGGCGCCCTGCGGGCGCTCGCCCGGCTGCGGCCGCCGGCGTAGGGGCGGGCGGGGCAGTCGTACCATCCCTCGACGGGTGAAGGGAGCGGGCGATGGGAACGGGTTTGTCCGAGCGGGCGGCACAGCCGGAGTACCGGATCGAGGATCTGGCCCATCACAGCGGGGCCACCGTGCGGACGATCCGCGCCTATCAGGACCGCGGTCTGCTGCCCCGCCCGGAGCGGCGCGGCCGGTCGAACGTGTACGGGGACAGCCATCTGGCCCGGCTGCGGCAGATCGCGGACCTGCTGGACCGCGGCTACACCCTGGCCTCCATCAAGGAGCTCCTGGAGGCCTGGGACGCGGGGCGCGGGCTCGGCGGGGTGCTGGGTCTGGTGGCCGAGGTCGACGGCCCGTGGACGGACGAGGAGGCCGACCGGATCTCCCGCGCCGACCTGGACGCGCGCTTCGGCGGCACTCCCGACGAGGACGCGGTCCGCGAGGCGATCGAGCTCGGGGTCCTGGAGCGCATCGCGGACCGGGAGACCGAGGAGTATCTGGTGCCCAGCCCCCAGGAGCTGGCGGTGGCCGCCGAGTTGCACGCCGCGGGTGTGCCGCTCGCCGCAATCACCGGGCATCTGCGGGAACTTCGCGGCCAGGTCGAGCACATCGCCGCCCGTTTCCTGGAGTTCACCGGCGAGCATGTCTTCGCCCGCTATCTGGACCACCGGCCTCCGTCGGACGCCGAGGCGGCCGAGGCGGCGACCCTGGTTCGGCGCCTGCGGCCGCTGGCCCAGCAGACCGTGGACGCCGAACTGGCGCGGGCGATGCGCCTGTTCGCCACCCGGCACCTCCAGCACCATCTCTCCTGGGACAACCCGCCTCCGAGGGAGCCGGAGCCGCGTGCGGTGACCCTGCCGCCGGAGACGATTCGCGCCGTGGAGCGGCTCGTTGGCGCGGAGAACGTGGCGGCGTTCGTCACTGCGGCGGCCGAACGAGAGGTACAGAAAAGAACATTGGACACTCTTGCCTCAAATGCCGCAGACAGCAGGCAAGTCGGGCAATAGCCCTTGTTCGTCATGGGTGTTGTCCACAGAATCCGCAACTGACCTGTGGATAAACCCACTTGGCTGTGGAACAAACCTGCGGCTTCAATGGATTCATGAATGACGAGAAACGCACCGTGAAGGTGTCGAAATACCTCTCGAAGCATCTGCGTCATCAGCCCGAGCGGATCGGACTCGTCCTCGACCCGCAGGGCTGGACCGAGATCGACGCGCTCCTGAGAGCCGCCGCCGCGCACGGCTTCCCGATCACCCGCGCCGAGCTCGACCATGTCGTCGCCGCCAACGACAAGAAGCGCTTCGCGATCGAGGGCACCCGGATCCGGGCCAGCCAGGGCCACACCGTCCCGGTCGACCTCGGCCTGCCGCCCGCCGAACCGCCCGCGTACCTCTACCACGGTACGGTCGCCGCCCGGCTCCCGGACATCCGTCGGCTTGGCCTGCGCCCCATGGCCCGCCACCATGTGCACCTCTCGCCCGACCGCGAGACCGCCACCCGGGTCGGCGCCCGCCGCGGCCGCCCCGTCGTCCTGAGCGTCGACGCGGGCGCGATGCACCGGGCCGGCCATGTCTTCCACGTCAGCGCCAACGGCGTCTGGCTCACCGCCTCCGTACCGCCGGAGTTCCTGCGCTTCCCCGGCTGAGCCCCGCTCCGTCGGCATATCCGCGGCAGCGGGAAGCCCGCGTATCGTCGAGGTCATGCGTCTGAGTACCGTGATCCTCCCCATCCACC
This sequence comes from Streptomyces sp. NPDC048623, assembly GCF_040650755.1. Lineage (NCBI taxonomy): Bacteria > Bacillati > Actinomycetota > Actinomycetes > Kitasatosporales > Streptomycetaceae > Streptomyces > Streptomyces sp. NPDC048623. The sequence continues at coordinate 110,191 of NZ_JBEZHV010000019.1, forward strand.
GGTGGGCCGAGGGGCAGAAGATCTGGCGGCGGGCCGAGGACCTCGGGTTCCATGCCGCGTACACCTACGACCACCTCACGTGGCGCTCGTTCCGCGACCACCCCTGGTTCGGCGCGCTGCCCACCCTCACCGCCGCGGCCACCGCCACCGAGCGGCTGCGTCTCGGCACCCTCGTGACCTCGCCGAACTTCCGCCACCCGGTCACCCTCGCCAAGGAGCTCATGTCGCTCGACGACATCTCCGGCGGCCGGGTCACCCTCGGCATCGGCGCGGGCGGCAGCGGCTTCGACGCCACCGCGCTCGGCCAGGAGGCCTGGACGCCCAAGGAGCGCGCCGACCGCCTCTCCGAGTTCGTGCCGCTGCTCGACCGGCTGCTGACCGAGGAGGCCGTGACCCAGGAGGGCACCTTCTACTCGGCGGTCGAGGCCCGCGCGATCCCCGGCTGCGTCCAGCGGCCCCGGCTGCCCTTCGCGGTCGCGGCCACCGGCCCGCGCGGCCTGCGGCTCGCGGCCCGGCACGGGCAGGCCTGGGTCACCACCGGCGACCCGAAGCTGTACGAGGAGGGCACGCCCGAGCAGTCCCGCGCGGCCCTGGCCGGCCAGATCGAGAGGCTCGGCAAGGCCTGCGCGGAGCTCGGCCGGGACGTCGCCGAGCTCGACAAGATCCTGCTCCACGGCTTCACCCCGGACCGGAACGGGCCGCTGGAGTCCCTGGACGCCTTCGTCGACTTCGCCGGCCGCCACCAGGAGCTCGGCTTCACCGAGCTCGTGATCCACTGGCCGGTCCCCGACTCCGACTTCGCCGCCGATCAGACGGTCTTCGAGCGCATCGCGACCGAGGCGCCCGCCCAGCTCGGGAAGTAGACCGGCGCCGGGGGGCGCACGTGGAGCATCCGCAGCGCGTCGTGACAGATCGACTACTCAAATGTGCGCCCCCTCGCACGCCCGTGCACTTTGTACGGAAGAATGGTGCGGTGACCTCATCCCACTCCGCGCGCCCGGAAGCCCCTGCCGTCCGACTGATCGCCACCGACCTCGACGGCACCCTGCTGCGGGACGACAAGTCCGTCTCCGAACGGACCGTCGCCGCGCTCGCCGCCGCGGAACGGGCGGGCATCGAGGTCTTCTTCGTCACCGGCCGGCCGGCCCGCTGGATGGACGTGGTCAGCGAGCACGTCCACGGACACGGCCTCGCCATCTGCGCGAACGGCGCCGCGGTGGTCGACCTGCACGCCGGCGGAACGTTTCTGGAGGTACGCCCCCTGGAGCGCCCCATCGCCCTGGAGGTCGTACGGGTGCTGCGAGCCGCCGCCCCCGGCACCAGCTTCGCCGTGGAGCTGACCACCGGGATCCACTACGAGCCGCAGTACCCGCCGTTCTTCCTCGACCCGGGCGCCACCGTGGCCACCGCCGAGAAGCTGCTCTTCGAGGAGGCCCCGGGCGCCGCCGCCCCGGTCCTGAAGCTGCTCGCCCAGCACCCCGAGCTCGACCCGGACGTCTTCCTCGCCACCGCCCGCGAGGCGGCCGGCGGTCTGGCCTCCTTCACCCGCTCCAGCCCCACCGCGCTCATCGAGATCAGCGGCCTCGGGGTCTCCAAGGCCTCCACCCTGGCGCACTGCTGCACCGAGCGCGGCATCGCGCCCGAGGAGGTCGCGGCCTTCGGCGACATGCCGAACGACATCGAGATGCTCGCCTGGGCCGGCCGCTCGTACGCGATGGGCAACGCCCACCCCGACGTCATCGCCGCCGCGACCGGCCGCACCGAGGGCAACAACGAGGACGGTGTGGCGGTCGTCATCGAGCGCCTGATCGCCGAGGCGGGAGCGGGGGCAGGCGCCGGGGCCGAGTCCAGGTCGGTACGCGGCGGCTGACGCCGTACCCGCGCGCCGACGCCTCCTGCGCCGGTCCTCCGCCGGTCCTGCGCCGGGCCCCTACAGCGGGGCCTCCCACACCACCGTCGTACCGCCGCCGTCCTCACCGATGCCCGGGTCGCACCAGCTCGCACCGCCCAGCGACTCGGCGCGGCGGGCCAGGTTGCGCAGTCCGCTGCGCCGGCCGCCCTCGGGGATGCCGACACCGTCGTCCGCGACCGACAACCGCACGCCCGGGGTGCCGTCGGACAGGGTCACCGTGGCGTCCACGACCACCTCGATCCGGCCGGCCCGCGCGTGCCGGAAGGCGTTGGACAGCGCCTCGCGCAGCGCGGCGATGAGGTTCTTGGCGGTGAGGTCGCCCACCGTCGCGTCGATCGCGCCGAGGAAGCGGTGCGCGGGCTTGAAGCCGAGCGGCACCGCCGCCATGTTGATCTCCCGCAGCACCCGGGTGCGCAGCCCCGACGGGACCTCGGCCGGCCCCTGCTGGAGCGCGAAGATCGCCGTACGGATCTCCTGGATGGTCACGTCCAGTTCGTCCACGGCCTTGCCGACACCCTCCCGCACGGCCGGCACGAGCGCCTTCCGCTGGGCGCTCTCCAGCATCATCCCGGTGGCGAACAGGCGCTGGATGACCAGGTCGTGCAGGTCCCGGGCGATCCGGTCACGGTCCTCGTAGACCGCGAGCCGCTCCCGGTCCCGCTGTGCCTCGGCCATCATCAGGGCCAGGGCGGCCTGCGAGGCGAACTGCGTGGCCAGGGTCCGCTCGGCCTCCGTGAACGGGCGCTCCCCGCGCCCCCGCGGGGTGGCGAGCGCGCCGAGCACCCGACCGCCGCTCTGCAGCGGCAGCATCATCGCGGGCCCGTACTGGGCGGAGAGGCTGCTGAACATCCGCGGGTCCGTGGAGGCGTCGTCCACGAACACCGCCTCGCCGTTCGTCAGCAGTTCCACCACCGGGCTCTCGGGCGGGATCACCACGCCGAGCGACTTGCTCGCACGGGTCGAGGAGACGGCGACGATCTCCAGACCGCCCTCCGCGGCCGGAAGCATCACGATGCCCGCCGCCGAGTCGGCGAGCCGGCGGGCCTGCTCGGCGACGACCGAGAGCGCGTCGTCCGCGTCGCCGCCGGAGAGCAGCGCGGTGGTGACGGCGACCGAGCCGTCGATCCAGCGCTCGCGCTGCCGGGCGGCCTCGTAGAGCCGGGCGTTGCCGATGGCGATGCCGGCCTCGGTCGCGAGCACCCGGACCATGTGGACGTCGTAGTCGTTGAACTCGCCGCCGTCCTTCTTCTCGGCGAGGTAGAGGTTGCCGAAGATCTCGCCCTGGACCCGGATGGGGACGCCCAGGAAGGTCTTCATCGGCGGGTGCCCGGGCGGGAAGCCGGCCGAGCGCGGGTCGGCCGACACATCGGCGAGCCGGATGGTCTGCGGTTCGCGGATCAGCGCGCCGAGCAGTCCCGCGTGCCCGTCGGGGCGGCGCCCGACCTTGCGGGCGATCTCCTCCCCGATGCCGAAGGTGACGAAGTCGGAGAGGCCCGAGCCCTCCTTGTCGACCACGCCGATGGCGGCGTAGCGGGCGTCGGCGAGCTCGGCGGCGGTCTCGCAGATCCGGTCGAGCGTGACGTGCAGTTCGAGACCGGTGCCGACGGAGCGCATCGCCTCCAGGAGCTGGGGCACTCGGGCGGTGAGCTCGGTCGAGAGGCCGTGCAGGCTGCGCGTGGCCTGGGTCGCGGCGTCGAGCGGGTCCGGGGCGTCCGGCACGGCGTCTGTCATGGTCGTGAGCCTAATTTGTCTTATTTGGCGAGAAAAGGCGATCGGCGGAAGTGTGGGAGCCGGCTGCCGCCGGCGTGAGCAGCAGATCGCTCTCCCGCTCCTGCTCCAGCATCCGCCGCAGCGGCCCCTCGGCCGCCGCCAGGTCAGCGTAGTTCCCGCGCTGCACGGTGCGGCCCCGTTCCAGGACCACGACCTCGTCGACGGCGTCCAGACCGCGCAGCCGGTGGGTGATGAGGACGGTGGTACGGCCCTCGGTGATCCGCAGCAGATCGTCGGTGAGCGCGTCGGCGGTCTCCAGGTCCAGGTGCTCGGCCGGCTCGTCGAGGACGAGCACCGGGAAGTCGGCGAGCAGCGCCCGGGCGAGCGCGAGGCGCTGCCGCTGACCGCCGGAGAGCCGGGAGCCGTGCTCGCCGACGAGGGTGTCGAGCCCGTCGGGCAGCGCGTCGACCCAGTCCAGGAGCCGGGCCCGGCGGAGCGCCTCGCGCAGCTCCTCGTCGCTCGCGCCGGTCCTGGCGAGCCGCAGGTTCTCGCGCAGGGTGCTGTCGAAGAGGTGCGCGTCCTGCGCGCACAGGCCGACGAAGCGGCGCACGTCGTCGCCGTCGAGCCCCGCCGCGCCCGTCCCTCCGATCTCGTACGTGCCGGACTCGGCGTCCAGGAAGCGCAGCAGCACCTGGGCGAGTGTCGTCTTGCCGGAGCCGGACGCGCCGACCACGGCGACCCGGCGCCCGGCCTCCAGGGTGAGCGAGAAGTCGGCCAGCGCCGGCCGGTCCTGCCCGGCGTGCCGCGCGGTGAGACGGGCCAGTTCCAGCGGGAACGGGCTCGCCGGGGGAGTCCCGGGCCTCGCCGGCTCCTGTACGGGCACGGGCGCGTCGAGCACGTCGAGGACCCGCTCGGCGCTGCGCCGCACCCGCTGGCGGTACTGCACGGCGAGCGGCAGTCCGTTGACGGCCTCGAAGGCGGCGAGGGGGGTGAGCACGACGACCGCGAGCGCGACGCCGTCCAGACGCCCGTCACGGACCCCCTGCACGCCGACGAACGCGGCGGCGGCGACGGTCAGGCCGCAGACCAGGGCCGAGAGCCCGGCGCCGAGGGCGGTGGCGGCGGACTGCCGGGAGGCGATCCCGGTGAGCGTGCGGTCGGCACGCTCGGCGCGGGCCACCCGGTCCGGCAGGGCGCCGGCCACGGTGAGCTCGGCGCAGCCGCGCAGCAGGTCGACGACGGCGGTGGCGAGCACACCGCGCGCGGGCGCCAGCTGCCGCTCGGCCCGCCGGGCGAGCGCGCCGCCGGCGGCCGGCACGAGGACTCCGGCGATCAGCAGGCCCGCCGCGAGTACGGCTCCGGCCTCGGGCAGCAGCCAGGCGGTGAACCCGACCGACCCCGCGCCGACGACGAGGGCCGCGCCCGCGGGGAGCAGCCAGCGCAGCCAGTAGTCCTGGAGGGCGTCCACGTCCTGCACCAGCCGGGCGAGCAGGTCGCCGCGCCGGGTGCGGCGCAGTCCGGCCGGGGCGATCCGCTCCAGGCGCCGGTAGACGGCGACCCGGAGGTCGGCGAGCATCCGCAGCACGGCGTCGTGCGAGACCAGCCGCTCCGCGTAACGGAACACGGCCCGCCCGATGCCGAAGGCGCGGGTGGCGGTGACGGCGACCATCAGATAGAGCACGGGCGGGTGCTCGGAAGCCCGCGAGATCAGCCACCCGGACACGGCCATGAGCCCGACGGCCGACCCGAGCGCCAGGCTCCCGAGCAGCAGCGCGAGCCCCATCCGCCCCCTGAGCCGCCCGGCCATCCCCCGCACCCGCCCGAACACGGACCGCGATCCCCGCACGGTGCCGCCGTCCGGGCCGGTGGCTCCGGCCACCGTCCCGGCGAGGCCTTCGACGCTCGCAGCGCGCGAGGGAGCGCCGTCCGGGCCCGGCAAGACACCGACAGGCGCGGAAGCGCCGTCCGGCAGCCGACCCGCCACCCGAGGCACACCGGCACCGCTCGCCGCCTCGGCGCCCGACACCGCGAGCCCTTCGGCACTCGCGCCCGGCGCCGGAGCGCCGTCCGCCAAGAGCCCAGCTACGTCCTGAACGACCGCGTCGGCCGCCGTCCCGGCGAGGCCTTCGGCGCCCGCGCCGGACGCGGCAGCGCCGTCCGGCAGCCGACCCGCCACCAGGGGCACACCGGCACCGGCCGCAGCCTCGGCGCCCGGCCCGGCGGCCCCCGCCGCCCCCGGGCCCCGGCCACCGCCGTCAACACCCCGGCCGGCCGACGCCGGCAGCGGCGTTCCGTCGGTCAGCAGCCCGGCCACATGGGGACCGCCCACCGCCACCGGAGCACCGGCGGGCGCGTCCGGATGCGCCGCCGGGGCCAGCCGGACCACTCGGTCGGCGACGGCGAGCAGCGCCGGGCGGTGGACGACGAGGAGGACGGTGCGGCCGGTGGAGAGCCGGCGGACGGCGTCCACGACGGCGGCCTCGGTCGCGCCGTCGAGCGCGGCCGTCGGCTCGTCGAGCAGCAGCACGGGCCGGTCGGCCAGGAACGCCCGGGCCAGGGCGAGGCGCTGGCGCTGCCCGGCCGAGAGTCCGGCGCCGTCCTCGCCGAGCGGGGTGTCCACGCCGTCCGGCAGCTCGGCGACGAACGCGTCGGCGCCCGCGTCGCCCAGCGCCCGCCGTACCGCCTCGTCGGAGGCGTCGGGCCGGGCCAGGCGTACGTTCTCGGCGATCGTCCCGGCGAAGAGATACGGCCGCTGCGGCACCCAGGCGATCCGGGAGCGCCACTCGTCCAGGTCGAGCGAGGCCAGGTCCTGGCCGCCGGCCCGGACGGTGCCCTCCGCGGGGGCGGTGAAGCCGAGCACCACGTCGAGCAGGGTGGACTTGCCGACTCCGCTCGGCCCGACCAGGGCCACGGTCTCGCCGGGCTCCACGGTGAGCGAGGCGGCGTCCAGGGAGGGTGCGGCGCGCCCCGGGTGCCGGACCGTGACCCGGTCGAGCTCCAGCTGTACGGACGCGGGCACCGTGCCCGTACCGCCGGCCGGCAGCGGGCTCTCCAGGACCTCGAAGATCTCCTCCGCGGCGGCGAGCCCCTCGGCGGCCGCGTGGTACTGCGTGCCCACCTGCCGCAGCGGCAGATACGCCTCGGGCGCCAGGACCAGGATGACGAGACCGGTGTAGAGGTCGAGGCTGCCGTGGACCAGGCGCATGCCGATGGCGACCGCGACCAGCGCGACCGACAGGGTCGACAGCAGTTCCAGGGCGAAGGAGGAGAGGAACGCGATCCGCAGCGTCCGCATGGTCGCCCGCCGGTAGTCGGCGGTGATCGCCCGGATGTTCTCGGCCTGGGCCTTGGCCCGGCCGAAGACCTTGAGGGTGGGCAGACCGGCCACCACGTCGAGGAAGTGCCCGGAGAGCCGGGACAACAGCTTCCACTGCCGGTCCGTCCGCGCCTGGGTGTACCAGCCGATGAGGATCATGAAGACCGGGATCAGCGGCAGCGTCACCACGATGATCGCCGCCGAGATCCAGTCCTCGGTGACGATCCGGGCGAGCACCGCCACCGGCACCACGACCGCGAGCCCCAGCTGGGGCAGATAGCGGGCGAAGTAGTCGTCCAGGGCGTCCACGCCCCGGGTCGCGAGCGCGGCCAGCGAACCGGCCTTCTGCCCGCTGAGCCAGCCCGGTCCGAGCCGCGCGGCCCGCTCCAGGAGCCGGCCGCGCAGTTCGGACTTGACCGCCGCGCTCGCCCGGTGGGCGGCGAGCTCGGTGAGCCAGGAGACCAGGGCCCGCCCCGCCGCCACCGCGGCGAGCAGCAGCAGCGGGGTGGTGAGCCCGGAGACCGACAGACCCTTCTGGAAGGCCCCCACCACGACCTCGGCGATGAGCATCGCCTGGGCGATGATCAGTGCCGCCCCGACGAGGCCGAGGCCGACCACCGCCAGGAGGAAGAACCGGGTGGCCTGCGCGTAGCGCATCAGACGCGGATCGATCGGTTTCACGTGAAACATGCTCCCCTGACAGCGGGCCGGACGCGGCGGGCTCGCACCCGCCGCGTCCGATCCCTAGTGCGCTTCGGCGATGTGCTGGGTGCCGATGCGCTTACGGAACACCCAGTAGGTCCAGCTCTGGTAGAGCAGCACCAGCGGGGTCGCGATGGCCGCACACCACGTCATGATCTTGAGCGTGTACGGGCTCGACGAGGCGTTGGTGACCGTCAGGCTCCACGCCGGGTCCAGCGAGGACGGCATGACGTTCGGGAAGAGCGTCAGGAAGAGCATCGCCACCGCCGCCGCGATCGTGACGCCGGAGAGCGCGAACGACCAGCCCTCGCGCCCCATCTGGTTGGCGCCGAGCGCACCGACCAGGGTCACGACGGCGACCAGCATCGCGGCCAGGCTCCAGCCGTCGCCCTTGTCGATCTGGGTCCAGACGAGGAAGGCGAGCGCGAGCACCGCCGTGACCAGACCCAGCTTCAGCGCGAGCGCACGGGCCCGGTCCCGGATGTCCCCCACCGTCTTGAGCGCCGTGAACACGGTGCCGTGGAAGGTGAAGAGGGTCAGCGTGACCAGTCCGCCGAGCAGCGCGTACGGGTTGAGCAGGTCCCAGAAGTTGCCGACGTACTCCATGTTCCTGTCGATCTTCACACCGCGCACGATGTTTCCGAAGGCCACGCCCCAGAGGAGCGCGGGGACGAGGGAGGTCCAGAAGATGGCCTCCTCCCAGTTGCGCTGCCACTTCTCGTCGGGCCGCTTCGCCCGGTACTCGAAGGCCACACCGCGCACGATGAGGCAGACCAGGATGATCAGCAGCGGCAGGTAGAAGCCGGAGAACAGCGTCGCGTACCACTCGGGGAAGGCGGCGAAGGTCGCGCCGCCCGCCGTGAGCAGCCACACCTCGTTGCCGTCCCAGACCGGGCCGATGGTGTTGATGAGGACCCGCTTCTCGGTGCGGTCGCGCGCGAGCAGCTTGGTCAGGACACCGACTCCGAAGTCGAAGCCCTCCAGGAAGAAGTAGCCGATCCAGAGGACGGCGATGAGTACGAACCAGACGTCGTGGAGTTCCATGCCTCGATCTCCTGCCCTCAGTACGAGAAGGCCATGGGCCGGTCGGGGTCGCGGTCGTCCCCGCCGATCCTGGTGGGCGGGTTGAGGTCGTCCTCGGTGAGCTCGGGCGGGCCGATCTTGATGTACTTCGCGAGCAGCTTGATCTCGATCACGGCGAGGACGGCGTAGAGCAGGGTGAGGACGATCATCGAGGTGAGCACCTCACCCTGGGAGACCCCGGGGGAGACGGCGGCCCGGGTGGGCAGCACGCCGAAGACGGCCCAGGGCTGACGGCCCATCTCGGTGAAGATCCAGCCCCAGGAGTTGGCGATCAGCGGGAAGGCCAGCGTCCAGAGGGCCAGGATCCAGAAGGCCTTGGTGAACTTCGGGTTGAGCGCCTTGTTCTTGAAGAGCACCAGATGCGGCGCCTCGTCCTCACCGACCCTCAGACCGGGGGCCAGCAGGAACTTCTTGCGGGTCAGCCAGAGTCCGAGCAGGCCGATGGCGAAGGACGCCATGCCGAAGCCGATCATCCAGCGGAAGCCCCAGTACGCGACGGGGATGTTGGGCCGGTAGTCGCCGGGCCCGTACTTCAGCTGCTCGGCCTTGTTGACGTCGTTGATGCCGGGGACGTACGAGTCGAAGTCGTCGTTGGCCAGGAAGGACAGCAGGCCGGGAACCTCTATGGCGACCTCGTTGTGGCCCTTATCGACGTCGCCGACGGCGAAGACGGAGAAGGGTGCCGGCTGCTGGCCGTCCCACAGGGCCTCGGCCGCGGCCATCTTCATGGGCTGCTGCTCGAACATGACCTTGCCGAGGAGGTCACCGCTGACCGCGGTGAGCAGACCGGAGATGACGACGGTGACCAGGCCGAGCCGGAGCGAGGTCTTCATCACCGGGATGTGCCGCTTGCGCGCCAGGTGGAAGGCGGCGATGCCGACCATGAAGGCGCCGCCGGTGAGGAAGGCCGCGGACAGGGTGTGGAAGACCTGGTTGAGGGTGGTGTTCTGGGTGAGCACCAGCCAGAAGTCGGTGAGCTCGGCCCGCCCCCGCGCCTCGTTGATCTTGTAGCCGACCGGGTGCTGCATCCAGGAGTTGGCGGCCAGGATGAAGTACGCGGACAGGATGGTGCCGATGGAGACCATCCAGATGCAGGCGAGGTGGATCTTCTTGGGCAGCTTGTCCCAGCCGAAGATCCACAGCCCGATGAAGGTGGACTCGAAGAAGAAGGCGATCAGGGCCTCGAAGGCCAGCGGGGCGCCGAAGATGTCGCCGACGAACCGCGAGTAGTCGGACCAGTTCATGCCGAACTGGAACTCCTGCACGATGCCCGTGACCACACCCATGGCGATGTTGATCAGGAAGAGCTTGCCCCAGAACTTCGTCGCCTTGAGGTACTTCTCCTTCCCGGTGCGCACCCAGGCCGTCTGGAGGCCGGCGGTGAGGGCGGCGAGGGAGATCGTCAGCGGGACGAAGAGGAAGTGGTAGACGGTGGTGATTCCGAACTGCCAGCGCGCCAAGGTCTCTGGCGCCAAAGCGAGGTCCACGTCGTTTCTCCTTACTTCGCCGTGGTCACATCGGCAGTTTGCGCCCCTGATCCCTCCCATTCCGGGAGGAACAGGGACACGCTTGTGAACGCGTTCACATTCACAAGCATTATGGCCCATCCGAATTCGGCATTGACAGCCGGGGGGTGAGTGCTTTAGGTCACGCCGCCCGGACACGACGAAGCCCCCCACGAGCAGGACGCTCGCGGGGGGCTTCGTGGGAGCTCGGGAAAGCCCGTGATGGCTCGTGGAAGCTCGTGAGATGTGCCGGATCAGGCCTGGAGGAAGCCCTCCGCCGTCTTCAGGAACAGGTCGTTCGCCTCGCCCTCACCGATGGTGACGCGCACGCCCTCCCCCGCGAACGGCCGCACCACGACGCCGTGCCGCTCGCACTCGGCCGCGAAGTCCATGGTCCGCTCGCCGAGCCGCAGCCAGACGAAGTTCGCCTGGGTGTCCGGCACGTTCCAGCCCTGGGCCACCAGACCCGCGTGGACCCGCTCGCGCTCGGCCACCAGGGAGCCGACCCGCCCGAGCAGCTCGTCCTCCGCCCGCAGCGAGGCCACCGCAGCGTCCTGCGCGAGCTGGCTCACGCCGAACGGCACCGCCGTCTTGCGCAGCGCCGCCGCCACCGGCTCGTGGGCGACCGCGAAGCCCACCCGCAGGCCGGCCAGGCCGTACGCCTTCGAGAAGGTCCGCAGCACCGCCACGTTCGGCCGGTCGCGGTAGATCTCGATGCCGTCCGGGATGTCGGCGTCGCGGACGAACTCCTTGTACGCCTCGTCGAGCACCACCAGGACGTCGGAGGGCACCCGGTCCAGGAAGCGCTCCAGCTCGGCGCGGCGCACCGCGGTGCCCGTGGGGTTGTTCGGGTTGCAGACGAAGATCAGCCGGGTCCGGTCGGTGATCGCCTCCGCCATCGCGTCGAGGTCGTGCACCTCGCCCTCGGTCAGCGGCACCTGCACCGAGGTGGCCCCGCTGATCTGGGTGATGATCGGGTACGCCTCGAAGGAGCGCCAGGCGTAGATCACCTCGTCACCCGGGCCCGAGGTGGCCTGGAGCAGCGACTGCGCCACCCCGACCGAGCCGGTGCCGGTGGCCAGGTGCGAGACGGGCACGCCGAAGCGGTCGGCGAGCTCCGCCATCAGGCCCGTGCACGCCATGTCCGGGTAGCGGTTGAAGTTCGCGGCCGCGGCCAGCGTGCTCTCCATCACGCCGGGCAGCGGCGGGTACGGGTTCTCGTTGGAGGACAGCTTGAAGGCGACCGGCCCGCCCGCGGCGGCCGGCTTGCCCGGCTTGTAGGTGGGGACGCTGTCCAGCGCCGCGCGCAGCTTGGGGCCCGCCGTGCTCGTCCCGCCGGTCTCGCTGGTCTCGCTCACTCTGTGGTCCTCCTCGACCTTCCGTACCACCAATGCTTCTCACCTTATGAGGATTCGGCCCCGCTGCGAATGGGCTGTGGACAAATGGGCCGCAGAGGCCGGGACGGCGGCCGGGAGGCAGCGAGGAGACCGCCGGGAAGCCGCCGAAGGGCCGCCGAGGGGCCGCCGAGGGGCTGCCGCACGGCAGAGGGGGCGCGCGAGGGGGTGGCGTGCGCCGGTGGCGAGCGCCGTGGCGCGCATCCCCCGTAGAGGTGAGTTGAGACCTCTTCGAGACCTCGTACCCTCACCAGGCACACAGGCACCAGGGACCGTAGGTCCCATGGCTCTGACCTGAACTTTCTTTGTTTCCAAGGCCATTGACGCCTGTCGATCATGCAGAAACGTGTCTGTCAACGCCCGCATATGCGACCGGCCCGACCCACCCCCATCGCCCTACTATCGGCTCGCCATGACAGCAGCAGGGAAGCACCAGGTGAGCCGGGCACAGACCCGGGGGAGCCGGCAGGGCCGGGCGGGCATCCGGGACGTGGCCGCCGCCGCCGGGGTCTCCATCACGACTGTCTCCGACGCGCTCAACGGAAAGGGCCGGCTCCCGGACGCCACCCGCCGCCATGTCCGCGAGGTCGCGGACCGGCTGGGCTACCGCCCGTCCGCGGCGGCCCGCACCCTCCGTACCGGCAAGTCGGGACTCATCGGCCTGACCGTGACCACGTACGGGGATGAACCTTTCACCTTCACCGAATTCGCCTATTTCGCGGAGATGGCGAGAGCCGCCACGTCCGCCGCGCTCGCCCGCGGCTACGCCCTGGTGATCCTGCCCGCCACCTCCCGGCACGACGTCTGGTCGAACGTCGCGCTCGACGGCACCGTCGTCATCGACCCCTCCGACCACGACCCGGTGGTCACCGAACTGGTCCGCCAGGGACTGCCCGTCGTCTCCGACGGACGTCCCGCCGGCACCCTGCCGGTGACGGCCTGGGTCGACAACGACCACGAGGCCGCCGTCCTCGACCTGCTCGACCACCTGGCCGCGGCCGGCGCCCGCCGGATCGGCCTGCTCACCGGCACCACCACCGACACCTACACCCATCTCTCCACCACCGCGTACCTCAACTGGTGCGAACGGGTCGGCCAGGACCCGGTCTACGAGGCCTATCCGGCGCACGACCCCTGCGCGGGGGCCGTCGCCGCCGACCGGCTGCTCGCCCGGCCGGACCGCCCGGACGCCGTCTACGGTCTCTTCGACCCCAACGGCACCGACCTGCTCGCGGCGGCCCGCCGCTACGGGCTGCGGGTCCCGGACGACCTGCTGCTCGTGTGCTGCAGCGAGTCCACGGTCTACGCGAACACCGAGCCGCCCATCACGACGCTCTCGCTCAAACCGCGCCGGATCGGCACCGCGGTCGTCCAGCTCCTCATCGACGCCATCGAGGGGATCGACACGGACGGCCCGGTCGAGCAGGTGATACCGACGGAGCTGATCGTCCGCACCTCGTCGCAGCGCCGCGCGCCGCGGACGACGGTGAGCCCGCCCCGCTCTCCCTCGAAGGACTGATCCCGAGGGGGAGGGGCGACGGGGGGCGCGGGGGACCTGCCGCGCGCGGGGGCGCCCGGCGGGATGGCAGGGGCGGGGTGACGGGGACGGGGAGGGCCGGAGAGGGACGCCGGAGGTGCGGGGCGGGGGCCGCATCTCTGGAGCGGGCCGGAGCCAAACCTCGGGGCGGCCCGGTCCCTCCCCTGGCCTGGACCTTCCCAATTCGGGCGAAACAGCCGGTGAACCCGGAGTGGACCCGGATTCACCACCCCTGGTGCGTCACACAGGACGACCCTCATTCCTATGATGGGCGGACGACACCGCGGACCACCACGACCAGGACCGGTCCGCGATGTGCAGGGCATCGCGACGGTGGTGGAGGGGTCGATGACACAGGGGGCCGGTCAGGAACCCGTGGTGCGCACGGCGACGTTGCGTGACTTCCGTGTACCTCCGTACGCGCGGGTGCCCGTCCAGGGCCATACCGGCGAGCCGTTCCCGGCCGACGTCCCCGCGCCCCCGCCCGCGTCCGCACCGGCACCGGCGTCCGGACCCGCACCGGCGTCCGCACCGGCACCCACACCCGTACCCGTGCCGGCACCGGCACCGGCACCGGCACCGGCCGAGGCCACGCTGCACCTCGGCTCCCTCGTGGGCTCCATGGGCGCCGAGGAGCCGCCCGTGAGCCGCCCGGCCGAGTCGGCCCAGGGCTACGAGCACGTCTACGAGCAGGCGTACGGCCCCGCCGCCGGCTCCGGCCACCCCGGCAACGCCTACCCCGACGACGAGCCGCCCGAGGGCTACACGCCGACCGAGCGCGACCTGCCGATCATCAACCGGGGCGACACCGTCCAGGTCCAGGTCACCCGGGCGCCCGAGCCCGCCCCCGCGGCGTCCGACGGCCGCGGCCCGCTCTACGTCGTGGGCGACGTGCACGGCTACCTGGACGAGCTCCTGGCCGCGCTGCGCGCCCAGGGCCTCATCGACGAGAACGGCGGCTGGGCCGCGGGCAACGCCCGCCTGTGGTTCCTCGGCGACTTCACCGACCGCGGCCCCGACGGCATCGGCGTCATCGACCTCGTGATGCGCCTGTCCGCCGAGGCCGCCGCCGCCGGCGGCTACTGCAAGGCCCTGATGGGCAATCACGAGCTGCTGCTCATCGGCGCCAAGCGGTTCGGCGACACGCCGGTCAACTCCGGCGCCGGCACCGCCACCTTCCAGGCCGCCTGGCTGCTCAACGGCGGCCAGAAGCACGACATGGACCGCCTCACGGACATGCACCTGCAGTGGATGTCCCGGCTCGACGCCGTCGTGGAGCAGGACGGGCACCTGCTCCTGCACTCGGACACCACCGCGTACCTGGAGTACGGCCAGACCATCGAGGACGTCAACGACAAGGTCCACGAGATCCTCACCCGCAACGACGCGGACGAAGTCTGGGACCTGTTCCGGAAGTTCACCAAGCGCTTCGCGTTCCGTGACGAGGCGTCGGGTCCGCAGGCGGTGCAGGAGCTGCTCGGCACCTACGGCGGGCGCCGGATCGTGCACGGCCACAGCCCCATCCCGTACCTCCTCGGCCAGGTCGGCACGGAGGACGGCGAGGAGGGCGAGCGCCCGGTCGTGGACGGCCCGCACGTCTACGCGGACGGTCTCGCCATCGCGATGGACGGCGGAGTGACCATGGCCGGAAAGCTGCTGGTCGTGCAACTCCCGCTGCCCGCCTGACGCATAACCCTCCGCATCCGGGGAAGTCGATTTCCCGAAACACCCTGTCACCACGGGCCGTGACCGCCCTACCATCGGCTCATCCGTAGCAGGCTCTCCTCCGTTTCCGCCTGACCCGCCGTCCGCAGCGGCCGGTTCCGGCCCTACGGAGCATCGGGGGATGCACATGAACGTGGCTCCGCACCTGCTGACCGAGGACCGCGCCGAGTTCGAGCGGGTCCTCGACGACGCACTGCGCAACGCGCACGACCACCCGGACCTCGCCGAGGCCGGGACCCGGCTCAGCACCGCCCAGCTGCGCGCGATGGCGCTGAACGCGACCGCGCTCATCACGACCGCCGCCGCGACCGAGTACGACCACTTCGTGAAGGTCCGCGAGCAGATACGCGAGCAGCTGCGGGCGACCGCAGCGCCGAACACCGCCGGGACACCGGCCGACGGCCCGGGCGGCGCGGGCGTCGTCGCCGTCGTGACCGTGCTCGCCCCGCTCCTCGCGGGCACCGCGGCGGTCATCTTCCTGCTGGTCGGCGCCGTCCTGAAGATGCTCGACCCGGCCCCGGCCTTCGCCGACGCGCTGCTCACCGCGGGCCTCTTCTTCGGCGCCGTCGCGGCCGCCGGCCTGCTGTGGGCGGGGGCCGGACTCCTCGTCACGGCACTGCGCAACGGCGCCACGGAGGTCTCCGCCCCGGCCCCCGACGACGAGCTGTCCCGCGCCAGGGAGGCCTGGCGCCGGGCCGTCCTGGAGCGCGGGGTGCTCCCGTTCCTCCGCGACGCCCTGGCCGCGACACCGCCGGCCTCGCCCCCGGCCCCGGCCCCCGTCGTACGGAAGCCCCCGCCCCCGGCCGGCCGGATCCCCAAGATCGGCTACAGCGGCCCGGACTTCAGCAGCCCCAACGAGGGCGCGTCGGACGTCCGGCCCAGCTACTCCAGCCCCGACTTCACGAGCCCGGGCTTCGGCACACCGGAGCGACAGCCCGAGTGACGGCCGGAACCGCCAGACGCCCGGCCCGTGCATGCGCGCGTACATGCGTGCGAACAAAAAGCACCGGCCCGCGACTCCCCCGGAACGCGCGGACCGGTACCTGTGGGGCGGCTCCGGGTCAGTCCGCCAGCGGCAGGTAAACCCGGTTTCCGGCGGCGGCGAACTCGGCCGACTTCTCGGCCATGCCCGCCTCGATCTCCTCCTTCTTCAGGTCCCCGCCGTGCTCGCGGCGGATGTCCTGGGAGATCTTCATCGAACAGAGCATTAGCAGAGTACCCATATGGTCTAGGGTCGTGGACAGACAGCCACACGAGACCCGAGGGGGGCCGCCGATGGAGAAGCGCGAAGAGCTCGTCAGCAGGTTGCGCGGGGTGCCCGAAGGCACGCCGACCGTGGACGACGTCCGAGCGATGCTCGCCGCGGACCCGACGCTCAAATGCGTCGTCTGCTACGCGCGCATCTCGTTCGACGGACGGGTCAAGGACGCCCACGGCATCGAGGACCAGCACCGCGAGATGGGCGACCACGCCCGCGCGTTCAACTGGCTGGTGGTCTACCGGTACACCGACAACGACAAGAGCGCGAGCAAGGAGAGCGTCGTTCGCGACGACTTCGAGCAGCTCATCACCGACCTGAAGGCCGGCCACACACCCGAGGGCTACCCCATCCATGGCGTGATGGCCGTGAACGACGACCGCCTCTACCGCCGGCCGAGCGACTGGGAGCGGTACCTGAAGGCGTTCACGGCGCACGAAGGCCGCGTCTACCACGACTCGAACGGCATCCAGGACCTCTACGCCGAGGGGTTCGAGATCAAGGGCCTCGTAGGCGTGGCCATGTCGCTCAGCGAGACGAGGAAGAAGCAGCGCCGCTCACGCAACAGCCACCGCAACCGCGCGATTCGCGGCCTGGCCGTCTCGGCGTGGCGGCCGTTCGGGTGGGAGGACGACAAGGTCACACTCCGCCCGAAGGAGGCGGACGCGATCCGCCAGGCCGTCAAGGACGTGATCGCGGGGGCATCCATCTCCGAGATCACCCGGCAGTGGAAGGAGGCCGAGTTCATCACGAGCCGGGGCAACCCCTTCCAGTACCAGACCGTCAAGCAGGTACTGATGAACCCGCGACTCTGCGGCTACCGGGAGATCAAGGGCGAGCTCGTCCGCGACGGCGACGACAAGCCCGTGGTCGGCGAGTGGGGGGCGATCGTCACTCCCAAGGACTGGTACGCCGTGACCAACACGATCCGCGAGCGGGGACGAGGGTCCGGCGTGCCGACGGGCGGTCTGGTCCACAAGTACCTGCTGACGGGCATCCTCAGGTGCGGCAACGTCCTGGAGGACGGGACCGTCTGCAACAACAAGATGATCGGCATCAAGGCGAACGACTGGCTGAAGTACAAGCACGCCTACATGTGCAAGAAGACCGTCGATGGAGGCTGCAACAAGACGTACAAGCGGGGCGACGAGACCGACAGATTCGTGGTGGACGTGGTCATCGCCAAGCTGGAGAAGGACGCCGCCAGCAGGTCGCGCGACGTGCCCGACTGGGACAAGGCCGAAGCCCTCGAACGGGCCATCCGCAGCCGCAAGGAACTGGAGCGCCGGTGGCACGACGACGAAGACACCGACATTGACGACGAGGCGTTCTTCCGGAACCTTCCGGTGATCGAGCGGCGCATCAAGGAGCTGCGTGCCGACCAGGCGAAGAACGAGGCGTTGAAGGCGGAGGCCGAGGCCGCAGAAGCCGACATCGCCGCGTCGTTCAAGGGCAAGACGCTGACGCAGAAGCGCAAGGCCATAAAGGATGTGCTTGTAGCAGTTGTGGCCGTCCCCGGCGGTAAGGGGAACAAGGCATTCGACTACGAGCTGCTCAAGCCTGTGTGGCGCACCTCCAACTAAGGCAGATGCGGATACGGGCTACCGACGGCCTCGGCAGCCCGGCCTGCGTGACCGGTATGCATCGTTGCAGCAAATTCCGCTAGTCGACTTCCTCGACCGGCGATGCCCCGTGCAGCCTTCAGGAATGTTTCGTTCCTCATTCACCAGGAACCGCTCCGGATCGCCTTCGCGAAGAGCAACCTTCCGGCCATTTTGCCGAGTCAGACCCCCGTGGCGTTGCCTCGTGTGTAACTATCTCCCCCGAGATCACACCAAGAGATCAGGGGGGAAGTTGAAAAGAAGAATTGCACCTTCAGTAATGGCTCTAGCCATCTGTCTGGCACTATTTCCGACGTCCAATGCATTCGCCGGCGAGTCCGGTGCGGAGGTGATGCCGGAAATCGTATCCGACGAGCAGTATCTCGCCGACGGAAATGTGGACCCGAAGACGATTGACCCAGTCATCGAAGTCTCGCAAGCGGCTGGAACTGAAGTTGATGCGTTCGCTGCTCTGCTGGGCGAAGTTTCCGGGCTGACGGTAAGCAGCGCCCCGACTGCCGAGAACTACGGGGAGCTCGGTCAAGCCCTAGTCGTTGACCTGACTTCCGAACTAGGCGCCCAGGTTTCGGTGACCCGGGTCGCGGCGAAGACGGACATCCCACAAAGCACACTCTCGGACGATGGAGCACAGAAGTCGCTATCCGTACTGCCCAACGGATCGCAACTGATGTCGTCACTCTCCCCGGAAACGGGAGCCATGGTCTCCACGCTGTCCCGGAATGGTCAGCTCACGGTTTGGAATGACCCGCACGCGACAACCGAAGATGATCTGACCAGGATCACTCGGTGGGCGACTGCAGTGGACTCCAGGCAGCCTGAAGCAGTTGAAGTTCACACGGCAGCCACTTCCAGCCAGTCCGAATCCATAGGAATTCAGGCGGTAGCGGCAGCGCGCCCCTCGTGCTACCTCACGCTCCAACGACCGTACACACAATACGGGCGGGTGGAAGTCAGCAACCGCCTGCTATGCGATCAAAACGGGCTCATAAAGCTGGATACTTCCATCGAGCAGTATCGCGGCCTCTGGATCTGGGCCAGGAAAGCAGTAAACGCCGGCCAGAAGGAGAACATCTCCTACATCTGGGTCACGGCATCCTGGAAATGCGCGGCAGGGACAGGGAACCAGCTCTATCGCAGCCGCGTCATTCAGCGGTCGCTGCGTAACAGCAATGGCGTTTGGTATGAAACCACCGCCATAATGGGACCACAGCAACGCTTGACGTGCGGCTAACAGGCGTCAATCCGTCGAGGATTCCTCATTAGAACGCAACCATCGAATGGCGCAGAATCGGCATACGTTTCACCCTCTATGCCGATTCTGCGCCTTCTGCATGCGCCGCCTAGACCAAGCAAGGCCCACCAGGAACCCTACCCCTGTCCCAACTGGACCAAGCCAAGTTTCTTGACCCGGGCTGTAAATCAAATCCGAGATCGCAATTGCGATCATCAAAAATACGCCAGTGATAGCGAGCCAGCCGAATCCAATCCCGATCATCACAAGCGGACTGACACTTTTTTCGGACATTCTCACCCCTAAGTCCAGGTGCGGTCACATGGATCTTCTATCGGGAAGATTTCGCCAGCCACTCCTCTGCCCACAGGAGTGGCCTCAACTTCAATTCTACCCATTTTGGCAAGCAGCGGAAAAACAACCAACACGATCTCCGCTCCAAGAGCAGGTACTGCAAACCAAGTCAACGAGATCAAGATGGCGACCAGGTTGGAAGCAGGAACAATGGAGCCCACTTCGCCGTCTGAACACAACACCCAAAGGGCCCCTAGGGTAGCCCCGGAAAGCGAAATGCCTGAGAAGGCAATGAGACGACCTCCCGGGCGCCAACGGAAAATTCTACGACAAGCCAGGACGAGCAGCAGTGCCACGAAACCCGTTGCCGATCCAACCATTTCCGATGGAATGTTCACGTCGCCAAACATCCCATATGCGAATACATCCACCAGGTACGATTCTTTGTCTGCAAGAGCTAGACCCACCGGCGGGATGTACGCAAGGAACTGGGCAGATATGGATAGCGAAACCGAAACAGCTGCGGCACTGAATAAGCGAACCAAATTGCTCACCTACTGCCTCCTTAGATCAGGGCCAGCCTTGAGGCATGCTAAGTGATGCTATCCGCACACCCGTGGGCTTCAGGCCATCTCGCCTGCATCCCGCGGATGGCAGCAAGGCGTGAAGTAGCCATCTGTATACGTTGATCCGACAGCAAGGGCTGCAAACGTGTCAGATGCGTCGCGTCAGGAAGAGCGACTGAGGGCAGCAGGGCGAATCCGTCCAGGAGATGGCCAGCTGTCGCCTCACACGCCGCTCACGCCTCTGTGGCCCGCCTCCGAGCGAGGCGGATGCCCAGCACCGTACCGATGCTCTTGAGCTGGGCGTCACTCAGCGGCGGGGCCTCATCCACGCACTTCCGGATCCAACGTTCCCTGGCCTCGTCTGACAGGGAACGAACCGACTTCTCCGCGACCGTGATCACTGCCAGGGGTTCCCTTCTGTCTTGCGGCGTTCGGCGTGGGCACGCTCGTGGCGCACCTGTTTGGCGAGGAGTTCCTCGCCGGGGCGGTAGCCGGAGGCGAGGTAGGCCCAGGAGGATTCGGTCACGAGGGTGGTGTTCTCGTCGGGGGCCGGGTGGCCGGCGCGGGCGCGGTCCGTCTCGGCCTGGGCAGTGCTCCAGGCGCGGCGTACGTCGCGGAGCGCGCCAAGGGTGGTCGAGTAGGCGCGGGACTTGGTGGAGAAGTGGCCCCGGAAGCCGAGCATGTGGGCCCACTTCCAGAGCTTGAGGTCCGTGAACTCCGGCAGGTGACCGAGCGCCCAGGCGGTGCGGATCATCTGCCGTACGTGCTGCTGGACCTGGAGGTCATGCAGGGGTTCGGCCTGTCCGGTGCCGTCGCAGTCGGCGCACAGGTCGCGGAAGCCGTCCGGGCCGCTGGTGTATCCGCGTCCGGAGCAGGGGCGGCAGACAAGGGTGCGGTCGACCGTGCCGGAGCCCTCGGCGCTCTTGGTGGCGTACTTGGCAACGTAGGCCGCCACCTTCTGGTCGGTGAGTTCGCCGTCCCCCAGGGCCTTGATCTCGCGGACGTCGATGCGGTCGCCCCAGGCGATGACGCGTTCGCCCACGGCGTCTGACTCGATGGTGAGCTGAGCGCGTCGGGCAGCGGCGCGTACGGCGTGGTCCAGCGCGTCGAGGTTGGCCCAGGGTGGGGGCGGGGTGGTGTGTCCGTGGGGGCCGTCGAGGCGGATCACGGCGTGGAAGTGGACCAGGCCGCGCTTCTGGTACTCGGCGACCTTGGCGAAGGAAACGCGCAGAGCTTCCTTCAACGCCTTCTGCGTGATGCCCAGTTGGGCAGCGAGCTCGCGCCGGAGGTAGATGGTGAAGCGTGCCCAGAGCGCCCCGGCATGGGCGTTCCAGAGCACGGCGCCGGTGTAGTCGTACGAGGCCGGGGCGAGCGGAGTGCCAAGGGCAGGGTCGTCCTCGGCGTGGTGCCGGCCGCAGCGGCAGTCCAGGGGCTTGCCCGACGGAGTGGTGGGGCGGTTGTGGACCGGCCCGAAGGAAGGCGCGGTGAGCGTGGCGAACACGCGGGGGTGGGTGCGGACGTCTTCCGCGACGGTCTTGCCGCCGGAGAGTCCCGCCTTGATCAGGTGGTAGGTGTCTGCGGCGTAGACGCGGGAGCAGGCCGGGCAGCGGGAGGCGCGGCGGTTGCCGCAGGTGGTGAGGAGTCGGCCGGTGGGTTCGTCGGCGGTGGAGTAGGCGCGGACCACGGTGCGGGTGGTGGCGTCGAGGGTGGCGGTGTGGCCGACGAGGTTGACCGGGCGGGTGCAGCCGTGGACGTTGCGGACCTGCTCCGTCACGCGGTCGAAGTCTTCGAGATTGGCCAGCTCGATCAGGTCCCGCAGAGCGGGGCTGACGACATGGCGGAGGTCCAGGGGGCGCTTCATGGGGCGGGTTCTCCCTTCGTGCTGGGCTGGGGCCCCGAGCAGGCCGACGGATGCGCGGGCTGCTCGGGGCATGGTGGACCGAGCCCCTTGGGGGCAGGTGCGGGAGGGAGCCGGAAGGCCGGCGGGAGAGTCAGGCCGTCAGGGCAGAGTGCAGGGCGGTGGCCATGGGCAGACCGACGCCGAGCCGCGCCTTGAGCTGAGCGGTGGTGATGGGCTCGCCGTGCTGGACGCGGTGGGCGTCCGCGATCGAGCGCGCTTCGTTCAGCAGGGGCTCGGGCACCTTGACCGCAGGCACCAGGGCCGGGGCGGGTACGGGTGGGGCCGTCACGGGTGCGGGCTCGGGCACGGGGGCCGGATCGGCAGGGGCCGGGGTGGCGGGCACTGGGACGGCCGCAGGTTCGTCTTCCTCAGTCGGGACGACCGGTGCGGGAACGGGCTGGGGTTCCGGTCTCGGCTCCGTGACGATCGGGACGGGCGCGGGGGTGCCGATGGTGTGGAAGGCCCGGAGGAGCTGGGGGCCGACGGCTCCCCAGCCGAGGAGGAGCAGCGGGGCAACGGCGTCCACGGCAGCGCGGCCGTAGTGGCCGGCGGCCAGGGGCTCGGCGATATTGAGGGCCAGGGTCAGCAGGCCGGAGAAGTGCATCAGCCGGTTAGCGGCCTTCATCTGCTCCGGCGGGACACCGCGCAGCGAGAGGTAGCGCAGTGCCACCAGGAGTCCGACCACGGACAGGTCCACCATCGGAGCGATCAGCGGCGCGATGGGCTCGGGGATGCCGAGCCGCAGGGCGAGGGCCCAGACGTTGCCGAAGGAGAAGACGAAGGCCAGGGCCGCGATGACGCCCATGACCACGGTCACGGTGCGCTGGGTGATCCGGTCCTCAGACATAGGGGGTTCACCTCCTCTCAACAGAGCGCAGCAATAAGGGAATTAGCATCCGAGCTATGCGGCGAGCGGCTCCTCACCCTCGTCGTAGCCGTCGTACTTGGTCAGGTCGATGCCGGCAGGGAGCTGGACAGCGAGCAGGGCAGCGGGGTCGGCGGTCAGGTGGGCGGTCTCGGCCGCGATGCGCGCGGCGTCCTCCTCTTCGACGTACGGGGTGCGCAGACGGGTGAAGCCCGCCTTGCCGATGCTGTTCATGACCGCGACGCCGACATAGGCGGAGTCCTGCAACGTCGTCGGGTTCGCGTCAGGCCAGGCCCGGATGTCCTCGCCGAGGGCGGCCACGGCCGCGTCGGCGGTCTTCTGCGCGAAGGACATGCCGACCGGGCACACGTCCCGAATGGACGTGGGGATGGCATCGCCCGTGGGCTTCTGCGTGATGAGGATGACGAGGATGCCGACGCTGCGGCCCTTCCTGACCAGCTCTTCCACGAGCCGGGTGTTCTCGGCCGCAAGGGCGGCCAAGCGCTTGGACTCCTTGTCGGAGCCCTTGTGGTCGCGGAAGTACGTGTGCGCCTCGTCGATGATCAGCACCGTCCACGGCCAGGCGGCAGACGGGCCAACGTGCCACATGTCCTTGCGCCCGAGCACGGTCTTGATCGCGGCGGACCGATCCCGGCGAAGCTTGACCAGCCGCTTGAACAGCGCGTTCGCGTCGTCCAAGTCGTCACCGACGAACGCGAACAACCGGCCGATCACGTCGGCGTAGTCGCCCTCGTACGCGGCGGACACCTTGCCATCCGCCACCGCGATCTGCACGGCGGGCGAGGGCGCGCAGTCACACAGGAACCGGTTGACCGTCGAGGTCTTGCCGAAGCCAGGCAGGCCGGCCATCGTCACCCCGGGCACCTCGGCGAGGTTCACGGCGACGGGCTCGGCGTACTCGTCCAGGCCGAGTTCCCACCGCACCAGTTCTTCCGGTACTTCCCCGGAGGGGACGTGCGTGGTCGGCGTCAGGAGCGGATCGACCCGCACACCACGTATCAGCACCCGTCCGGGCTTGTCCTGGACGACCGAAACCCGCGTGCACCGCCAGGCGTCCGCCAGGTACGGGGCCGCCTTCTGGAACTCCTCCAGACCCACCTTCGGCAGGCAGTTCGCCCGGACGACGACGCCGAACCGGTCGGGCTTCACCTTCAACGCAGGGATGAGAATCCGCGGTTTGGGCTGCTTGCCGTCGGTGTTCGTCAGCGAGGCCAGCGCGGGCGGGGTCTTGTCTACGACCGACAGCCCCATCATCGGGGCCAGCCTCTTCCAGGTCCGGCGAACCCGTATCGCCTGCCGAATGCTGGCCCTCATCTCGGTGTCCGCCATCGCGTAGCGGACGAGCCAGGCGACCGCCCACACGGCGATGAGGACCAGGCCCGCCCCGACCACGATCGGGACGTAGCCCGTCACCTCCCCCACAGTCACGTCGTCTCCTTCCTTTCGTAGAGGTAGCCCGCGAGGGCCGATTCGAGGCCCGCCCAGTCCTCCAGGGACTCGAAGGGCGGGTAGCCGTAGCCGACGAGAACGGCGGCCACGGAGTTGATCAGGGACTCGGAGAACCGGGGGTCCGGTCCGGCGTGAGCGAGCGGATAGCTGCGCTCAGCGCCGAACCGGAACCCGACAGCGCCCGTCACGCGGCGATCTCGGACGGCTCGTCCGCGACCATCGGCGCGGGCATAGCCACCACCTCCAGGCCCGAGGCCCGGTAGGCGACGCCGTCCTGAAGCTGACCGTTGAAGACCCGCGCCCACGGAGTGGCGAACAGGTCCAGCGGCCGCACGAACGCCCCGACATTCAGCCCGTTCGGCAGACCGCTCTTCGGGATCGTGACCTTGATCGCCTCAGCAGCGCCGTCCTCCATCACGAAGACGGTGACCGTGTACAGCGGCTCACCGGTCTCACGGTCGGTGGCGAGCTGGGTCTTCTCCATGTCGGTGAACTTCGGAGTGGGCAGGACGCCGAGCATGTGACGGGTCGTGCTGGTGAAGCCAACGCGGATGCGCGCCATGGATGAACTTCCTTTCGTTCGGTGCCGCTCAGTGCGGCGTGACCACTACAGTGCACTACGCCCGCCAACCCCGTCAAGCGCTTAGCGCACCTAGTGCAGAGACATAGCTAGCTCAGCAGTTGCAGCAGCCCGCGTTCAGGCGTCCTAGTGCGATTGGTGTGCTAGGCGGGCTACCCTCGACGCATGACTTTGCCGAGGGACTCCCACACCCCGCCCTACCAGCTGGTTGCCGACGAGATCCGCAAACAGATCCGGTCCGGCCGCATCAAGCCGGGTGAGCGCGTCCCGTCATCCCGCGACCTCGAAGCCGAGTACGAGATCGCGAACATGACGGCTCGATCGGCACTCCGCGTTCTGCGCGACGAGGGACTGATCTACTCCAAGCCGGGTGTGGGCAACTTCGTCGTCGACACACTGCCGGCCAGCACCAGCAGGAAGGCCGACGCGGGCGGCCAAGAGCCGGACCGACACATGCCCACACCCGAATACGTCGAACTGTCCGAGCGTCTCAACGCGATCGACGCCAGATTGGACAGCCTCTTGAACATCTTTCAGCAGCTGGCCGGGGTCACCGAGAAGCCGAAGAGGCCATAGCGGCCCTTCGCTCACCGACCCGACGCGCCAGCTCCTCCAGCCGGGCGACCTTCTGTTCCATCGTCGTCAGGCGAGCCGCGATCTCCGCGGCCTCATGCTTCTTCATTCCCGCCCCGTTCATGTCGTGCCGTTCCTTGCTGACGTGCCGATCCAACTCACCGGGGCTTGCCCGAAAGCTTGCCCACGGCTTGCCCGTTCACCTCTGAGGGCTTGCCCATCCCAGCAGCGAGACCGGACACCTCCCCGGACAAGCCCGCCCGCGGCCGGAAGCGCCCCGATTCCCAGGTCTAGCCGCCCTCGCCACCCCAATTCGCCGGCACCACTGGCGCGAGCCATCGGACGGGAAACAACCGCCGAGGCCGTACCGCACGACGGACCACACAGGCACAAGCGGGACCTGCCGATGTCGCGGCTCCACTCTGGCCACGCCACCGGGAAGTAGTCACACGCGTCGCCGAGCTGCATCAAGACTCCCGACCTCCTTTCGCTTCCGGACGTCCATGTTCCGGAGAATCCCCGGTTTGGCTAACCGGCGATCGTCGGCTATGTTTCGCCGTTTTGCCTCCGAGAAGGCAGCCCTGGCGTTGCCCCTGCCTCACGCGCTCAACCCCCGCACCTCGTCCCGTAGGGCACTGCGCCCTTCACCTGCTACAGGTGCGAAAAACGGGTCCCGTGTGACACCTGCGGCCAACGAATCCACCTCAGCAGCCCCCACTCACCACCGCGCTTGCCGAAAGCGCCTCCCGCAGGGCACGAGACGGTCACGACCAGGCCGTGGTGAGTCCGAGCCCTCTTACCAAGACGATCCTGTAATCCCGAGCCTGTGGATAAAGTCCGCCGATCCGAAGAACAAACAGGCACGAATCGCCATCACCAGGACATGCAGGGTTGAGATTGATCAGGATCGCGGAGATTGCGCCGAATCGTTTCGCCAGAACGCGGCCAAGCCCGCACGGCAGCAGGGCTGTTAAGAGTTTCTTTACTGGATCAAGGCGGCCCGCCACGGCGGGCCGCGCGGCGCGGCGGCCCCAGGCCGCCGACGCTCCTTGTCTCCGCCACCGCCCCGACGGCCGGCCCACTCGCGCCGCAAGAGCCCGAAAGCGAGCCGGATGAGTCAGGAAGCAACCGAACCGCCCGCAGTCGCACCGCCAGGCAGCGCCCCACGAAGCACCCGGCGGATGTCCGCGTACTGGCACACCGACACGCCAGCCCCGACGAGCCGATACCTCCGACGTTCACAGAGGCGCGGTACGTGGCCGAGGCTCTGTGGCTGGGGTGACCGGCTTCCGCGGCTTTACCCACCTCCCCGGTCCGGGTCCCGCGTCGGGCAAGTCCAGGGGGCCACTCGTTCAAATTCCGGGCAGGGGCAAAGCCTGCCCGAGTTGCCGGGCCAGCGTACGGCCCCCTGAACATGCCCGACCCCAGACCGGGCAGGCCACCGGCCAAAGCCGCTCCAGCCGGACGCGATGTCACGCGCACCACCCATCACCCTCACCAGGACAACCAGACCGCCCGAACCGCACGCCGCGTGCTCCTCTCCAACTCGACAAGCCGAAAGCGGGGTTGGGATCAGCCCGTCGCCGGACACGACGACCACCCCGGTACCATCGGCACCGGGGTCCTGATCAGGGATTCCGCGACCGGACCACCCCGGATGCTGTCCAGGCCAAGGGGTGGTCCGGTTTTTCGTTGTCGTAGGTCAGGCCGCGACCCCACTACGCCCGTGTGGTGTGGCTGAAGCCGAGAGAGGTCAGTCCTTCAGCCTGACAGAGCCTGTCCGAGGGGCCGCCGACCTCGGTCTGTAGGAGCTGGTAAGCGGCGCCATGGGACTGGCCCCAGCGCATCGCGGCCCGCCACAGAACACGCCCGAGGCCCTGCCCTCGGGCATCGGGCAGGACGGCGAAGTACTGGGGCATGAGCTGGGGGCTGCCGATCGCGTCGGGGCGTACTTCCATCGGACCGATCGCGCCCACGATGCGACCGTCCACGGCGGCAGCGAGGACGGGGCCGCACCGGCCGGCCTGCATCTGCCCGTGGAGGAAGGCCAGGCCGTCGGCGGCCATGGCCGAGGCGAACGGGGCGAAGGTCTCTTGCACAGCGGCCGGCCAGTCAGTGACGGGGCGGACCGGGCCGCCGGGGTCGGGGCAGGGTCTGGCAGCGAAGTCCTGGAGCTGGATGCGGGTGCCACGCGGGAAGCCGGTTTCGGGACCGAGCGGGCGCACGACCCTCGCGTTGACCGCGTCATGCACGACGGCGAGCTTCGCGGACAGTTCGGCCGCTTCGTCCACGACGCTGTCACGGTGCCCGTAGGCGAAGACCTTGACGGTGCCGCGTCCACGCCGGGTCAGGGTGGGGATGAGGGTGTGATCGGACTGGTGGACCACGTCGCCACGAAGGATCGTCTCGTCCTTCTCGCTGCTCCAACGCCGGTCCTTGTCGTAGTGCAGGAAGGAGCGGTCAAAGACGGCTGCTCGCAGCGTGTCCTCGAAGAGATCCACGGTGAGGACGTGGGGGTGGACGGGGCCGAGAGTCGGCACGATCGGCGCTGTCAGCACGGGCCGTAGCCAGTCCCAGCGGAAGAACATGAGCGGCACCTTAATGGTCGGTCGGCCAGGGTTCAGGCCCCGACGCGAACACGCCAGGGCCTGAACGGAACCGACCTGATCTGTCGGTCAGTGGGGGTTGTCGTCGCCGGCGTCGCAGGAGCACTCAGCGCTCTCCACGATCACGTCCAGGTCCTGGACGGCGATCACCGCAGCGGCGGCGACGGGCGGGGCCGCGCGGCGAGCCGAGGCCGGCGGGCCGGGCAGAAGATCGACCAGTACGGGCGGGGTCATGATCCGTTCTCCTTGTCTCCGTGTTGGCAGTAGCTGTGCAGCGGCGCCTTCGCCTCCTGGTAGTGCTTGGCCAGGGGGCGGCAGACCCGGCAGGTGCCGGACAGGGCGCAGCCTCCGCACCCTCCAGTGCGAAGCATCAGGCGGTCGGCGATGGCGCCGAGCCGGGTGAGGCCGTCGATGCCTTCGGCCATCAGGTCGATCTGGTCGTCGCGGCCGACCTTGCAGATCGAGACCTTGGCGTGCGGGTCGGCGTGGAAGAAGGTGTGTCCGGCGTTGCAGCCGGCGAACGGCTTGCGCTGCCGCAGGTGGGCGGCGGACTGGGCGAGCAGCGGTTCACCGCCCCCGGAGATCGTGGGCGTCATGTTCGTGTACGAGTGGTGCTCGACGTTCCACTCCTCGGCGAGGGCGGCCATGGCGTCGGCCTCGGCGGCGTTGTCCTGGGTCACCACGACGTTGATCCGCAGCGGCAGACCCGCCTCACGCGCCGCGTCCATACCGCGCCGGAAACCGTTCCACGCCCCGCGGCGCTGGGTCAGGGTGTCGAAGGCGTCCTCACTCGCCCCGTACATGCTGACGACCAGCCGGTAGGGCGGGTAGTCCCGGAAGAGTTCGAGGAGATCCGGGTGCCATAGCCGGGAGCCGTTGGTGGAGATGGTGAGCATCATTCCGGCATGCCAGGCGTACAGGTAGGCGTCGTGGAAGTCCGCGTCCAGGGTGGGCTCACCACCGGTGATCTGGAGCCAGAGGACGCCCGCCTCACGCATGATGTCCAGCAGCCGCACCTTGTCCTCCCAGTCGAGGCCCGAGAAGGGGCGTTCCGGGAGATAGCAGTGCTTGCAGCCGAAGTTGCAGCCAAGGTTGATCTCCCAGGAGGCACGGCAGTAGCCATACGGAGAGGGCTCGCGTACCAGCACTGTCCCCTGCGTCGGTCGGCCGTGCAGGTCGATGTCCCACGTGTCGGCGGCGGTCTGCGCCGCCCAGGCGGGAAGCGCGCTTTCGTCGGTGGCGGCCCGCCGCAGGGCCTCGAAGTGGTCAGCGGGGATGCGCGCCCCAGCCCTGGCACCGGGCTTGAGGAGCAGGTGCCCGTCAAGGAACGGGGAGGCGATCAGAGCGTGGGCCATCAGTGGTGCTCCTTCCGGATCGAGAAGCGCGAATGCACGCGTACGCCCTGGCGGTCGGCGACACGGCAGTAGATCTCGCCGAGCCCGTTGCAGGTGCCGCAGCTCTTGCCGGACGAGTCGGCACCGCTGCCACCGCAGTCCCCGCAGCTCTCGTCGCGAGGAGGGTGAAGGCGCCGGGTCAAGGTGGATGGGGTAGCTGCCACGCGGGGAACCTCCGTGCACAAGAAAGGGGGGTCAGGACAAGGCCATGCGGGCGAGTCCGTCTCGTCCAGCCACGAGCCGCACTCGCGTGTGCGACGTCCGCATGACCTGGATGGGCAGCGCGGCGCCCAGGACGTAGACGTTGCCGTCGGCGAACTCCAGGACCCTTCGCCCTCCCGCGACCCGCCGCACGTTCGTCACGGTGTGCAGGTTGCCGCCGATCGTGACCACGTCTCCGAGACGGACGCCGTCACCGATCGTCGTGACGATCTGACTCGTCGAACCGTTCATTGCGCCTCCATGCGTACGTCTTGGTTCCCTGCCGCGACATTCACGGACGGGGAGCCGCGGATTCGGCAGCCGTCCAGGGCGGACTGGTCTAGGTGCCGGTGCTGAGGGCGACCCCGATCACGAATCCGCACGAAGCGCTGATGCAGATGATGAAGAGGACGCCGGCGTACCGGCCGATGACGCGAATCACAGGCCGACCCGGCTGTTGTTGTTCTTCACGGCCAGGCGCGCGCTCAGTTCCTCCCGCGCCCCGGGTGCCAGCACGTCGCCGGGCATGGCCTCCCACTCGATGCCACCGCCGACCGGCCGCATCTGTACGCGGCCACCGATCTCACCCATGACGATGCCGATGCGTCCGGTCTTCTGGTCCTTGGCCAGTTCACCGATTCCGGGGCCGGCCTGCTGTTTGCTCGCCATGTGCATCAGGTTCGCGAACCGTAGGCTGTTGACAGAAGGTCAGACTGATTACCCAACTTGGGTAAACTCGCGGTAGGTAGAGATTCAGCGACGTTGTGTGGCCCTCACCTGTGGGAGGTTGCCCGATGCCCGAGCCATCCCGCCCGCCGGAGTTGCCTGCCGGGCTTCTCACCCATCCCGAGATGATCAAGGCATGCCGCGTCCGCGACTTCGCGGCGGTCTTCAAGCTGGTGAAGACCCGTGCGGGCATCTATCCGTCGATGATCGCGCGACGTTGCGACCTGACGCCGAGCCGTGTCGGCGAAGTCATGGCGGGACGACGCCAGTTGCTCCACATGGACGTCATCGAGCGCATCGCCGACGGATTGCGGATCCCTGGCCACATGCTCGGACTCGCGCGGCGGGAGTGGGAAACGCCCATTGGGCTCCGGGTCGCGGACAGGGAACCGCCTCACCCTGCCTCACCAGCACCGTCGACTCCGATCTCACTGCCGGGCTCGGACGTGGACAGCATCCTTGCCCTCACCTCTCGGGCGAACCCGAACCCGTCCACGCTGCACGCGCTGCGTTCCTCCATCGAGGACTACTGGCGACGGGACGACCAGCACGGAGGCGAGGCACTGCGGCCGGCAGTGGTCGGGCAGCTCCGCTACGTCGTCGAGCTGCTGAAGGCGAACCGCCCCGCCCCCATCCAGCACGGCCTGTACGGCGTGGCCGCCGAGCTCGCGCGCCTCACGGGCTGGACGCATTTCGACGCGCGCCAGTACAACCAGGCCCGGTCGTACTTCACCGAGGCGTTGCAGTTCGCCCGGGAGATCGACGACCGGGAGTTCATGGCCAACGTGCTGGCCTGCATGAGCTTGCAGGCGACGTACCAGGACAGGCCCGGAGACGCGTTGGCGTTCGTCAACGCAGCCCAGGACGAAGCCCGCACAGCCGCCGTCACCACCCCACGCGTGCTGTCGATGCTGTCACTGCGGGAGGCATTCGCCCACGCCACACTGGGCAGCCACACCGCCACCCACGCGGCCATCAGCGAGGCGCACCGCCAGTTCGAACGGATCAAGGACAGCGACCCCGACCCCGCGTGGGTGACCTACTTCGACGAGACCAAGCTCATCGTCGACACCGGCATCGCACACGGCCGACTCGGCGAGGCAGCGACCGCCGAACCCCTGATCGCCGACGCCTTGAGGCGGGAGAACAGCGCCAATCAGCGAGGACGCGCATTCCACGCGTTCTGGCTCGCCCGTACACAACTCAGCCTGGGCAAGCTGGACCAGGCGTGCCAGACGGCGACGGACGCGTTGGAACCCGCTTCCTCGGTCGCCTCAGAGCGCGTGGCCGGGCACCTGCGCGAGTTCTATGACGAGTTGGCCCCGTATCGGCGGGAGCCCGTAGCCCTGGCCTTCGAGTCACGGCTACGGGATCTCCTCCCCGCTCAGGTCAGCGGATCGCCTCGTCCATGAGGACGTACAGGAGGCCGACGAGCGAGCCACTGCTGACGATCTCGCGGCGGTCGATCATGCCCCGGATGTCAGCCAGCGGGATCCACTCGATCCGGTCGGATTCGTTCTTCTCGGTGGGCGGACCGTCGTAGGCAGCCCCGTCAGCACGGAACACGTGGTGCTGAGAGTCCGTGATCCCGTTGGCCGGCTCCGCGTAGATCAGCGGCTTCATCGGTCCAGGCCGCCAGCCCGTCTCCTCCAGGACCTCACGGGCGGCAGCGTCGGCAGGGCTCTCCCCGTCCTCGACCAGGCCCATGGGCAGTTCCCACGCCCACGAGTCCGTGATGAAGCGGTGCCGCCACATCATCAGGATCTCTTGCTTGTCGTTGATCACGGCGGCCACGGCCAGGTGCCGGAGCTTGACGACGTGGTACTCCCACCGGCGCCCGTCCGGCTGTTCCACATCGGTCAACCACAGGTTGACCCACTGGTTCTCATAGATCGGACGTTCCCCGTGGATCTTCCACTGCATCGCTGCTGCCCCTCTCGATCAACCCCTAGCATCGCAGAGCAGGTCTTCCCGATGGCCGGGTTGGGAGAGATTCACGTCACCCTGACGAATATGGAGACGCGAGTCCCCCGGACGTATGCCGGGGGACACTGAGACGTCAGAAGATCAGTCCGCAATCGGCAGGTAGAGCCGGTTCCCCTGAGCAGCGAACTCGGCCGACTTGGCCAGCATCCCCGCACGAGCCTCATCGTCGCTGGTCAGAGGGTCGTCGCCGCCGAACTGCTCTGTGATGCTTCTGCTGATCTTCATCGAGCAGAACTTCGGGCCGCACATCGAGCAGAAGTGCGCCGTCTTCGCGGGCTCCGCCGGCAGCGTCTCGTCGTGGAACTCACGGGCCGTGACCGGGTCCATGGCCAGATTGAACTGGTCCTCCCAGCGGAACTCGAAGCGCGCGTCCGACAGGGCGTCGTCCCACTCCTGCGCACCCGGGTGGCCCTTCGCGAGGTCCGCCGCGTGGGCCGCGATCTTGTAGGTGATGACGCCGGTCTTAACGTCGTCCTTGTTCGGCAGGCCGAGGTGCTCCTTGGGCGTGACGTAGCAGAGCATCGCGGTGCCCCACCAGGCGATCATCGCCGCGCCGATGCCCGAGGTGATGTGGTCGTACGCCGGGGCGACGTCCGTGGTCAGCGGGCCGAGCGTGTAGAACGGCGCCTCCTCGCAGATCTCCTGCTGGAGGTCGATGTTCTCCTTGATCTTGTGCATCGGGACATGGCCCGGGCCCTCGATCATCGTCTGCACGTTGTGGCGCTTGGCGATCGTGTTCAGCTCGCCGAGCGTGCGCAGCTCCGCGAACTGCGCCTCGTCGTTGGCGTCCGCGATCGAGCCGGGGCGCAGGCCGTCGCCGAGCGAGTACGTGACGTCGTACGCCGCGAGGATCTCGCAGAGCTCCTCGAAGTTCGTGTAGAGGAAGTTCTCCTTGTGGTGCGCGAGACACCAGGCGGCCATGATCGAGCCGCCGCGCGAGACGATGCCGGTCTTGCGGCGCGCGGTGAGCGGCACGTACGGCAGCAGCACGCCCGCGTGCACCGTCATGTAGTCGACGCCCTGCTCGGCCTGCTCGACGACCGTGTCCTTGTAGATCTCCCAGGTCAGCTCCTCGGCCTTGCCGTCGACCTTCTCCAGGGCCTGGTAGAGCGGCACGGTGCCGATCGGCACGGGGGAGTTGCGCAGCACCCACTCGCGGGTGGTGTGGATGTTGCGGCCGGTGGAGAGGTCCATGACCGTGTCGGCGCCCCACTTGGTCGCCCAGGTCATCTTCTCCACCTCCTCCTCGATGGAGGAGGTCACCGCGGAGTTGCCGATGTTGGCGTTGACCTTCACCAGGAACCGCTTGCCGATGATCATCGGCTCGATCTCCGGGTGGTTGACGTTGGCCGGCAGCACCGCGCGGCCCGCCGCGATCTCCTCCCGTACGACCTCGGGGGAGACGTTCTCGCGGATCGCGACGTACTCCATCTCCGGGGTGATCTCGCCCCGGCGGGCGTACGCGAGCTGCGTCACCGCCTGGCCGGCACGCCCGCGGCGGGGCAGCCGCGGGCGGCCGGGGAAGACCGCGTCGAGGTTCTTCAGCCCGCCGCCGCGCGGCGAGGTGTGCTTGATGCCGTCGTCCTCCGGCCGGACCGGACGGCCCGGGTACTCCTCGGTGTCGCCGCGCGCGATGATCCAGTTCTCGCGGAGCGGCGCCAGGCCGCGGCGCACATCGGTGTCGACGGTGGGGTCGGTGTACGGACCGGACGTGTCGTACAGCGTCACGTCCTTGCCGTTGGTGAGGTGCACCTGGCGGACGGGCACCCGCAGGTCGGGGCGCGACCCCTCGACGTAGCCCTTGTGCCAGCCCGGCGTACGCCCGCCCTGGCTCTGGCCCTGTCCCTCGCTTCGCGGGGTGTTCTGGCCGTCGTTCTGGTCGGAGGCAGGCGTGCGTGCATCGCGAATGGTCATGTGACCGAATCTCCCTACGCCGGCATTACCCGGTAACAGGTTCGGCGGTCGGCGCAGCGATCTTCAGCGCCCTCTCAGCCCGGTGCTCCGAGCTCCCGCGTGTGCAAAGTCGCCACCACGCTAGCGCCCTTCCTGGCGTGCTGAACAGTGGGGCCCGAGACGTTCTTGCGATGATCGGCCGGTGACGTCGACACAGCAGACCCCCGAACCCCACGGCCACGACGGACACGGGGACTCCCACGGGCATCCCCACGGCCACTCCCACGGCCACGGTCCCGCCGCACCCGTCTCCCGCCATCTGCGCAAGGTCATCGCGGCGATCCTCATCCCCTTCGCCACCGCCGTCGCCGTCGGGCTCCTCGTCCTGTGGCCGGGCGGCACGCCCGGCCACCAGCGCACCGGCGTCGGCTTCGACCGGCAGACCGAGCAGGGCACGGTCGTCGCCGTCGAGCACGTCGACTGCAAGGACGTGAACGCCGCCCAGGTCCCGCCGACCGGCGACACCTCCACCCCGCAGGGCCGCGAGGCGGTCAACGGGCAGCAGGGGCAGTGCGCGAAGGCGACGGTCGAGGTGACCACCGGCCCCGACAAGGGCCGGAAGTTCACCGAGATCGTGCAGCCGGACGCGCCACGCCAACTCCACGAGGGGCAGGGCGTGGTGGTGGCGTACGCGCCCGACGCCCCGCGCGACCTGCAGTACTCCGTCACCGACGTGAACCGGAAGGTGCCCATCGCGGTGCTCGCCGGCATCTTCGCGCTCGCCGTCGTGATCGTCGGCCGGATGCGCGGCGTGATGGCGCTGATCGCGCTCGCCATCAGCTTCCTGGTGCTGACGCTCTTCATCCTGCCGGCGATCATCCAGGGCTCGAATCCGCTCCTGGTCGCCATCGTCGGGTCGAGCGCGATCATGCTCATCGCGCTCTACATGTGCCACGGCCTCTCCGCCCGCACCTCGGTCGCCGTGCTCGGCACCCTGGTCTCGCTGCTGCTGATCGGGTTGCTCGGCTCGGTGTTCATCGACTGGGCCGCGCTCAGCGGCAACACGGACGACAACACCGGCCTCATCCACGGGCTCTACCCGGAGATCGACATGTCCGGTCTGCTGCTCGCCGGGATCATCATCGGCTCGCTCGGTGTGCTCGACGACGTGACGGTGACCCAGACCTCCGCGGTCTGGGAACTGCACCAGGCCGACCCGGACATGGGGCCGCGCAGGCTCTACCGCGCGGCGATCCGGATCGGTCGCGACCACATCGCCTCGGTGGTGAACACCCTGGTCCTGGCCTACGCGGGCGCGGCGCTGCCGCTGCTGCTGCTGTTCTCGATCGCGCAGAGCAGCGTGGGGACGGTCGCCAACAGCGAGCTGGTGGCGGAGGAGATCGTCCGGACACTCGTCGGTTCGATCGGCCTGGTCGCCTCGGTGCCGATCACCACCGCTCTCGCGGCGCTCGTCGTCTCGGCGGACCGGCCGGGGACGGAGGCCGAGCCGGCGGGCGGGGGCCGTCGGGGCGGACGTGGTGCCGGGCGCGGCGGGCGCCGGCGGCGCGCCAGGTGACGGCGGGGAGCGGGGGGGCTGAACAGCCCTGCCGTCAGCCCGCGTTCTCCTCCGCGAGGATCCGGCCGAGCGCGGCCTCGAGGTGGTCCTCGAAGTCGCCCAGTGTCCGTTCCTGACCGAGCGGGACGAGTTTGTCCGTACGGTCGAGGAAGGCGACCAGCGGCGGCGCGCTCGCGCGGAACAGGGCGCGGTCGCCGCCGACCTGGAGACGGATCATCACGTCGGAGAGGCCCTCGGGCTCGGTCGGGGAGATGTGCACATCGCCGTCCCCGCTCGGCCGGTTGATCCCGTCGAGCAGCAGCTCCCGGCCGAACGCCCAGGTCACCGGCGCGTCTCCGGGAAGGTGGAACGTCATCCGCACCGCGTAGGGATCGCGGGTCTCGTATCGCAGTTCCACCGGGATCCTGAAGGAGAGCTCCTCGGAGACGAGGAAGCTCATCAAGACCTCGGCCTGAACCGTCTCTCGCATCATGTACCCCGCAGTTGATGAGCAGTTGTGTAAACGCGCTGCTGAAAGCTGTGGTCGAAACGGCCAGGAATGATCCCCCATGGCCCTCTTGACGCAATCGTGCTGTAAGCGCTAGCAGATCACAAGGAGTGATTTTTCAGATACTGATAGAGAACGCAAGGGAACTGAAGAGCCTTCCGATCTCATTCTGTAGCCGCGCGATAGCAGGTAGCAACCGTTCTTCCTGGTGAAGCGGGAGGGAAATCGCCATCGCGGCCGCCGTGGACCCCGCGGTGATGGGGATAGCCGCACAGACTGTGCCGAGCGCATATTCCTGACGCTCCACCAGGGGCTCCATTCGCCCAATAGCGCCCAAACGGTCCAAAAGGGCATGCCGATTACGCACCGTATAGGGAGTGATGGCTTCCACCGGGTGCCGGTCGAGGTGGTCTTGACGACTCCTCAGGTCCAGTTGACTGAGCAGGCACTGCCCGATGGCGTGCGCGTGACCGGTCTCCCGGAAGTCCGCCCACTCCTCCACGGCGGGGATGGCGGGGGTGTCGGCGACGGAGACGAGCTCGATCTCGCCCTCGCGGTAGATGGCGAAGTAGACGGGGGCCCCGATGGAGTCCCGCCAGTGGGCGAGAGAGTCTTCGATCGTGGTGCGACGATTCTGCAGAACCACGCCGCCGATCAGCCGGCCGGCGGCCTCTCCGAAGAGGAACACACCCTTCTCGCGGCGCAGATAGCCCTCGTGCGTCAGGGTGCGGAGCAGGTGGTACGCGGTGGGCAGCGGAAGCCCCGCCTCGCGCGCGAGCTGTTTGGCGGGGGCCCCGTCCTCGTGGGAGCCCACGGCCTCCAGAAGTCTCAGCGCCCGCTGTACCGAACCGATCAGTGTGGGCGGAGCGGGCTGCGAAGCAGTGGCCAAAGGTCACCCCCAGGCGTGTCGACGAGTGCGTCGCACCCGCCCGCGGGGGCCGCCCCCGCGCGCCCGCCGCGGCCTGGGACCGGTGGGGTCCGGTCGCGGACCCGTCCGGGAACAGACGCGATCACGCTGGTCGGTGCGGAGGCCCGCGCCTGTGGTTCCCGGGGCGGCAGAGGAATTCCACTCTAATGGCAGGCTTCGGGGGCCCACCGGGTTTCCACCTGCGCGTTCCCCCGGCCGGGCTAATACCCGGCCGGGCTTTCATACCGTCGGGTAACTCGTTCTACCAGTCACCGCGCGAGTTCGAGGAGGACGTGAACCTGCGCACGAGGTAGATCAGTCCGCCGACCAGCGCCACGAAGATCAACAGCTTGAACAGCAGGCCGACCACGAAGGTCAGGACGCTGGTGATCAGTCCGCCGAAGACGACCAGAGCGATGACGGGTATGGCGACCCACTTCACCCACCACGGCATCCCCGCGAGAATCTCCTTCACCGCCATTGCGCTTACCTCATCTCCGAAGAGTGCGAGCCCGAAGGCTCGGCCACCGGGTCCGTGGGCGCTCCCTGCACCCGACACCTCGATGCTAGGGCCGGGCACCGAGCCCGCGGGGCCCTCCCGGCCCCCGCTCTTCCCTGATCCGCCCCCTAAGGGATGCGGGCGTTCCGGCGCCTCGGGACTCCGGGCTCAAGCCTCCGGCCTCAGGACTCCGGGCTCAGGCCTCCGGGGGCGAGAAGACCACCATGACCCGCAGGTCCTCGGTGATGTGGTGGAACTTGTGCGGCACCCCCGCCGGCACATAGACCACACTGCCCCGCGCCACCTGGGTCGTCTCCGTCCCCACCGTGATCGCCGCCCGGCCGCTCACCACGAAGTACACCTCGTCCTGGCCGTGCGGCTGCTGCGGGTCGAGCTGCCCGGCGTCGAGCGCGTACAGGCCCACCGACATGTTCCGTTCGCGCAGGAACTGGAGATATGCGCCGTCGTTGGCGGCGCGCTCCGCCTCCAACTCGTCGAGTCGGAATGCTTTCATCGCTCGTCAGCCCCTGCCGTCGGCCGGATCGTGTCTGCCACGATCTGACACATGAAGAATTTCGTCGTCAAGACGCTCGCGAACGCGGGCGCGCTCGCCGTGGCCATCTGGCTGCTGGAAGACATCACACTGACCGGTGACAGCACCGCCAAGAAGGCCTGGACCCTCATCCTGGTCGCCCTGGTCTTCGGCCTGGTGAACTTCCTGGTCAAGCCGATCGTGAAGCTGCTCACGTTTCCGCTCTTCATCCTGACCCTCGGTCTGATCACCCTGGTCGTCAACGCGCTCATGCTGCTCCTGACCTCCTGGCTCGCCGACCAGTTCGACCTCAGCTTCCATGTGGAGGGCTTCTGGACCGCCGTGCTCGGCGGCCTGATCATCTCCGTGGTCTCCTGGGCGCTCAACGTCGTGCTCCCCGACGGCGACTGAGGCCCGCCATGACGTACCGCGTGTGTTTCGTCTGCACGGGCAACATCTGCCGCTCCCCGATGGCCGAGCACGTCTTCCGCGCCCGGGTGGCCGAGGCCGGCCTGGACGGCGCGGTGGAGGTGGACAGCGCCGGCACCGGGGGCTGGCACGAGGGCGACGGCGCCGATCCCCGTACCGTCTCCGTCCTCCGGGAGAACGGTTACGGCTCCGAGCACACCGCCCGGCAGTTCCGCGCCTCCTGGTTCCCCGCGCTCGACCTGGTCATAGCCCTCGACGAGGGGCACGCGCGGGAGCTGCGACGGCTCGCGCCCACGCCCGAGGACGCCGCCAAGGTGCGGCTGCTGCGCTCCTACGACCCCGGGCTCGCCTCCGCAGGGGGCGCCGATCTCGACGTACCGGACCCCTATTACGGTGATCTGGGCGGCTTCGAGGAGTGCCTGGAGATGGTGGAGGCGGCGAGTGAGGGTCTGCTCGCCGCCGTGCGCGAGGAAGTGAAGGAGCGGACGGCATGAGCGGCGACGCGACCCGCGGTGCGGGCGACCGGACCGGCGACGGAATCGACTGCCTGACCGATGACCGGACCGGTGGCGGAATCGGCGACGGCACCCGGGCGGTACGGGCGGGGCTGCCCGAGCCCGTGAAGTACGAGCCCACCCTGCCCGGCCCGGTCTTCGCGGCCCACTTCCACCTGCCCGGCGAGCCGACCGGCCCGTACACCTACGGCCGGGACGAGAACCCGACCTGGACCCATCTGGAACGCGCCATCGGCGAGCTGGAGGCACCCGGGGAGAGCGGCGTCGAGACGCTGGTCTTCGCGTCCGGCATGGCCGCCATCTCCGCCGTCCTGTTCTCCCAGCTGAAGGCGGGCGACGTGGTCGTCGTCCCCTCCGACGGCTACCAGGCCCTGCCGCTGGCACACGAGCAGCTGCGGGCGTACGGCGTCGAGGTGCGCTCCGCGCCGACCGGCGGCGACGCCCAGCTGTCCGTCCTGGCCGGGGCGAAGCTGCTGTGGATCGAGACGCCGTCCAACCCCGGGCTCGACGTGTGCGACCTGCGGCGCATGGTCGCCGCCGCGCACGAGGCCGGGGCGCTGGTCGCCGTCGACAACACCCTGTCCACCCCGCTCGGCCAGCGGCCGCTCCAGCTGGGCGCCGACTTCTCCGTGGCCAGCGACACCAAGGGCATGTCCGGGCACGGCGACCTCCTGCTCGGCCACGTCGCCTGCCGCGACCCCGAGCGGGCCGCCGAGGTGCGGCGCTGGCGCAAGATCGTCGGCGCCATCCCGGGCCCCATGGAGGCCTGGCTGGCGCACCGCTCTCTGGCCACCCTCCAGCTGCGGATCGACCGGCAGTGCGGCACCGCGCTCACCCTCGCCGAGGCCCTCTCCGGGCATCGGCACGTGACCGGACTGCGCTACCCGGGGCTGCCCGACGACCCCTCGCACGAGGTGGCCGCCCGCCAGATGCGGCGCTTCGGCTCCGTCATCTCCTTCGAGCTGCCGGACCGCGCGTGGGCCGAGCACTTCCTGGGCGCGCTGCGCCTGGTCGAGGAGGCGACCAGCTTCGGCGGCGTGCGGTCCACCGCCGAGCGGCGCGGCCGCTGGGGCGGCGACGCGGTGCCGGAGGGCTTCATCCGCTTCTCCGTCGGCGCGGAGGACCCGGAGGACCTCATCGCGGACGTGCTGCGGGCCCTCGACGAGACGGCCAAGACGCTCGGCTGACGCCACAGGGGCGCTCCGAGCCTCCCCCCTCGTGGCTCGGAACGCCCCTGTTCCCGGCGGTTTCCTTTTCGGACATCCGCCCGGACAAGGCTAATTGACTCTGTGTCAGTGTCCAATCACGGTAGCGACAGGAAGCTATCGACTTATTTATAGTTGGACGGTTCAGTCGAACGGACACAGGTGCCGGGAGGGTGCGGACATGGATCTGACCCTGCTGCGCACGTTCGTCATGGTGCACCGGGCCGGTTCCTTCACCCGCGCCGCCGCGCTCCTCGGCCTCTCCCAGCCGGCCGTCACCAGCCAGATCCGCAGCCTGGAACGCCAGCTCGGCCGGCCGCTGTTCCTCAGACAGGCCCGTGGGGTCACCCCCACCACCGTCGGCGACGAGCTCGCCCACCGCGCCGCCCCGCACCTCGACGCCCTGGTCGAGATCACCGAGTCCGGCCTGGACGAGCGGACCGGGGTCCGCACCCTGCATGTGGCCGGTCCGCCCGAGTTCGTCTCGGCCCGGGTGCTGCCCGCCCTGACTCCGCTGGTCGTCCGGGGACTCGCGGTCCGCTCCTCCCTCCTGGGCAGCACGGAGGAGATCCTGGACGGCCTCGCCGCCGGCCACCACGATCTGGCCGTCGCCACCGCCCGGCCCCGGGGCGGTCTCTTCACCGCCACCCCGCTCTGCGACGAGGAGCATGTGCTCGTCGCGGCCCCGCGCTGGGCCGCCCGGCTCTCCCCCGGGGTGCTGCCGCGCAGCGGCGCCGTCGTCCTGGAGCAGCTGCCGGTGGTCGAGGTGCACGAGTCGCTGCCGTTCGTCGCCCGCTACTGGGCGGCCGTCTTCGAGTCCAAGCCGGCCGCCGCCGCCACCGTGATCGCGCCCGATCTGCGGGCCGTACGGGATTCCGCCGTCTCGGGCGCGGGCCTGGCGGTGCTGCCCCGCTATCTGTGCGAGGAGGAGCTGGCGAGCGGGCGGCTGGTCGCGCTGCTCGACCCTCCGGTGCCTCCGCTGCGCACCTATTTCCTCGTCATCCGCACCGGCACGCTCGCCCTGCCGCACCTCGCGCGCGCCCATGAGCGGCTGCTGAGTGCCGCGGGGGACTGGTGAGCGGGGAAGGACCGGTGAGTGGGGACCGGTGAGTTTCGGGGCGGGCGTTTCAGGACAGCGGGGACGGGCCATTTTCTTCCCATGACCGAACGACCCGTGGTCAAGCGCACCGCACGCGCCATCCTGCTCGACGGGGACGACCTGATCCTCATCAAGCGCACCAAGCCGGGAGTGGACCCGTACTGGGTGACGCCCGGTGGCGGGGTCGAGCCCACCGACTCGACCGTCGTCGAGGCCCTGCACCGAGAGGTCCACGAGGAGCTCGGCGCCAAGATCACCGATGTGGTCCCCTGCTTCGTCGACACCGTCGAGCACATCGTGGACGGCGGGGTCTCCGGGGTGAAGGTCCAGCACTTCTTCGTGTGCCGCCTGGAGTCCATGGACACCTCGCAGCGGCACGGTCCGGAGATCGACGAACCGCTGGGCGAGTACGAGATCGTCCGCGTGCCCTTCAGCCGCGTCGGCATCGCCGCCGTCCATCTCGTCCCGCTCTCGCTGCGCCACTATCTGGACGGCAACATCGAGGGTGTCCGGGCGATGCACGCGCCCGACCTGGGCTGAGTCTCCTCGACTCCTCCTCGTCTCCTCCTGTGCCCCTCCGCCGGATCCGCTCCGCCGGGTCCGCTCCGCCGGGTCCGCGCTCGGAAGCCCGCGGCCGGGAAGCACGCGGCTAGGACGCGTGGGCGAACTCGCCCAGGTAGTCGTGGCGGATCCGGTCGGAGGGGATGCCGGCGCCCTTCAGGGCGTCCACCCCGCTGCGGATCATGCCGAGCGGCCCCGAGAGATAGGCGTCGTACTCGGCCCACGG
Source organism: Streptomyces sp. NPDC048623 (assembly GCF_040650755.1). Taxonomy (NCBI): domain Bacteria; kingdom Bacillati; phylum Actinomycetota; class Actinomycetes; order Kitasatosporales; family Streptomycetaceae; genus Streptomyces; species Streptomyces sp. NPDC048623. Next base: position 152,276 of record NZ_JBEZHV010000019.1, read on the forward strand.
CCCGTAGCGGCGCACCGCGTCCGTCAGCCGTCCCTCCGCCTCGGTGACCGGACGGACGGCGAGCCAGGGGAAGGTCCGCTGGAGCCGCATCATCGTGTCGATGTCGTAGAGGTCGTGGCCGCTGCGGGCGCCGTAGAAGACCTCGACCGGGCGCCGGTCCCCGTGCTCGGCGACATCCTCGACCAGCGCCTTGATCGGCGCGATCCCGGTGCCGCCACCGAGGCAGAGCAGCCCGTTGTCGCGGGAGTGGTCGACGGTCATCGAGCCCGCGGGCGGGCCGAGCCGCAGCACGTCCCCGGGGCGGGCCCGGTGCACCAGCGCGTTGGACACCCAACCCGCCGGCACCGCCTTCACATGCAGAGAGAGCAGCCCGTCGGGCCGGGGCGCGGAGGCGAAGGAGTAGTGCCGCCAGACCCGGGGCCACCAGGGTGTCTCCAGCGTCGTGTACTGCCCGGCCAGGAACGGGTAGGGCAGGTCGGGCCGGAGCGTGATCACGGCGACGTCGGGGGTCCGCAGATCGTGGGTGACCACCTCGGCCTGCCACCAGGGCGGCGCATGGCTCTCGTTCTCGGCGGCGGCGTCGATCATGATCTGCGAGATCGTCGTGTACGTACGCACCCACGCGGCCTCGGTGTCCTTGTCCCAGCCGCTGCCCGCATAGCGCTCCAGGGCACCGATCAGGGCCTCGCCGACGGCCGGGTAGTGCTCGGCCCGCGTGCCGTACTTCCGGTGCCCGCGCCCGAGGCCGCGCAGGTATTCGGTGAGCACCGGGGTGTTGTCGAGGTGCTCGGCCGCCGTGAGCAGGGCCTTGAGGAGCCGGTCCCGCTGGGCGTCCATGGCGGCGGGGAACATCGCGCGCAGATCGGGGAGCCGGGTGAAGAGCAGCGCGTAGAAGTACGAGGTGACCCGGTCCGCCATCGGCTCGATCTCAGCGAGCGTGCGCCGGACGACAACCGCGTCGGCCGAGGTCCCGGCCGAGATCTCAGCCGTGGTCTCGGCCCGGGCCGAGACCTCGTTGAACGTTTCAGCAGGTGCCGGTGGCACGGCTGCCATGCGGGGCGGTGCACCCGTGGCCGCAGCCGGAACATCCGTCATGTCCTTGCCTCTCCGCAGTCGGCCGCTGTGTTCGCAGAATGGCAGTCCGGTGGGGAGGGCGGACAGAAAGTGGGATTCCCGGTGATTCGCCCCGCGCGGAGGACTAGGCTGCACCCTTTCGCACCAATGCGTAGGCCTCGCGCAGATCGCCACCCGTATAGCGATGCCGGGCCAGCCCGGCGAGGTGATGGTCGGCGTTCACGGCCACGGTCTCGGGCACGATCGCGAACAGCTCGGCGTCGGACATCGAGTCGCCGTAGGCCACACAGTCGGCCGGCTCGACGCCGAAGCGGGCACAGAGCTCCCCGGCGATCCGCACCTTCGCCGAGGCGTTGAGGATGCCGGGGCGGTCGACCGGCTCGGTGAAGGGCACGGCGGGCCAGCGGGAGCCATGGGCCGCGTCGAGGCCCCACGCGAGGAGGCGTTCGACGAAGAAGTCGGGCGAGAGCGAGATGACCGCGCAGTGGCCGCCCTCGTCGCGGATCTCGGCCCAGACCTCCCGGATGCCGGTCAGCCACGGCGCCTGTTCGAAGGCCGCGGTCACCTGTTCCGGGGTGAGCTCCGCCCAGAGCGCCCGGGCCTGGACGGCGAACTCGTCCGGGGCCATCCCCCGCAGCAGGAAGTCCTGCTCCAGCTGCTCGATCTCCCGGCTCAGCCCGAGCTGCCGGGAGATCTCCACCGCGGCTGCCGAGCCACGGATCAGCGTGCCGTCCAGATCGAAGAGATGCAGCCGCCGGCCGCGCGGGGTCGTCATGTACGCCGAGGCTAGTACGCCGGCTCACTCCCACGGGCAGACACGGGACCTCGCCGTCGTTCGGCACCGTGTTTCACGTGAAACAACTCCAGCGGCCCGTACGGCGGGTTCTCATAAAGCGGTGGACGGGCCGTCGCCGGGTCGGACAGCCTGATCACCATGCCCCTCTCTCTTCCCTCGCTCGACCAGCTTCCGATCCGCCACCTCGGCCCCGACGACCTCCTCGCGTGCGCCGACCTCTCGGAGAACCGGGGGTGGGCCCGGGAGGAGCACAAGTGGGGACTGCTGCTCGCGGCCGGGGTGGGGTACGGCATCGACGACCCGTCCGGCGAGGGGCTGCTCGCCGGCTGCGTGGTCACCTCGTACGGCCCCGGGCTCGCCGCGATCGGCATGGTCCTGGTCGCCGAACGGTACGCCCGCCAGGGCGTCGGGCGGCGTCTGATGCGCCATGTCCTCGCGGAGGCCGGCGACACCCCACTCAGCCTGTACGCCACGCGCAACGGACAGCCGCTCTACGAGGAGCTGGGCTTCACCGAGGTCGGCCGGTCGGAGATGCTCCTGGGCCGCTTCACCGGGAGCGAGCCCGCACCCGAGCGCGCCGTCCGCCCCGCCACCGCCGAGGACCTCCAGCACGTGCTGCGCCTCGACCACGAGATCTTCGGCCTCGACCGCACCCACCTCATCACCCGGCTGCCGGCCTTCGCCGACCAGCTGCGGATCGCGGAGCAGGACGGGGAGATCACCGGCTTCGCCGCGCTCTGGCCCAACATGGACACCCATGTCGTCGGCCCGCTGATCGCCCGCGACCCGGCCACCGCCCAGGCCCTGATCGCCTCCCTGGCCGCCACCACCGACCGCCCGCTGCGCACGGACATCGACACCGGCCACACCGGTCTGGTGACCTGGCTGAAGGCCAATGGCCTGGAGCAGCTCACCACCACGGCCATCATGATCCGCTCGCGCCCCGACCTGCCGGGCGACTGGAACCGCCGCTTCGCCCCGCTGACCGTCGCGGCGGGCTGAGCAGGGGCCCGCAGGGCGAGATTGATTGCACACGCGGCTTTTTGCGTTTCATCGTCTACCCTGGTAAGGAGCCGGAGACCTGCTGGGCCCCGGCCGTGTCCGACCGAGGAAGCGAGGAGCGCACATGACCGCGACGGACCCCGCCCTGACGGCCCTCTCCCAGGGCTGGTGCGCGCTTTCCCTGCTGCACGGCCGGATCGAGTCGCACATCGAGCGCGCCCTGGAGGCCGGGCACGGTCTGAGCGTCCGCGAGTACTCGCTCCTCGACGTCCTCAGCCGCCAGCACGACGGCCCCGGCGGACACCTCCAGATGAAGCAGGTCGCCGACGCCGTGGTGCTCAGCCAGAGCGCGACCACCCGGCTCGTCACCCGCCTTGAGGACCGCGGTCTGCTGACCCGCTATCTGTGTGCCACCGACCGGCGCGGGATCTACACCGATGTCACCGAGGCCGGCCAGAAGCTCCTCGACGAGGCCCGCCCCACCAACGACACCGCACTGCGCGAGGCCCTGGACGCCGCCGCCCTGAACCCGGAGCTGGCCCCGTTCGTGCGGGTCGTCGAAGGCCTCAGCGTTCCCGCCTGAGTCCCGCGGGCAGCCCCTACCCTGCCCTCATGAGCGATCTTGAGATCCGGCCCGCCCGACGGGACGACCTGCCCGCCATCGTCGCCATGCTCGCCGACGACCCGCTGGGCGCCCAGCGCGAGTCACCCGACGACCTCACGCCGTACACGACCGCGTTCGACCGGCTGGCCGGAGATCCCCACCAGCATCTGGTCGTCGCCGAACGCGCGGGCCGGGTCGTCGGCACCCTTCAGCTGACCTCCGACGTCAGCCGCACCGACGCCCATCGCTTCTACGAGCGCCTCGGCTTCGAGCCCTCGCACATCGGCTTCAAGCGGAGCCTGTGACGTCTGTCGAGCGCTCACCGGCCGTGGGGGGGGGGGGGGGGGGGTGAGCAGGCCACCCGCCCCCCCCCCCCCCCCCCCCAACCCA
>NZ_JBEZHV010000019.1:156151-161068 GCF_040650755.1 Streptomyces sp. NPDC048623
TGGGGGGTAGTTTTCCGCGCGGCCCTCCCCCCCCCGTCGTGGTTCATAAACACCCCCCCCCCCCCACGCCAGACTCCCCGGGAGCCGCCCCACACAGGTCAGAGTCCGCGCCAGGGCGTCTCGTCCACCCCGCCTGGCACGGCGTCACCCCGCTCGTAGGGCTCGCGGGTGAAGACGAAGGACCCGAGGTCGAGATGGCTCACCGAGCCGTCCTCGCGCTTCACCACCCGCAGGGTCTCCCCCTGGTAGTAGCCGTCGAGGCCGGTCCAGCCGCTGCCGTCGGGCAGCGGGCGGAAGGTCGCCCGCCGCCCCACGCCCTTCAGCGGCTCCAGGGTCACGGCGCGCCCGGCGCCGACCCGCAGGCCGTAGGAGTACGTGCCCCAGTACCAGGGGCCGGTGAGGGCGAGCAGCTCCTCGTCGACCTCGGCCGCAGGAAGGGGCCGCCAGGGCTTCGGCAGACGCGGCTCGGCCTCCGCGACGATCCGGATGAGTTCGGCGGCCACGGTGCCCGTGAGCGGCCCGCTGGTGGCGTTGGCGAGGGCCACCGCGGCCACCCCGTCCTCGACGCTCACCCACAGGCCGGCGACGAAGCCGGGCAGCGAACCGGTGTGCCCGAACAGCAGCCCGCGCTCCGAGTGCACGAGCTGGAGGCCGAGGCCGTAGCCCATCGTCGGGTCGCTCGTGCCGGGCGGCGCCGCGGGCACCCGCATCTCCGCCACGGTGGCCGCGCCGAGCACCCGGTCGTCCCCCTCGGCGAGGAAGACGCCGAACCGGCACAGGTCGCCGACCGTGGACCAGAGCTGCCCCGCCGGGGCCATCACCCCCAGGTCCTCGGCGGGTTCGGGCATCATCACATCCGCCCAGGGGTGCACCGCGAAACCGCCGGCATGCGGCGCGACCGGCTGCGTCGTCGTCCGGTCGAGGCCCAGCGGCTCCAGGATCTCGGTGCGCAGCGCCTCCTCCCACGGCACCCCGCGCACCGCCTCCACCAGCGAACCGAGCAGCGTGTAACCGGGGTTGGAGTAGTGGTGGAGCCGTCCCACCGGGTGCAGCATCGGCCGCTCCCCCAGCACATCGGAAAGCTCCGGCCGGACGGTCCCCGGCGTCCGCTCCCACCAGGGCGACGGAGTCTCGGCGGCAAGACCCGAGGTGTGGCCCAGGAGTTGAGCGATCGTCACCTCGCCGACGCCCGTGCCCGGCAGATGCTTCTCCAGCGGATCCTCAAGACTCAGCAGCCCCTCGTCCCTCAGCCGCATCACCAGAACCGCGGTGAACACCTTGGTGATCGAGCCGATCCGGTACTGCGTCCCGGCGTCCGGGGCGTGCCCGTCGACACAGCTGCGGGAACCGCTCCACACCATCGCGCCCTCCCGCGCGACACCGGCGGCGAACGAGGGTGCGCGCCCCTCGCTCTGCGCGACGGCCACACGGTGCAGCAGAGCACGTTCGGTACTGGGCAACAGGGCTTCGAAAGTCGAGGTCATACGGCGATCATGCCGTGCCGCCCCGGGGATCTCGATCAGGTTTGTGCCATGTCCACGAAGCGCGAGTAGTGGCCCTGGAAGGCCACGGTGATGGTCGCCGTCGGACCGTTACGGTGCTTGCCGACGATGATGTCGGCCTCGCCGGCGCGCGGGGACTCCTTCTCGTAGGCGTCCTCGCGGTGCAGCAGGATGACCATGTCGGCGTCCTGCTCGATGGAGCCGGACTCTCGGAGGTCGGACACCATCGGCTTCTTGTCCGTGCGCTGCTCGGGACCACGGTTCAGCTGCGAGAGCGCGATCACCGGGAGCTCCAGCTCCTTGGCGAGGAGCTTCAGGTTTCGCGACATGTCGGAGACCTCCTGCTGGCGGCTCTCGGCGCGCTTGGAGCCGCCGGACTGCATCAGCTGGAGGTAGTCGATGATGACGAGCTTGAGACCGGCCCGCTGCTTGAGCCGGCGGCACTTGGCGCGGATCTCCATCATCGACAGGTTCGGCGAGTCGTCGATGTAGAGCGGGGCCTGCGAGACGTCCGGCATCCGGCGGGCGAGCCGGGTCCAGTCGTCGTCGGTCATGGTGCCGGAGCGCATGTGGTGCAGCGCCACCCGGGCCTCGGCCGAGAGCAGACGCATGGCGATCTCGTTGCGGCCCATTTCGAGGGAGAAGATGACGCTGGGCAGGTTGTTCTTGATGGACGCGGCCCGCGCGAAGTCCAGCGCGAGGGTGGACTTACCCATGGCGGGACGGGCCGCGATGATGATCATCTGACCGGGGTGCAGACCGTTGGTGAGCGCGTCGAGGTCGGTGAAGCCGGTGGGGACACCGGTCATCTCGCCGCTGCGCGAGCCGATCGCCTCGATCTCGTCGAGCGCGCCCTCCATGATGTCGCCGAGCGGCAGATAGTCCTCGGTCGTGCGCTGCTCGGTGACCTGGTAGATCTCGGCCTGGGCGCGGTTGACGATCTCGTCGACGTCGCCGTCCGCCGCGTATCCCATCTGCGTGATCTTGGTGCCGGCCTCGACGAGGCGGCGCAGCACGGCCCGCTCGTGGACGATCTCCGCGTAGTACGAGGCGTTGGCCGCGGTCGGCACCGACTGCACGAGGGTGTGCAGATACGAGGCGCCGCCGACCCGGGTGATCTCACCGCGCTTGGTGAGCTCGGCGCCGACCGTGATGGGGTCGGCGGGCTCGCCCTTCGCGTACAGGTCGAGGATCGCCGCGTAGACGGTCTCGTGGGCCGGCTTGTAGAAGTCGTGGCCCTTGATGATCTCGACGACGTCGGCGATGGCGTCCTTGGACAGCAGCATGCCGCCGAGGACGGACTGCTCGGCGTCGAGGTCCTGCGGGGGTACGCGCTCGAAGGCGGACACCCCGCTGTCCCAGCCGCCCTCGCTGCCGCGCTCGTGCTGGTCCTCCCGGCCGCGCCCGCGGCCGCCCCGCTCACGGGTACGCGTCGGGAGCCGGTCGCCGGGTCCGCTGTCGGCCCAGGGATCGTCCATGGGCTCGGGCATGCTCACCAAGCCACCTCCTCCCGTCCGCTCCGCGGACCTCGCCGTGCCCCTCTTTCTTACGCCACGGCTCGGACAAAAAAGGGGCTTTGACTCCGCTTCTGGCGCGTCGGGCGCCGGACCACGGTAGGCCCGCGGGCACCGTCAGCCAATCTGGTTATCCACAGGGCCTGTGGGTGAAGGCCCAGATGCTGTGGAGAACTCCCCGGAACCTGTGCACGGACCGGGGGACAGCCATGTGGACAAACTCATAACCCCCGCAATCAAGCGCCTCTGACCTGCGGTTTTTCCATCCACCGGCTGTGGGGGAGAAAAACTTTGCCACCCGGACCAAGATCAGAACAAACGGCGCACACCCGAAGGGTCACTCGCCGCGAAGGTAAGGGTCTCTATGTGATTGCATCTCTTACCTGTGGAAGATTAGATTGAGCCCATGCACCAGGCTCCCGCGCCCCCCAAGGCCGTTCGACGGCAACACGACCGCGAGATCGTCTCGCTCGCCGTCCCGGCCTTCGGCGCACTCGTCGCCGAGCCCCTGTTCCTCATGGCCGACAGTGCCATCGTCGGGCATCTCGGCACCCCCCAGCTCGCCGGACTCGCCATCGCCTCGGCACTCCTCTCCACCGCCGTGAGCGTCTTCGTCTTCCTCGCCTACGCCACCACCGCGGCCGTCGCCCGCCGCGTCGGTGCCGGCGACCTCAAGGCCGCCATCCGCCAGGGCATGGACGGCATCTGGCTCGCCCTGCTGCTCGGTGTCGCCGTGGTCGCCCTCACCCTGCCCACCGCTCCCTGGCTCGTCGACGTCTTCGGCGCCTCCGACACCGCCGCCCCCTACGCCGTCACCTATCTGCGGATCTCCAGCCTGGGCATCCCCGCCATGCTGGTCGTCCTGGCCGCCACCGGTGTGCTGCGCGGTCTCCAGGACACCCGCACCCCGCTCTATGTCGCCATCGCCGGCTTCGCGGCCAACGGCGCCCTCAACCTCGGCCTGGTCTACGGCGCCGGCCTCGGCATCGCCGGCTCCGCCTGGGGCACGGTCATCGCCCAGCTCGGCATGGCCGCCGCGTACCTCGTCGTCGTCATCCGCGGCGCCCGCCGCCACGGCGCGTCCCTGCGTCCCGACGCCGCCGGCATCCGGGCCTCCGCCCAGGCCGGCGCCCCGCTCCTGATCCGTACGCTCTCGCTGCGCGCCGTCCTGATGATCGCCACCGCCGTCGCCGCCCGGCTCGGGGACGCCGATGTGGCCGCCCACCAGATCATCCTGTCCCTGTGGAGCCTGATGGCCTTCGCCCTCGACGCGATCGCCATCGCCGGGCAGGCCATCATCGGGCGCTATCTCGGCGCCGACGACGCGGACGGCGCCCGCCAGGTCTGCCGCCGCATGGTCCAGTGGGGCGCGCTCTCCGGGGTCGTCCTGGGCGCACTGCTCATCCTCGCCCGCCCCCTGTTCGTCCCGCTCTTCACCGGGGACTCCGCGGTCCAGGACGCCCTGCTCCCCGCCCTGCTCGTGGTCGCGCTCTCCCAGCCGGTCTCCGGCGTGGTCTTCGTCCTCGACGGTGTCCTGATGGGCGCCGGCGACGGCCCCTACCTCGCCTGGGCCATGCTGCTCACCCTGATCGTCTTCGCCCCGGTCGCCCTGCTCGTCCCCGTCCTGGGTGGCGGGCTGACCGCGCTCTGGGGCGCGATGGCGCTGATGATGACCGTGCGCCTGGCGACCCTCTGGTTCCGCGCCCGCTCCGGCCGCTGGATCGTCACCGGCGCCACGCGCTGAATGTTTCACGTGAAACCGGGTGTTTCACGTGAAACGACGCCGTTCAACGCTCCCGTTCCACAGCGGAAGGGCCGCACCCCGAGGCACCTCCTGAGCCGCTGGCTCCGGCGCGCCGCCATCGCGTCCTCAGCCGACGAGATCTTCGCGGACGCCGAAG
>NZ_JBEZHV010000020.1:0-154420 GCF_040650755.1 Streptomyces sp. NPDC048623
CCGCGGCCCCGGGCGCACCCCCGCCGGGGGCCCCCGGCCCCCCGGCCCCCCTTACCCCGCCGGCCCGCCCCGCCCCCCCGGCGCGGGCCCCCGTCCCCGTACCGTACGGAAACGGGCTTTCTGCGTACCCCACGGCCGCGGGTACGCCTCCGCGCTGCGGCAGCCGCTCCTCCGCAGTCAGTCCCCGATGCCGAGGAGCTCAAGGAACGCGGCGGCGGCCGGAGTGCGGCCCTCCCGGCCCCAGATGACGTACTCGGCGCGCGACGGCGCGTCCGTGACCTCGATCGTGGCCAGGCCGGTGGCCAGACCGGCGAGGCCCGCGACGTACGCCGGCGGGAGCAGGGCCACGCCCAGGCCCGCGCCGATCAGACGGGCCAGATAGTCCGCGTTGGTCACCTCGAAGGCGACCTCGCGGGTGAGTCCGGCGGCGGCGAAGGCCAGGTCGGACTGGGCCCGGCCGGCCGTCTTCGCCGGAAGGTCCACGAACACCTCCGAGGACAGCCGGCGGAGGTCGACCGAGGCCTCGCCGGCGAGCGGGTGGTCCGGGGCGACCACGGCGACAAGGCGTTCACGGGCCAGTTCCCGGGCCATCACGCCCTGAGGGCGGGCCGAGACCGGGATGCCGAGGAAGGCCACCTCGATCTCACCCAGCCTGACCCGCTCGACCAGCTCGTCGCTCGCGCCCACGCTGAGGCTGATCCGGGCCTTCGGATGCCGCTGGTGGAACTCCCTGAGGACGGTGGGGACGTCCACGGCGCCCACGCTGGGGATCAGCCCCACCGCCAGGCGTCCGCGCACCTCCCCCACCGCCGCCGCGACCTCGGCGGCGGCCCGTTCCGCCGCGTCCAGGCACTGCCGGGCCGCGGGCAGGAAGGCCGCGCCGGCCGCGGTCAGCCGGACCCGGCGGCTGGTGCGTTCGAAGAGCCGCGCACCCAACTCCTTCTCCAGGCGCGCGATCTGATGGCTGAGCGCGGACTGCACCACCAGGCAGCGCTGGGCGGCGCGCGTGAAGCTGTTCGTCTCGGCGACGGCGATCACGTACCGCATCTGCTGAAGCTCCATGGACCCATGGTGGTCCATGGAGCCAGGGCCCCACGGCCGCTCGATCCCTCGCGAATCCATCGTGATTCGAGATGCATCACGTGACAAGCATGTGTTGGACTCATCGATGCCCTCGGCCCGACACTGGTGGCGACCGCACACGGCAGGCGCGCCCTCGGGCCGGCTCCGCCGGGCGGGCCCGTGATCGGGGCCCTTCCGGCGTGCCCGGACGCCGCGCCGCCGCCGCTCCTCCCGTACGTCCCTGTACGTCCCCGCACGCCCCTGTACGTCCCCGTACGCCTCCCCTCCCTCTCCTCCCTATCCCGCACCTGGGCGCACCGGCCGCGGCATGCCCGCGCGCGCACGGCACCGACTCGGAAGACCTGCCCGAACACCGAAAGGACGAGCAACCGCCATGAGCACCACGATCGCCGACATGTGGGTGGACCCCCGCTGCCCCTGGGCCTGGATCACCTCCCGCTGGATGGCGGAGGTCGAGCAGGTCCGGTCCGTGGAGATGCGTTTCCACATCATGAGCCTGTCGGTCCTCAACGAGGGCCGCGAGGTCCCGGAGAAGTACCGCCAGGGCATGATCGACGGCTGGGCCTGCGTACGCGTGTGCATCGCGGCCCAGCACGAGCACGGCAACGAGGTGCTGCGCCCCCTCTACGAGGCCATGGGCCGGCTGATCCACATCGAGAAGGCCGGGCTCGGCCACGACATGATCAGCGCCGCCCTGGCGGAGGCGGGTCTGCCCGCCGGTCTCATCGAGGCCGCGGAGGACACCGGCTGGGACGAGAAGCTGCGGGCCGAGCACCACGAGGGGATGGACCCGGTCGGCTCCGAGGTCGGCACCCCCGTCATCCACGTACCCGGCCCGGACGGGACGCCGCTGGCGTTCTTCGGCCCCGTGCTCACCCCCGCGCCGCGGGGCGAGGCGGCCGGAAAGCTCTGGGACGCCGTGCTCGCGGTCGCGAGCACCGACGGCTTCTTCGAGCTGAAGCGCGGCCGCGACCGCGACCCGATCTTCGACTGAGCCCGTCGGCCGGATGCCGGAAGCGACCCACGGTGATTCCCGCGGAACGCCGGACGCGAGACGCAGGACGCGAGACGCGAGACGCGAGACGCGAGACGAGATGGCGAGATGAAGAGATGACGAGATGAAGAGCCGACAGAACGTACTCACGGCGGCCCTGACCGGCCTCGCGCCGGCGGTCTGGGGCAGCACCTACCTCGTGACCACCGAACTGCTGCCGCCGGACCGGCCGCTCCTCGCGACCACCATGCGGGCCCTGCCCGGCGGCCTGTTCCTGCTCGCCCTCGGGCGACGGCTGCCCGCCGGCATCTGGTGGTGGCGCGCGCTGGTGCTCGGTGTGCTGAACATCGGCGCCTTCAACTTCCTGCTCTTCGTCGCCGCCTACCGGCTGCCCGGCGGCATCGCCGCGGTGATCATGTCGGCCCAGCCCATGTTCGTCGTGATCCTCGCCGCACTCTTCCTCGGCGAGCGGATCAGAGCCGTACACGCCCTGGCCTGCGTGATGGGCGCCGGAGGTGTGGCGCTCCTGGTCTTCAAGGGCGCGGTGTCCCTCGACACGGTGGGTGTCCTCGCGGCCGTCGGCGGGGCGCTGTGCATGGCGTCCGGCATCACGCTGACCAAGCGGTGGGGCCGGCCCGAGGGGGTCGGCCTGCTCACCTTCACCGGGTGGCAGCTCACCGCGGGCGGCCTGGTCCTGCTGCCGTTCTGGCTGTCGCTCGAAGACCTCCCCGACGGACTCACCGGCTCCAACGTCTTCGGCTTCGCCTACCTCATCACCCTGGGCGCGGTCCTCAGCTACATCGTCTGGTTCCGGGGCATCGAGCGCCTGCCGGCCGTGGCGGTCTCCTTCCTGGCGCTCGGCAGCCCGGTCGTGGCGGCGCTCCTCGGCTACCTCTTCAAGGACCAGACGCTGTCGGTGCTCCAGCTCGTGGGCATCGGCGTGATCTTCCTGGCGGTGCTGCTGGGCCAGCCGCGCCCGCCGAAGAAGCAGCCGGATCCGGAGCCCGGGCCGGAGACCGCCGGCGCCGGAGAGATCCCCTCGGCCGCACCCGACTCCGGTGCCGGTACGACCACCCCGCACCACCTCCCCGACCATCCCGCTCGGAGATGACATGAGCATCCAAGAAGAGACCACCACCCAAGCCCCCGTCACGCCACAGCAGCAGATCTCCCCGGCCCGGGGATGGCTGGGCGTGGCCGCGATCACCGCCAGCCTGTTCGTCTTCCTCACCACCGAGCTGATGCCGATCGGCCTGCTCACCCCGCTCAGCGACAGCCTCAAGGTCTCCGTGGGCGTGGCCGGCCTCATGGTCACGGCGCAGGGCGTCGCGGCCGGCCTGGGTGTGCCGTTCATCGTGGCGTGGACCCGCCGCGTGAACCGGCGCAAGCTGCTGAGCACGCTGCTCGCCGTCCTGGCGGTCGGCAACCTGATCACCTCGATCGCCCCGAACTACCCGCTGATCCTGGGCACTCGTCTGATCATGGGCTTCGCCAGCGGCGTGTTCTGGGCCATCGGCGTCAGCATGGCCATGCGCATCGTCCCGGAGAAGCACGCCAACCGGGCCGCCGCCGTGGTGATGTCCGGCATCTCGATCGCCACCGTCGTCGGCATCCCGCTCGGCACCCTGCTCGAGAGCGCCAGCGACTGGCGTACGACCTTCCTGATCTGGTCCGGCCTCAGCGCCCTGGTGTTCCTCGCCGTCGCCGTCGCCATCCCGTCGCTGCCGTCGGCGAACGCGGTCTCCGTGCGCGAGGTCTTCGGACTGCCCGTCAGGAACGTGCAGCTGCGCGTGGTCCTGGTCATGGTCGTGTTCTTCGTCCTCGGCCACTTCGGCGCGTACACCTTCGTGCGCCCGTACCTGGAGGACAGCACGTCGGCCTCGGTCGGCTTCATCACCGTCGTCCTCATCGTGTACGGAATCGGCGGCGCGATCGGCAACTTCATCGGCGGTCAGACCGTCAACAAGAGCCTGCGCGGCAGCTTCGTCGTGGGCGGCCTGCTGCTGATCGCCTCGCTCGTCATGCTGCTGACCATCGGCACCGGCAAGGTCGGCGTGATCGTCGCGATGGTCCTGTGGGGCATCGCCTTCGGTGTCGTCCAGCTCAGCCAGATCAACATGACGCTCGCGGCCGCGCCCGAGACCTTCGAGGCCGCGATGTCGCTGAACACCATGGCGTACAACACCTGCATCGCCCTGGGCGCCCTCATCGGCGGCCTGTTCGCCGACCACGCGGGCGTCTCCAGCCCGGTCTGGCTCGGCATCGTCCTGGTCGCCCTCGCCGTGCTCCTCCGCGCCGTCACCGGCCGCCGGACCACCCCGGCGAGCTGACCCGGCCCCTCCTACCACCGGAGCGCACGGACCTCACGAGTTTCCCCCGCCGTGACGGTCCACCCGCCTCCGGTGCCGTGGGCGCGTACTCCGTCGTCGCCGACCGGAGCACGCGCCCACACCCCTTTTCCCGCATCCGTTCCTCCCGGAAAGCCACGGCTCCGCCGATATGACGCCCATGACGCCCACGACGCCCGACCTGGCCCGCGACCTGACGGACGACCTCACCGCCGGCCACTGGACCCCGACCGCCCTGGACCGCCGCGTCGCCGAGCTCCTGGCCACCGCCTCGGCCGGCGACGGCCACCTCACCCCGGAACGCCTCCGCAGTGCCCTGTGGGAGGGCGCCGAACCCTTCCTCCGCCAGCCGGACAACCGCTTCGCGACCCTGCTCGCCCAGCTGACCACCACCCCGCCCGCCCCGCACGACCCGACCCTCCACACCCTCCTCCACCACCTGACCCCCCACCCGTGCCCCGCCGGTCCTCCGTACGCCGCCCCCACCACCCGCTACACTGACGGCGGCGAGCCGACCGTCCCGACGGCCGACTCCCCGCCTTCGCCTTCGTAGCTCAGGGGATAGAGCACCGCTCTCCTAAAGCGGGTGTCGCAGGTTCGAATCCTGCCGGGGGCACAAGGGAAAAGGGCACCTACCAATTTTGGTAGGTGCCCTTTGACATCCACAGCTGACATCAACGGCGGCGATCACTCACGGCCGGGCCGCCTCCTGAGCAGCCGGTCCATGTGGCTGATCGCCTCGCTCTGCGGGTCCTGGACGACATGCGCGCACACGCTCTCGGCCTGCGCTATCCAGGCCGGATCCGATCCCAATACGCATGGCGCTTGACCGAAAAGGGAAAGAGTATGCGCGGGAGCCCTCGAGTAGATCTACTTTTGACACCTTCCGCCGCTCATTAGAGGAATGAGATCAAAGGAAGCCCCGGACTTGTCCGCCTCGCCGTTCGCCGCGAACCCCGGCCAGTACTTCGCCACGGTTGCGTCGAGGTCGGGCAAGCCGCGCTCTGCCAGCATGTGCGCCGCGGTCGCTGTGGCTTTGGTCGCCGAGTGGACCAGCTGCAAGGTGCCCACCATGCGATCACAGAGAACGCTCGTCCGGAGGCTCGGTCAGTACGGCGCGTATCCCTCAGGCCGGGGGAACGCTACGTTGCTGATGAAGCGGTCAGATCGCCGATGCCAGACCCTCACTCCACGAACGAAGTTCTGCGGGAGATGCGTCATGAGGAATGGCGATAATCCGCGAGAGGAACCAGTCGAGGACATACTCGATCCGCTTTTCCACGGACTCATCGGATTCCGCGTGGATCATCACTTGGCCAGCCTTGATCAGCGTGCTGCCGAGGGACTTCGACATGCGGAAACCGATGGGCAGATCGATGCGTGCGAACCGTACGTCCGGCAGATCCTGCAGCTCCTCCACGGTCGGGCAGGCGAAGAGCGTCCCCGGGACAACCGGGAGGAACACACTGCCGACCGACCCGGGGCGGACCTGCTGGCGGATGTCCGGGACTTCACCAAGCGCGGACTGCACCGCGCATGCGGCAAGGCTGACCCCAAACTTGTACGCCACCTCCTCCTGTGTGATCGCTCCGCCCCGCCGCGCCGCGCATTCTCCGAAGACGAGCCGGTCGGAATCCCGGTCGTAGAAGAGCTCCATGTGGAAGACGCCGGATTCAAGACCGAGGGCCCGCAGCGACTCCTGGACGAGGGAGGCAGACCGCTCGTACGCCCAGGAATCCACGACCGGATCGAGGACGGACACCCGCATCGGGCGGTTGCCGGTGAGCGCTGTCAGACAGGTCTCGCCGTACGTGCTCACGCTCATGAAGACCACATGACCATCGTGCACCACACCGTTGATCTGCCACTCCTGGCCCGGCATGAACTCCTCCAGGACGAAGCTGCGCTCAGGGCTCCCTCCCGGGCGGAACTTCTCGGCGAACCGTAGGAGTTCACTCGTCGAGCACACCTTCGCCGTGGCGCTGGCGCCCGCGCCGGCAACCGGCTTGATCACCGCTTCGGAGAACGGGAGGTCGAAATCCTCGCGCAGCTCGCTGATGTCGTCGACGACGCGATAGTCCGCCACCGGAATTCCCGCCGCCCGAAGAATCGACTTCTGGACCGCCTTGTCACGGAAATTGATCGCGGTATCCATGGCCATGGACCGTATGCCGAAGTGAAGCGCCAGCGCGGAGGCCGTGACAATCGCCCCTTCGTCACTGGTGTACACACTGTCGAAGGCGCGTCCGTCGATTCCCGCCCGCACCAGGGCCGACAGGATCGCCTCGACGCTGTGCTGGTCCTCGACGAAGAGCTGCGTGACCTCCGGGGCGATGGGGTGCAGCCCGAATTCCTTCGCCGAGCGCCCGTAGACGACCGTCACGTCGACGGAGAGTTCCCCACAGGCGCGCAGGACGTGCTTGTCCGCGCCGATGAGGAGGATGGACTTCTTCGCTGTGCGGTTCACGAGTGGCTCCGGTGATGAGGGATCACTGCTGGTTCTTCGAAGGAGAGAAGCGCGTGGGGGGAGTCCGGGGAATCGGCGGAGCCCTCAGAGGCTTCGAGACTGACGGCGATGCCGTTGGGGACGCAGATCATGGGATCGGTGTGACCGATGTCCAGGTCCGCGACGACCGGTCCCGGAAAATCCCGGAAGGCGTCGCGGAGCGTGTCTGCGAGAAGGGCGGAGGACTCCCCCGCTGCCGGGAACCGCCCCAACCCGAGGCCGACGGCCCCCGCCAGTACGCCGGCATGCCGCAGTTGGGTGAGCTGGGCGGCGAGCCGGGAGGGCGACGAATCTCCGGATTCCAGCAGGACGACGTGTCCTTTCAGGTCCGGCCAGTAGCGGGTGCCGGCGAGCCGCAACAGGGTGTCCAGGTTCGCCGCGAATACCGGCCCCGTGGCCGCGCCCGGCTTCACCACCCGAGGGCCGCTCGTCGCAACGAGGCCGCGCGGTTCGTCGTCGGGGCCTGACCAGTCACCGCGTACGTCGGTCCACTGAGTGGACGGGGCGATCGGGCCGGCGGGCCGTGCCTCGCCCAGGACCTTCCGGAAGGAAGCCAGTGTGTACGGGAGGCACCCGCCCACCTCGCCGAACTGGGGCATGAGCTGCGGTCCCATGAAGGTGGTGAGGCCCGTGCGTGACCAGACCGCGGTGAGCAGTGCCGTCGTGTCGCTGTACCCAACAAGGATCTTGGGGCACGACGCGATGAAGTCGTAGTCGACGAGGTCCAGCAACTCGTTCGTGTTGTTGCCGCCGACCGTCGCCAGAACGACATCCACCTCGGGGTCCGCCCAGAGGCTGTGCAGGTCCTCGACGCGTTGCCGCGCGGGGCCTGCCGTAAAGAGGCCCGTGGCGAAGGCGTTGGGCGCTGCTTTGACTCGGAATCCCTCTGCTCGGAGGAACCGCGCCGCGCGATCTGCGCGCGACGGGAAACGTCCCGCTTCGTCGGACGAGGGGGCGAAGATCCCGATCGTGCCGCCGGGGCGAAGCGCCGGGGGCGAAATGCGCGCGTGGGCTCGCGTCACGGTGCCACCTTCTGATGACCAGCCGATGACGGGATCGCGGCCAGCGCCCTGCGGAGGGACTCGTGCCCGTGGTACAGGACCGCGGGCATGCCGAGACGGCGTGCCCCGTCGACGTAGTCCTGGGTATCGTCGATGAGCAGGCACCGCTCGAAACTCACCCCGGCCCGTTCGGCCGCCGCCCTGTAGATCTCGGCGGAAGGTTTGGCGTAGCCGATCCTGGCCGAGTTGACCAGCAGGGGCAGGCGCTCGGTGACACCGAGGAGGCTCAGGTCACGCTCCAGCCGGTCGGTGCCGTTGCTGACCAGCACCACCGGAACGGACTCGGCGGCGGCCGCGAGCAGCTGGACGACGGTCTCGTCCACCGTTCCCAGGGGATCCATCCAGGCACACATGACCTGCTCGGCCGGGCCGGGCACGCCGAGGTCGGCGGCCAGCCGGCCGGCGGCCTCTACGCACCATCCCTCGGCGGTGATCTCACCAGTCACCACCCGGTGCAACAGCTCGGGATCGAGAGCCGCCGCGGCAATACGGCCTTTCGGGATGCCGTGTTCCTCTTCGAGCCGGGCCGCGTGCCCGGTGTCGCGCAGCCTGACGACTCCGTCGACATCGCAGAGAAGCGCCGCAGGGCGGGCGGACAGGATGTCCATGCACATGTTCCTTTGCTCGGGACAGGAGGTCAGCAGGGGGACAGGGGGCGGAGCCGAAGGCTGTCGGCGATCTTCTCGACCAGCGGTCGCAACGCCTGGGCCAGGGGATCCGTGTGGCCGGAGGGCCGACTCATGGGCAGGCGGACGAATTCCGCCTCGGGGAAGATCGCATGCACGTGCTGTCCCGCGTCGCCGGGCAGTGGTGGGAAGGAGCAGGCGCATGAGGGACAGGCGACTGACGCCATGTTCTCCACTACCGCGGTGACCGGAACGTCCGCGTCGAGCAGCATCCGGGCCGACCGGCGTACGTCGGCGAGGGAAAGGTCCTGTGGCGTCGTCACTACGACGGCGCCCAGACACGTGAGGTCGGAGAGCACCTGCATCTGGATCTCACCGGTGCCCGGAGGCATGTCAACCACGAGTACGTCCACGCAGGTCCAGTCGGTGTCGTGGAAGAGCTGCGAGAGCACTCCGCGCATGAGCGGTCCACGCCATACATAGGCGTGGTCGGGATCCGCGATCATGCTCGTCGATGCGATCGCGACTCCGTCCCGGACTGTCGGAACGATGCGGCGTCCGCGGACGGCGAGGCGCTCCTCGACACCGAAGAGAGTCGCCGCACTGGGACCGTGCAGATCTGCGTCGAGATAGCCGGTGCGGACGCCGAGGGCGGCCAGTCCGCGGGCGGTCTGCGCGGCGACGGTCGACTTGCCGACGCCTCCCTTGCCGCTCCACACGATCACCGCGGGGGGAAGGGGAGTCACATCCTTCATGTCCGGGCTCCTTTCAGGGGGCCGGTGAGCCGATCTGGGGGTCGGTGAGCCGTTCTCGGTACATGGTTCGCAGCACGACCGGAACCGCCGCGCCGGACAGAGTGGTGATCGCGGCGAGCAGGAACCAGCCAGGTACTCCCCAGCGCATCGCGCACAGCAGGACGAGTGGTGGGGCGAGGATCTGGGCCAGGCTGGTGCCGATGCCGAAGATCCCCTGGTACTCGCCTTGATCGCTGTCGGGAGCCAGGCCGAAGGCGAGCCCGGAGGCGCCGGCGGAGTGCCACAGTTCGCCGACGGTGTACACCACGAGGGCGAGCAGGAGGACCAGTGCTCCCGGGAGAAGCGGGACACTGGCCGTGGCGGCGAAGAGCAGACATCCGGCGCCCACGGCGAACCCGGCATGGCGCATGCGCCTCGCGGCCACGGTCACGTCCTCGGTCCCCTTCGCGGCCCGCAGCTGAAGCGCTGCGACCAGCACGGTGTTGAGAGCGAAGGCCGCTCCGCTGGCCCACCTGGGCAGCCCGGTCTGCTGGGTCAGCCACAGCGGAAGCGCCAAGGTGAGGACGGGATAGTGCAGCGTCACCAGGCCGTTGAGTACGGTCATGGCCCAGAACGGGCGATCACGCAGCGCCTTCATCTTCGTCCGCTCACGGCTCGCGGAGGCGGTCTTGACCGCCGGCATCAGCAGATTGAGGACGGCGGCCACCACGTACGTGGCCGCGTTCAGGAGGATGCACACGGCATAGGTACGCGGGGTGGCTTCGTTCAGAGCCAGGGCGCCGAGACCTGCACCAGCCGCCGCGCCCAGGTTGAACGCCCGCCGTACAGCCGCACGGGCGCGGACCCGCTCGGCGCCCTGGAACAGTCCCGCCAGCATGGCGCCTCTGACCGCGCTGCCGCCGCGCTCCAGGACCATGACGGCCGAGGTGATGCCGAGGAAGAGCCAGAAGTTGTGCGCGAACAGGAACAGGGCCGTCGCGAGCGCTTCCAGGCACAGGACCCAGATCGTCACCCGTCGGGCGTTGTGCCGGTCGGCCAGACGCCCCACGGGAGCCGCGGCCACCATCCCGACGAGCCCCGACAGGGCGAGCCCGAGACCCACCTGGTCCGGGGAGAGACCGGCGCTGCGGACCAGATAGACCGCCTGCACCGTGAGCCAGGCCCCGGTGCCGACGGAGTTGAGGAGCGTGGCAGCCGAGAGCAGCGTCAGCGGACGGCGCCACGGCGCCACGGTCGAGGGCACGAGGTCGGTGCCGGCGCTCATCGAGTGCCTCCTGCGGTGCGGGAGAGCAGGTGCTGTACGTCCTCCTGGACGCCCTTCGCCCAGGCGAGCAGCCGCCCGGCCGAACCGGGCTCGTAGTCGCCCCGGATCAGACCGAGACACACGATTTCCAAGGCCACCGCGCCGGCCGCGAATGCGGCGCACTCCCTTTCTCGGGCGCTCAGGGAACGGACGGATTCGTAGGAGGCCAGCATCTCTTGCGCGCGAGCCTGCGGAAGCGGGTCGGGAATGTCGGCGGAGAAGGTGGTGGAGTCACTGGCGTAGCGCACACAGCAGAAAGTGAGGACGGCCTCCATGACGTCCCTGATCACGGGCCCCATATGGGCATTGTCGAAGTCCAGGACAGCCATGACTTCGCCCGTTTCACTGAACACGAGGTTCCAGGGGCTGTAATCACCGTGAACGGCGCGACGCGGCAGCTCTTCCCACCCCAGACGTGCCGCCTGCATTTCCCAGGACCTCAGAACTGCCTCGGCCTCGTCCATTGCTTCCGAGAGGGCGGGGGCGCCCGGGAGGGATTCACACGCCAACCGAGCGTGTTCGACGGCATCCTGAAAGGCGTCGGAGCGTGGGCCCTCATCGGGTCCCGGCAGGGAGTGCAGGGTCGCGAGCGTAGCCGCCGCCGCCCGGTACTCCTCTGGTCGTGCCTGGTAACGGGCGCCCCGCACGTACTCGAAGAGCATGAGCCGGGCGCCTCCCGACCGCAGGATCTGGCGGCCCTCTGCGGTACGCAGTATGCCGGGCACGCTGAAGGATGCCGCCGACAGCGCGTTCTGCCAGTCGACGGCGAACTCGACGGTCGCGTCGTCGCAGTACCACGGCATCTGCTTGAGGAAGAGCCATCTCCCGTCGGCTTCGAGAATCATCTTCTTACTCGTGGCGGAGCGAACGTCCACGAGTGTGCAGTAATCGCCGTCCAGCAGGATGGGGCAGAGTCGAAGGCTGCGCGAGACGCCGTACTCGTGAGCTAGTTGAGCCAGCAGCGATTCGTCGAAATTGAAGTACTCCGGCTGATAGGGCTTCTTGAGAATTCCCACTGAATGCACCTCTTGCTAAGGCTTCTTGGATCGATCTAGGATGCGCCCATGGAAACGTTCATCAATGTAGATGTCGCCCTCCACGATGGCGACGACTGGATCCTTATCGTCCGGAGTGAAAAGGAAGAGCACGCTGCAGGCATGCTGTCGCTGGTCGGTGGGACCTTCGACGAGACGAACCCGGTCTCCGAAGCGCTTGAGGCGACCGCACGCCGCGAGGTGGCCGAGGAAATCGGTGTCGAGCTGACCGGCCCTCTGCAGTACGTGGAGTCCACGTTCTTCGTCAGCGACTCGGGCGATCGGGTTCTCAACGTCGTCTTCATGTCTCCCCTTGGCGATCAGAAGCCGGTGGTGAAGGCCCCGGACGAGGTGGCAGCCGTGGTGACGCGCACCCTGGCCGAGCTGGAAGCCGATGCAGCCTGCCCGGCGTGGACGAAGCAGAGCATCCGTGCCGCGCAGGCACTGCGTGCCGAGTCCCGCGGCTGATCGGCCACCCGGAACTCCGCCGCTGTTCGGTCGGGCCGGGTGCCCGGCCGAACAGCGCTCAGGCGTCCGGGGTCAAGCTGAGCTCGTAGCCGTACACGGCCTTTGCCGCGGCACCGAACTCCTCGGGACCCGTCACGAGTTCGGGCATCCGGCTCGCTTTCAGGGCCATGACCGTCGGCGGCCTGGGTCCCCACACATGGGCAAACACGGTCGTGTACGCCCCACAGTGCAGGAGAGCCAGCGGTGTGCCCGGCTCGGTCGCGGGAAGCGCAACATCACCGCACATGACCGAGGGAGCGCATGTTCCGTCACCGATCCGGGAGAGCTGCCGGCGCTCGCCGTCACGCACCGGGACGGGCAGATACTCCGCACCCGGCACAGGGATCAACGTGTTGGTCGCCAAGTCCACCACCTGCCAGGTGACCTGCCCCCGCTGCCTTCGCGCGCGCACTCGCGACAGGCCGACAGCGGCATCGGCTGACACGTAGCGGCCCGGTTCGACAACCAGCCGGAAGGGATACGGCACCACCGCCAACTCCCGCGCGGCGACCTCGGCGAACGTCGACAGCGGAAGGCCACGCGCCTCCAGCACCGACCGGGTGTCGAAGCCTCCGCCGATGTCCAGGATCTCGAACCGGATGTTCCGCTGTTCGTACGCCTCCTGAACCACCGCGGCGAGACCGGCGACGAACAGGCCGTAGTCCGCCGGCGAGGCCGCTCGGGTGAACTGGTGCCCGTGCAGCCCGCGAAGGTTCATCCAGGGGTGCTCGGACACCGCGTCGCACAATCGCCAGAACTCGCCGTCGTCGACGTGGTTGCCGAGCTTGGAGTCCAGCGGCATCGCGTTGTCCAGCCCGTGTGGCATGCAGGGCACGACCCGGACGGCGACATCCACCTGTCGGCGCTGACGCGCTGCCTCGGCGGCGAGGGCCTCGAAGTCGTCCCAGAAGTCCAGGACGTGCAGTGCTCCCGATGCTGATACCCCCCGGCGCAGATAGTTCCGGTCTCTTCCGAGCCCGTTGACCACCAAGAGGTGGTCAGGGAAGCCGGCCTGCTCCGCGATCTGCATCTCCGCGTCGCTCATCACTTCCACGCCCGCGCCCGCTTCGAGTGCCGCACAGGCGATGGGGGCGTAGTAGCAGGACTTGAGGGCGTAGTGCACGGACACGTCCGGGAAGAACGCGCCGAAGGCCGCGCGGACGCTGCGCACGTTGTCCGCAGCGCGCTCGGGCAGAAGCAGCAGCAACGGCGAGCCGTGATCGGCCAGCAACTTCTCCGCGTCGTGCCCGAGAATGCCGAGCACGCCCTCCGCGTCGCGCGAGAGGTAGGGCAGCATCCGCTCATTGCTCGCCGGGAAGAGGGGATCACGCCAGTCCACCGGACTCATGAGACCTCGCCCTCGGCCGCGCGCAGGAACCGCGGAGGCAGGGCGGACGGCGCCTGGTCGCTGGTCACCACTCGCTCGGCGAACCACGTCAGAATTCGGGTCTGCTCAACCCGCAGCTCTTCCAGGGTGGGCGCGTGCTGGACAGCCAGGCCCATCCGCATGTTCACGTTCGCGGCGCTGGGGCCCATGCCGAACCCGACGGGTGTCTGGACAATGGCGTCCACCACGCCGGGCTGCCGCCGGAGCTCCTTCGTGGACGGGCAGCCGACCAGTGTTCCGCCGACCGACGGGAAGAACACACTGCCGAAGTAACCGGGCCGAGGCTCCCACTTCCGGCAGCCCACGGGCAGACCGCACCAGGCGCGGAGATGCTCCTCGGTGAGGTCCACGCCGAACTTGGCCGCAACCGTCTCCGGGATCAGCCCACCACCGGGCCGGACGGCGCACTCGCTGAAGACGAGCCGGCCCGTCTCCGGCTGGTGGAAGACCTCCAGGTGGAACACCCCGTCCTGGATGCCCAGTGCAGGCAGACAGTCGGCCAGGTAGCGCTCCATCAGGGCGTACGCCCACGCCTCGTGCTCCGGGTCGAGGACCAGGATGCGGATGGCGGTGCCCTTCTGGATGTGCCAGACCGGCTTCTCGTACGTGGCGACCGAGAAGAACTCCACGACGCCGTCGCGAACCACCCCGTCGATCTCCCACTCGTCGCCGGGGACGAACTCCTCCAGAACGAAGGTGTGACGGCCGGACCGGAGCGCGAGGTCGGTCGCGCAGTCGACGAGTTCGCCCTCGCCACGGGCCACCCGTGTGTACGAGGTGCCCACGCCGTCGATCGGCTTGAGGACGGCGGGAAAGCCCACGGCGGGGAGTCCCTCCGTACCGAAGTGGACGTCCTCCATGTCATCGATCACTCGACTGTCGGCGGTGAGATGCCCCTCGGCTCGCATGCGTTCCTTCTGCAGGAACTTGTCGCGGGCCCGGACGGCGGTGTCCAGCGGCAGCCCTGGGGCACCCAGGGCCCGCGCGATGAGGGCGCAGACCACCACGGAGCTCTCGCCGCCGGGGCAGACGCCCTGATAGGGCAGGTCACTCAGCCCCGCGCGCGCGAGGGCCGTGAGGATACTCTCCGCGTCGGAGGGACGCTCGGCGAACACCGCGCGGACGTCGGGCGCGAACTGGGGCATAGCCCAGTCCTTGTCGCCGGGGCCGTACACCACGACGGGCGACAGTCCCAGTCGGCGGGCGGCGTCGACGAGGTGATTGCGCCAACCGATGATCAGTACAGGAGCTTCCTCGGCGGTCACGGGTTGCACACCTGGCCGTTCGCGCGGTTGAGCAGCTGCATGTCCCGGATGTCCCAGTGCTGGAGCACCCACATCATGAAGCGCTCCACGCCGAGACCAAAGCCCGAGGTCAGTTTCGGGTCCTGCTCACGCATCGCCACGTACCAGGCATAGTCCTCCTCCGCGACCTGATGCAGTCGCAGGGCGCTGCGCACCTGATCCGCAGTGACGTGCCGCTCACCGGCACCGACCACCTCACCCATGCCGAACAGGAGGTCGCCGTTGCGCGCCAGCCGCTGGCCGTCCTCGAACGCCTGGTAGAAGGGGACCGCCAGGTGGTCGTAGTGGGTGACCCACACATAGCCGCCGCAGTGCTCGATCAGCCGCCGCTCTCCGGCGCGGGTCAGGGTGCGCCACTGGCGCCCGTCCTGCTTCTCCACCTGGATGTAGCGGGGATCGGTGCCCAGGAACGCGGCTGCCTCGTCGAACGTCATCCGCTCGAAGACGGCCCCCTGGCCGGCGACCTCTTCAAGGTGGGCGGTCGTGCCGGCCGCGGCGCGCACCACGTCCGGGCACAGGTCGAGGACCCCACGGCACAGGGCGCGCATGTACTCCTCGACGGTGGCGGTCACCCGGTTAAGGTCTCCGGGGATCTCCGCCTCGCTGTGGTAGAACTGGCACAAATGCGTCTCATCGGCGCTTTCGCCACGGAACGAGGGCATGAGGTAGTAACAGCCCTCGGGAGTCATCCGGGTTCCGAACTCGAGCAGGAACTGCATGGAGTCGGCGAGATAGGTCCGGGCGCCGAGCAGGTCGACCGGAACGGGCTTGGAGTCGCTGCCCAGCCCCATCGGAGACGAGACCGACCCCGTCGTGACGGGCAGATGGACGGCCCGTACGGAACGCTCGGCCCAGAACGCCGTCGAGGTGACGGTGATGGCGTTCTGCAGCTCGATCAGGGCACGCCCCCAGGGGGAGGCCATGAGCTTGAGATAGCGCTCGGGGTCGAACCACTGGGCCGGCGGTGCGGTAAGGGTCTGCGGGGTGGAGAGATTCGCGGTGATCATCCGTGCCGATTCCTTGTTTCGCGTGTCGCGTGTCGCGTGTCGAGGTGTTGCGTGGAGGGGGCCGAATACGGCGACGGGCGACGCCCGTCGCCGTATTCCTTCAGTCCCCCTGCACGAACGCCTTCTCGAAGTAGGGATCCCAGCTACCAGGCGTCAGGAAGAGCTCGGGCTGCTCCTCATCGCCCGGCATGGGCCGGCGCAGGGTCAGCTCCATGAAGCCCAGATGTGCGTGGTTGCGGTTGAAGACCGAGATGACCTCGTGCCACCGGTTCCGGACTCGAAGACGGTCGGACTCGCTCAGCTGCGGGAGTCGGTCGGACGAGCAGAGGGCGTCGGCGTATGCCTCCACGACCTGGTCGGGCCGGGCCACCAGATCGGTCGTCTCCAGGTCGTACAGCTCCCACTCCGCGGGCGCCAGAACCTTCAGCCAGTCCTGCAGACCATACGGCGGGACATCGAAGCCGAGTACGTCGTGCAGGTCCGTGAGCAGCTGCTCGCTCGGGGCCTTGCGGTAGTAGAGATTGGTGACCGAGACGAATCCGTACGGGCGCAGCACCCGGAGGTACTCACTCAGCGCGGTCGCGCGGTCCTGGACGAAGGTGTTGGCTCCGCCACAGACGATCACGTCGAATTCGGCGTCGCCGAAGGGGATGGCGCAGGCGTCGCCCACCGAGAAGGAAACCCGGTCAGCGATGCGCGGCGGCAGCTGGGACCGCTTCCGGTTCGCCTCGGCCACGGCAGCCGCGTTGACGTCGATCCCGACCGCGGTGCACCCGGTGATCTTCGCGAGTTCCATCGAGGTGAAGCCGGTGTTGGAGCCGATCTCCAGGACACGTGTGTGGGGCCCGATGCCGAGCCGTGTGGCGATGCGCCGGATGGTCCGCTTCCCTCCGGGGCAGCGGTTCGTCTCTCGTACCAGAGACAGCAGGTCAACGTAGGCGAGCTCGTCGCCGACGGTCGACAGGTGTCCGGCCTTGGAGTGCGCCGGATCCGTCACGGTGGTCATGGTTGTCCCCCTCCAGTTGTCGAACAGATTTCTCGGGCTCGCCCGGGTCAGGAGCCGTCCGTCTCACCGCGGAGGCGCGCGTCAGCGATGAGCGACTGCGCCAGCTCCATCGGGCCGCCGGTGGCGAGGTCGGCGCGCAGCGCGTCGAGAAGCCCTGCGAAAACGGCCTCGGCAGACTGCCGCTGATCAGCGTCGCCAGCCACTCCGTAGGCGTAGTCACGCCACGCAGGGTCCTTGATCAGGCGCTTCTCCAGAGCACGCGTGAGCACCTGGACCCAGTGGGGGCCCTTCATGACGATGTTGAGCTGGATGCACTCGCCGACCGCCCTCGTCTGGTGCCACTGGCCGCGCGGGATGAAGACGAGTCCCCCCGGAGTCATCTCGATCTCCGCCGCGTCCTCAGCCATGGCGCTGGGGAACGGCAACTTGTCGGCGAGTTCCAGCTGGGTGTCGTCGACCTGGTCGAGCGTGCTGGGCAGACAGATGTTCGTCTGGTTGCGGATGTGCTCGTTGGGCATGAAGCGCCAGTGCTTGGTCCCCTTGAGCAGCATGGCGAAATTGACGTCGTAGTCGCTGTGCATTCCGACGCCGCTCTCCGTGGTGGAGCAGAAGAGCTCCCCCGTGAAGGAACCCTCGGGCATGCCGAGCTCCGCGGTGACCGAGGCGACGAGCTCTGCGATCTCGGGTACGTAGCGCTCCACACGACGGAGGTAGCAGGTGTGCCCGGTGCGGTAGTGCTCGACCGCGGCGGGGCCACTGGCGGCATCCGACCAGAATCCGTCCGGCCGCATGAGCGAAACGCGGTCCGGATAGGACTGAAGAACCGTTTCCCCTGATGCCATGAGGGGAAGGTTCTTGATCTTGGCCACGCGCTCCCTACCCCCCGGCACGGTCAGCGGGCGTCGAGGCCAGTAGTCGTCCAGGAATTCCTTCTTGCTGAGAGGGGCAACCACGGACTGCAGGTTCATAGGTATCCTTCGGCTGAAAAGGTGCACGGCACAGGCGGAACGGGCCGCCACGCAGGGCAGAGGTGCCCGCCAGCGACGGAGAGTTCGACCAGGCCCTAGTCCCACCCCGTGTCCGACTGAAGGGACGTGCCGGTGCCCACCTGGATCCGGCTCACCGACGCGGCCTTCACGGCCGGTTCGTCGCGTGCGGTCTCCGCGGCCACGTCGATGGCCGAAGCGAGGGCCGCCAGAGCGAGCAGAGTAAGGGTGAGTTTGCGCATTTTGTGCCTCGTTTCTGCATGAACACGCGGGTGCCTCCCCGACGGAGTCCATGAGATATTCACGACCCGTGCACGTCCGCGCTGCATCAGCTTCACGCTCCCGGAAGCCCGGAGCCTAGATCCAGCCAGTGACAACTCCCTGCCTTCAACTGGCAGGATGTTGCAGACGTGGCCGATTTGACCTCTATGATCATGGTATGCGAGACCCGATGAACGAACAGGAGCCACCGCATGTCGACGATGCGGTGATCGCCGTGTACGTCCACGCGGTCCGCAATGGGCGCTTCCACAGGCAGGACACCCTTGGCGGTCGCTTGACCGACGTGGAGGTCGAGCGGGCAATCAAGAACCTGGTCCGCCTCCAAGCGCTGCGCCCCCTGGACACGGACGAGGACACCTACACGGCCGTGGACCCCGAAACGGCATTCCGGCAGTCGTCGGCGCCTCTTGCACGGCGCATCGAGGCGCTCTCAGACGCCAGGGAACGGCTCCAGCAGGACCTGGCCCTCCTCCAGCCCGCCTTCGAAAGCGCCAGGACGGAGCCCGATCGCAGCGACATCACCGTGGTGATGGATCCTGTGGAAGTCATGGAGCGCCTTCGACAGGAGGCAGCCAACTGTGTCACCGACGTACTGACCGTACAGCCCGGCGGAGGACGCAGCGCGGCCACACTGGACGCCGCCAAGGAGCGCGACCTGAGCATGCTGGAGCGCGGCGTCGACTTCCGCATCCTCTACCAGCACACGGCGCGCGGAAGCATTCCCACGGGCTCATACGTGCGCGCGCTCACGCAGGCCGGAGCGGAAGTCCGCACCATCGAAGAGCTTCCCGAACGGCTCTTCATCTTCGACCGTCGGCTGGCGGTCATTCCGGACCGCCGTGCGATCAGCAAGGTTCCGGGAGCCGTCTTCATCACGAACCCCCCGGTCGTCGCCTTCCTGTACTCGGTCTTCGAGAGCAACTGGTCGAAGGCCGTCCGCTGGTGGCCCACAGCCGTCGGCTACCAGGAAGCCATCGACGACGTGAAGCTGTCCGTCCTACGGCTGATGGCCATGGGCTACACGGATGACGTCGTGGCCCGCCGCCTCGGGGTTTCGGTACGCACCTGCCGCCGACACATCGCCGACCTCATGGAAGAGATGGGGGCCAACAGCCGCTTCGAAGCCGGCGTGGCCGCAGCCGAGACGTTCGGCATCAAGCGATCTCCAGATATCGAACGCATCGATGACGAATGAACCTCATGCATCATTCACCTGCTGCCCTGCGTGCGCGATGCGTGAGCAGACGGGTTAGCAGCAGGCGTCACACGCAGGTTCAGGCCCGTGCCGCGCACGGATTCGATCCCACTCCTCAAGCGGGTGTGGCAGGTTCGAATCCTGCTGGGGGCACAACGCATTACGGCTCCGGCCTGGGACTTCTCCCCAGGGAAGGGTGCGCTTACCAGGAATCCTTTGTGCCCCTGCGTGGCAGCCGCTCCCTGGCAGCGGCCGCGACCTTGCGGATCCGCGGCCAGGCGGCGACGAGCAGCAGGGCCGCACCGAGTGCGGTTGCCGCCGACACGATCACGCGCGTCGGGAAGCGGGCCTCCACACCGGGATCGTCGGCAAGATTCCACAGCGGCCATGCCGTTCCGGCGACCCGTCCCTGGATGTGGCTGACGGGCAGGGTTCCCGAGTCCGCGGCCAGGTAGGCGCGTGAATCGACCGCAATGCTGCGAGAGTCTCCGAGGAGGAAGACACGGCCCACAGGGACGGTGATGTCATACGCGCCGAAGGTGTTGTCGTCCCCGTGGGCATACGGCTCGCTGAGTGCCTCACCGTTCACCGAGACCCCGCTGCCGGGGGCGTGGCTCACCTTGTCACCCGCGAGGCCGATGACCCTGAGGGTGTAGAGGTGGTCAGCCGGGGCACCGGGCCAGCCGCCCCGGATGACGACGACGTCTCCGCGCCGGATGCCGCTCCCCCCGTCCGAGGACGCGTCGACGAGAGCCGTGTGGTCTCCGTCGAAGGAGGGAGCCATCACCTCCGTACCGACCTTGTGCTGGTCGTACCCGAGCCCGAGGAAGAGGCCGCCGGCGAGCAGGAGTACGACTCCCAGAACGCCCGTCACACCTCTGCGGCGTGATGAGCGGGGCGATTCCTCGCCGGCTTCCGTGGTCTCCGCGGACTCGCCCATCGCCATGTCCTCTCCCTTTCTACTATTCACGACGCAGATCCTCCGGCCGCGGTCGGGCTCCCACGGTGAACGCGCCCACCACCGCCGCGCATGCCAGGGCTGTGAGCACGAGGGGGCCCGCCGCATCGAACGTTCCCGCGTACCAGCCGTTCTGCTGTCCTTGGAGGAGCAGGACGGCGTTCCCCGCCAGGACTCCGGTGAGGGCGGCGAGGCCGAGGGCCAGGCAGAGCGGGGCGAGGAGTTGAAGCCACTGCACGGTCCTGAGCGTGCGGCCGGGGACACCGACCACCACGAGCGCGGTGATGTCCTTGCGGCGTTCCAGTGAGCGGCCGATGGCGCTCACCAGGAAGGCCGTGAGGCCGAGCAGGAAGGCGATGGTGATGCCCGTGTCGACGGTCCCGCGGTGCACCCGGAAGTCCTCCAGGCCGTCCAGGTCGAGGTCTCCGGCCCGCAGCAGCGCGGCCGGGGCGACCGTGGCGAGTCGGGACGCGAACTGGTCGATGACGGTGATGTCCGAGGGGAGTTGGTACCAGAGCCTCGTGTCGGCTGTGACGCCGAGGGCAGGCTGCGGAGTGGTGTCGAGCAGTGTCGGGCCGGCCGCGAAGGTGGAGGCCATGGTGAGCTTCAGCAGCGGGTCGGGTGCAATGACCCGGGTCCCCGCTCCCTTCCGATCGCGGAACTCGATCGGCATTCCCGACGGGATCGGCTGCTGTGGTCCGGCGGCGACCCGGTAGCGCGTGCCGTTTCGGCAGTCGGGCAGAGCCTCTCCTGTCAGTCGGCGCACCGTGGCACAGTCGGCTGTGATCAGCGTGGCCCCGAAGGTTCGTACCTCGTCCTCGACGGTCTTCGGGGCTGTGCTGGAGGGCTGCTCGGGGGTCACGCTCTGCTGCCATGACCAGCGGGTGGTGGCCGGGAGGGAGAGAAGCTGCTCACGCGTCGACGCGGGGACCTCACGGGCCTCGACGGCGACCGCGGTCGGTCCGGTGGCAGGGCTCGAGGTCAGTTCGACCTGGCGCAGTACCCCGGCCCCGATGCAGGCCACCAGGACCAGGAGCACCAGACCGGAGAGGTGCCAGGTGAGGCCCTGCGACTCGTACTCGACCTTGCGCGCCGCGAGTCGGCCGGCGAGCGGAATCCGGGTGCCGCCGACCCACTGGGCCAGTCCGACGAGTACGGGGCGCAGCGCGAACAGCATGCCGACCGAGGCCAGGACGACGCCGAGAATGAGCAGAATGCCTTCCACTGCCGCCGCCGCGCCGCGAGGGGCACCCGCACTCATGACGGGGTAGGCGATGAGCCCGAGCCCGAGCGCGAACGGCAGCGCGTGCCACCACCTGGGAGGCTTCTCGGCCCCCTCGAAGCGGGCCTGAAGCGGCTTCGCCAACGCCTTCGACGTGTTCTTGGAGCCGACGAATCCGGCGGCGAGCGTCACGACGACCACGGTGGCGACGGCGATGGGTGCCGACACGCGCGAGGTGTCCGCGTACCAGCTGAACCCCACCGTCCCGGACGGGCCGATGAAGCGGTTCGCGGCCGAGTAAAGGGCGAGCCCGAGCAGGGCCCCCAGGAAACCGGCGGTCGCGGACTCCAGGGCCGCGAGACGCAGCACCTGACGACGGCTCATCCCGACGAGCCGCAGAGCGGCGTAGCGGCGGGTCCGTGTCACGGCCGACAGGCGGGCGCAGACGTTGAGGTAGATGATCGCCGGCGCCGCGGTGATCAGAGCGAGCTCAAGGGGTACCTGGGAGAAGCGCTCGCGCACGTCGACATCCGCGTTCATACCGCCCCAGCCCCGGGCGGTGCGCGCTTCGGCGATCTGATCGGCCGGAACGCCGACATAGGCGTACAACTCGTCGGGACCGAGAAGGCCCGCCGGAGCGATCTCCCCTGTGGGGACTCCAGGCACGAGCTTGGCGAAGGACGTGTCGGCTTCGGCCTTGGTGTGGGCCGCGGGGGAGAGCACGACCTGCCCCGGCCGCGGCAGCGCCGACACTCCGGGCGGCAGGTTCGCCCCGTCGGTGTCGAGGGCGACCATGATCCGGGTGAACCGCTCACCACCCCACGAGCCGTGAAGGACCTGGTACGTGAACTGGGCTCCGGACGCGCCGGTCTGCGCCGTGGCCGGCAGCGGTACACGCGCGGAGCTGATCTCAGCACGCTTCCCGAGTGCTCCCGGCATGGTCGCGAGGAGTACGACGACCACCACGCCCATGGCAATACCCGCAACCATCAGTGCGAGGCGGGCCAATCCGGCGGCACCGCCGCCGCGCAGCACCCTGATCAGAAGACGCACGTCGCTCATGAGCGGCTCTCCGGCGTCTGCGGGACGATCCTGCCGTCGAGCAGTTCGACCGAGCGGTCCGCCCGGAGCGAAAGGTCCCGGTCGTGGGTGACCATCACCACCGCCGTTCCCTGTTCCTTGGCGAGCTCCCACAGCACGTCGACCACGACGGCGCCGTTCGCGCGGTCCAGGGCCCCGGTCGGCTCGTCCGCGAAGACAACGGCCGGCCGGTGCACCACAGCGCGCGCCACCGCCGCGCGCTGCGCCTGACCGCCGGACACCTTGGCAGGGCGCTTCTTCGCCTGCTCGGCCAGCCCGAGCCGCTCCAACAGCTCGTCGACTCTGCGGGTGCGCTCCCGGACCGGGACCTTCTGGAGCTCCAGCGGCAGCAGGACGTTCTCCCGCAGAGTGAGTTCGGGGACGAGCTCCGCCGACTGGAAGACGAACCCGAACGAACGCTGTCTCACCTCGGACCGCTGGGCGTCTCCGATTGCGCCGAGGTCCTTCCCCTGGAAAGAGATTCGGCCACTGGAGGGCTGGATCAGTCCCGCGAGGCAGTACAGCAGGGTGGTCTTCCCTGATCCACTCGGGCCCACGAGGGCGACCTTCTCTCCCTCCCCCACCGTCACGTCGACTTCGGACAGGACAGTGGCGGTCTGGTAGGCGTGGCTGACGTTCTCCGCGACAAGCATGCTGTTTCCGTTCGTTCCGGCTGCGCGAAAGAGAGGCAGCGGCGGACCACCGGAGTGGTCCGCCGCCCGTGGGATCAGCGAGTCATGTACTCACCGGTGCACTTCCCCTTCGTCGAAACGGCACGCGTCACGAGCACCGGCTGCATGCGACAAGCCTGGGGGTCACGGCGTGGGAGCAAAACCCGGCTGATCAAAAGTGCCCGGCACAGGCAAGGTCGTCCAGCGACTTACCGGCCAGGCGAGCACTACGGCACGGCCCACCACGTCCGTCAGAGGCACCATGCCGCCGCGGGGATCGCCCTGGTGGTACCGGGAGTCCTGCGAGCTCTGCCGGTGGTCGCCCATCACCCAGAGACGGCCGCTGGGCACCGTGACCTTGAACTGACCGCCCGCATCCGTGCTGCAGGCCGTGTTCCCGGGGAACACGTACGGCTCGGTGAGCGGCTTGCCGTTCACCTTCAGCGGTCCCGTACCCGCGCATTCGACCGTGTCGCCGGCAACGCCGATCACCCGCTTGATCAGGTGTTGCTCCCCAGCCGCAGGCATCAGTCCGATGAAGCTCAGGAACTTCTGTGCCGCGTTGGGCTCCTCCACCGGATGCCCCACCAGCCAGCCGCCGGGATCGCGGAAGACCACGACCTCACCCCTGCCGGGTTCCGAGCCGAACCACGGGGTGAGCTTGTCGACCAGGACCCGGTCGTCCTTCTGCAGGGTGTTCTGCATCGAGCCCGAGGGGATCAGGAACGCCTGGAGCAGAAACGTCTTGATCAGAAAGGCCAGCACCAGAGCGATTCCGGCGAGAACCGGTAACTCCATCCAGAAGGAGCGACGTCGCTTCGGACCGCTTCCGGAGGCAGGTGCAGCCTCATCGCGAGGACTGTCCTCCGGGTCCCCCGAGTCGGACCTCACATCGATCGCCGAGTCCCCCACGTCCACTCCCGACTTCCTCGACTTCCTGGCGTACGAACGGACCCTACGTCCCGATGACGCCCAGGCAGAGGCTGCCGACTGTTCTCCGCCACGTACGGATGACCGGATGCCTCGCCACGGCCCGAGAGGGTGTGGCGAAACGCGTGGGCGGTACGCCCGCGGGTGTCACGCGTCCGCGGACGGCATGGCTGGGTCGGGGGTGCACTGGGGGCACAGTGTCTCGTCCGCAATGGGCCGGAACAGCATGGTGTGGGTGTGCCCGTTGCCGTGGCATTCGCGGGCAGAGGCGATGCGAGCGGAGAGGCGTGGTCCGGTGGGGGGTGGGGGCTGCGGGGTACTTCCGGTGCCACGGGTGGGACCTCGCGCAGCAGATACCGTACGAGCCCGCCGGGCCGGTGTACGGGCGTGTCGCCGCCGGGCAGGCCGCGCAGGACGCGGGCGTGGACGTCGGCGGAGGTGTGCCCGGCGTCGAGCCAGGCGGCGGCGTGGCGGGCGAGAGGAGGGGCAGGGCGCCGACGAGGGCGCGGGCCTCTTCGGGGATCTCCGCCTCGGGCTCGGGGGGGGGGGAGGGTTGGAGTTGCCCTCCCCGAGGTCTTCCTTCTTTGAATGACCGTCGATACGCGGGGCCACCCTCGGCGGCCTAGCGGACGACGACGTTGTGGGCCGGGATGATCGTGGGCTGGAGGTCGGCGTGGCCGAGGGCGGCGAGGAGGGGGGCGAAGGTCTTCGCGTGGGCCTCGAGGGCCTCGGGGCTCTCCCAGACCTCGGTGACGCGGAAGCCGCCGTCGACCGGGCCCGCCGCGTGGGAGATGAGGCCCGGGTTCTGGACGTCCGCGAAGGTCGTGAAGCCGCGGCCGCCGGTGACGCGGTCGATGACCTCGTCGTAGAGCTCGGTGCCGGCGCCGGGGAGGTCGAAGGTGACGATGATGGCCATGAGGATGCCCTTGTCTGTCGTCGGGTCGGGAGTTCAGGGCGTCAGGGACGGCTGCTCGAAGGTGTCCGGGACCGGGAGGGTGGACCAGTGGGGGACCGGCCAGGCGATGACGACCGCGCGGCCGACGACGTCCGTCAGGGGGACCATGCCCGCGTGGGGGTCGTTCTGGTGGTAGCGGGAGTCCAGGGAGGCCTGGCGGTGGTCGCCCATCACCCAGAGGCTGCCGGGCGGGACGGTGACCTTGAACTGGCCCGCCGGGTCCGGGCTGCACGGGGTGTTGCCGGGGTAGACGTAGGGCTCGTCGAGGGGGTGGCCGTTGACCTTCAGGGGGCCCGTACCGGTGCACTCGACGGTGTCGCCGGCGACGCCGATGACGCGCTTGATCAGGTGCTTCTCACCGGCCGCCGGCATCAGGCCGATGAAGCCGAGGACGTTCTGGAAGGCGTTCGGCTCCGGCACCGGGCTGTTCGCCAGCCAGTCGGCCGGGTCGCGGAAGACCACGACCTCGCCGCG
This sequence comes from Streptomyces sp. NPDC048623, assembly GCF_040650755.1. Taxonomy (NCBI): domain Bacteria; kingdom Bacillati; phylum Actinomycetota; class Actinomycetes; order Kitasatosporales; family Streptomycetaceae; genus Streptomyces; species Streptomyces sp. NPDC048623. Next base: position 25,675 of record NZ_JBEZHV010000020.1, read on the forward strand.
CTCGGGCTCGGAGCCGAACCACGGGGTGAGCTTGTCGACGAGGACCCGGTCGTTCAGCTGGAGGGTGTTCTGCATCGAGCCCGAGGGGATCAGGAACGCCTGGAGCAGGAAGGTCTTGATCAGGAAGGCGAGGACGAGCGCCACGGCGACCAGGACCGGGATCTCGATCCACATCGGGCGCTTCCGCCGCTCTCCCTTGCCCTGGGGAGCAGCCGTCCCGTCCTCCGCGCCCGATCGCGCGTCCACCACCATGTCGCCCACCGCTGTCACCGCCGACTCGCCAAGTCCACACGTCCATCCGTACGCACCGGACCCTATGCCCGCCGACGCCCCGGCCGGGCCGCTCCCGCGTCGAACACCCCGTACGAGTGACGCCGACGTGACGTCAGCGGAGCTCCTCCGGGCAGGTCGTGCCGCGCGGGAAGAGCTTGTACGGGGCGCCCAGGCGGTAGGTGCCGGCCTTCGGGGCGACGAGTTCGGTCCACTCGTCGCCCTCCGCGTCCGGCTCGGCCTTCAGAAGGCAGCCCTCCTCGTTGGCGAAGACCTTCGGGATCTCCACGTCGGACCCGGAGGCGTCGGCCTCCTCGCGGGCCTTCTTCGACGCCTCCGTCTCCTGCGGCGGCTCGATCTTGCCGCCGTTCTCGTCGAGGAGGGCCAGCCACGGCGAGTACGGGACGCGGATCCTGATCCGGGCCGGGCGGTCGAGCCGCAGCACGACCTCGTCGGACTCGGCGCGCTGCACCTGGGCGGGCGCGTCGGCCAGCGGGGTCGGGTCGCCGACCGCGTACAGGCGCCAGTTCGCGTCGGACCAGATCTGCTTGAGGTACGGCAGTCCGCCGTCGACCAGTTCGGCCTCGCGCTCCGCGCCCGAATCGGGGGCGCCGGTCGGCAGCACCACGTAGTGGACGGCCCAGCGGCCGAGCCAGTCCCGGTAGCTCGTGGCGTCGAGGGTGTCGTCGTAGAAGAGCGGATTGCGCTTGAGGTCCGCCTGCCGGTTCCAGCCGCGGGCCAGGTTGATGTACGGGGCGAGGGCGGAGGACTCGCGGTGGCTGGAGGCCGGCACGACCTCCACCCGGGCCTGCTCGGCGCCCCGTACCTGGAGCTGGTTGATCAGCGGCGCCACCTCGCGCGCCCAGGACGCGTCCGGGGCCGTACGGATCACGTCGTCGACGCCCTTGAAGCCGATCCACACGTTCAGGCCGGCGAACGCGAGCAGCAGCGCGTACCAGCAGCGCGACCGCGGGCGGGTGTACGGGAGGGCGGCGAGCAGCGCCACGCCCGCGAAGAGCATGACGAGCCGGCTGACGTTCGACCCGATCTGGGAGTCGATCAGCCAGGTCAGCAGGGTCCCGGCCGAGTAGACGGCGGCGGCGGTGCGCACCGTGCGCCAGTCCTTCGGCACCAGGAGGAAGACCAGGACACCGAAGGCGAAGGGGAGCGAGGTCGACGCCAGCGACATGGGCTGGGTGCCGGAGAACGGGAAGAGCCACGCCGACAGGGCCACCACCGCGACCGGCGCGAGGCCGACCGCGTACGCGCCCGGGCGCCGCTTGTTGAGGAAGAGCGCCGCCGCGACGACGCCGAGGAACAGACCCGCGACCGGGCTGCACGCCGTGGCCAGCGCGGCGAGCGGCGCGGCCACGGCCGCCTTCGCCCAGCGGTGGTAGCGCCAGCGGTGCGGCCAGCAGAACACCGCCGCGACCGAGCCGATCGCGAACATCATCCCGAGGCCGAAGGTGACCCGGCCGGAGAGCGCGTTGCAGAGGAAGGCGAAGACACCGGCGAGCGCGCACGCCATCGGATTGCGCACCGCCCGCACCCGCACCAGGATCAGCGCGGTCAGGGCCGCCGACAGCGTGCCCGCGATCATCATGGTGCTGCGCACGCCGAGCACGGACATGACGTACGGCGAGACGACGCTGTACGAGACCGGGTGCATCCCGCCGTACCAGGCGAGGTTGTACGCCGAGTCCGGGTGCCGCCCGACGAACTCCGCCCAGGCGTCCTGCGCCGCCAGGTCCCCGCCGCTGTTGGCGAAGAAGAAGAACCACAGGACGTGGGTGAGCGCGGCCGCGGCGGTCGCGACGAGCACCGGGTAGCGGCGCTTGCTCCGCCAGGGGCGGGGACGACTGCCAGGCGTGGACGACTCGGAGTCCGTGGTGGGCTGCTGGTCGGCGGCCGGGCGCTGCGCGGGAAGGTCTATTCGCGAAGGTGAAGACACGTCGGGTTTGCCTCCGGCCTCACGGGTCCCCTCGGCGGTGCTCAATGCGGCCCTCTCCCGTGCTGCCCTTCTCCTCGTTCCCCCAGGGAACGCTAACAGGCGGGGGGGCGGGGGGGGCCCCCCCCCCCCCCCCCGGCCGATCAGCCCAGTCGGGTCACCCCGGTGGGGTCACCCCGACCGGGTCACCCCGACCGGGTCACCCCAGTCGGGTCAGCTTCTCACCGAAGCCCGGCTCCACCAGGTCCTTCTGCAGGGCCACCGGCGCGCTGACCGCGCCCGTGCCGGTGCCGATCGACACCTGGCCGACGACGTCCCCGGCCTTGGCGGAGTGCGGCAGCTTCTTCCCGTCGCCGTCGAGCCGCAGGTCCACCTTCAGGCCCGGCCAGCCGACCGCCTTGAGGTCCTTGGTCGACACCACCGGCGTACGGCCGCCGAGCCCGTCGTCCACGTACCCGACGACCTGCCCCTTCTTCACCACGGCGGCGGAGGTGACGTCCGCCTGCGCCTTCTGGATGAGCTTGAGGCTGTTGGCGATCGCCAGATCCAGCTTCTGCCAGAGCTGCGGCGCGTCCTTGGCGCCCATGACGATGCCGAGGATGCGGCGCTTCTGGCCGTCGACGACGGTGTTCGCCGCCCACAGCAGATTGCCGCCCGCCGGGGTCGAGGAACCGGTCTTGATGCCGGTCACACCCGGCTCCAGCAGGATCGTGTTGTTGTTCTCGATCCGGGTCGGGATGCCGTCGATGGTCACGTTCGGCATGTCCACGATCGCGCGGAACACGTCGTACTGCATGACCGCCTTCGCCAGCTTCAGCTGGTCGAGCGGGGTCGAGACGGTGGTCGCCTGCAGACCGGACGGGTCCGTGTACGTCGAGCCCGTCATGCCCAGCTCCTTGGCGGCGGCGTTCATCTTGTCGACGAACGCGGCCTCCGAACCGGCGTCCCAGCGGGCGAGCAGCCGCGCCACGTTGTTGCCGGACGGGATCATCAGGAGCTGGAGGAGCTCCTTCTGCGAGTAGGTCTGGCCCTTCTTGATGGGGGCCGTCGACTCGTCCTTCGCCTTCGCCTGCTCGCCGGCGGTCTTGTCGACCTCGATCTCCGGACCGCTCGCCTTCCCCTTGATCGGGTGGTCGCGGAGGATCACGTACGCGGTCATGGTCTTGGCCACGCTCGCGATCGGGGCCGGCTTCTGCGGGCCGTACGTACCGAGCGAACCGACGCCCTCGACCTCGGCCGCGCCCTGGCCCTCGCCCGGCCACGGCATCTGCAGCGCGCCGCCCTCGAACGTGAAGGTCGGGGCCGCGGACAGCACCAGCTTGGGGTCCGGCAGCGGGCGCACGATCTGTACGACCGCAAAGACGACCAGAAGCAGGATGACCAGCGGGGTCCAGATCTTCAGTCGCCGGAAGGTGGTCCGCAGCGGCGTCTCCGGCGGCGGCGGGGTGTTGGTCAGCTCCGCCAGGATCTCCAGCGGCGGGCGGGGCGGCAGCGGCTGCTGCCGGGTCCGCTCCGGCTCGCTGAGGGACGCCGACGGCGCCGACGACGACGGCGACGGCGGTACGGGGGTGGCGGCGGCCGCGGGCTTGGGCGCGGGCGCGGCCGGCTGCGCCTTCGGCTCCGGCTTCGGCTGCTCCTGGGTGATGTCGCCCTTGAGCGGGCGGAAGGTCGACGGGGGCAGCTTCAGCGCGGTGGTGGGCTGGTCGACGGGCTGGGGAGCGGGCTTCGCCGCGGGCTTGTCCGCCTTCGGCTCCTCCTTGGCGGCGGGCGGCGTGAACGCCTTGAAGACGGCCGTCGGCTGGTCCACGGGCTTCGCCGCGGCCGCGGGCTCGTCCGCCTTCGGCTCCTCCTTCGCCGCGGGCGGCGTGAACGCCTTGAAGACCGCGGTGGGCTGGTCGACCGGCTTCTCGGCCTTCGCCTCGGGCCGGGCCTCGGGCCGGACCTCGGGCTCGGGCTCGGGCTCGGGCTTCTCCTCCGCCTTCGGCGCGGCCGGCTTGCGCGCGGCGAACCACGACTCGCCCTCGGCCTTCGCCCCGGCCTTGCCGTCCGCCTCGGGCCTGTCGTCCGTCTCCGGCTCGGCCTCGCCCTCCGGAGCCTCCTCGCGCGGCTCGCCGCCCTCCGCGTCCGCCTCCGCGTCCTGAGCCTCAGCCGCGTCCTCGTCCGCAACCGTCTCGTCGACGGCCGCGTCCTCCACCCCGGAAGGCTCGGCGTCGTCCGACGGCTCGGCCTCCGAAGCGTCCGCCTCCGGCTGGTCCTCCGGCGCCGTCCGCGGGGCCAGGGTCCGGAAGACGGCCGTCGGCTCGTCCACGCGGCCCTGGAGGACGGACAGTCGGGGGTCCTTGCCGTCGCCGCCGACCGCGCTCTCCCGCTGCTCCGCCTTGTCGGGGGACTCGCCCGCCACCGTGCCTCCTCCATCGCTCATGCGCTCATGCCTACGTCCGACCTGGGTCCGGCCTACGTCCGAACCATCTACCAGTGTCCTGTGTGAACCCCTTGGCTCCCGTGCTAGACGAGAACGACATACCTGCCGGTTCCCGTACGAACCGCACAGGCGCTCTCGACAGATGAATGTGAGAGGGGTCACCCTGTCATTCATCCACGCGGGGAGGCATGGATGGGCAGGAGCCGCAGAACACTTCCGGAGGAGCTTCTGTTGCTCGCTCTGGACCCGGCCACGGGTACCACAGCGCAGCCGCAGTCGCTCGACCTCGGCCTGGCCGGAGCACAGCTAGTGGAGCTGGCTCTGGCAGGACGGATAGCCCCTGACGGGGATCGTATCGCCGTGGTGATGCCACGGCCGACCGGAGATCCGACTCTGGACTCCGCACTGGAACTGCTGCGCAGGCGCGGCAGTCCGGTCCGGGCAGTCCACTGGATCGGCGGGCCCCGGCTGGGGCTGCGCCAGACGTATCTCTCGCATCTGGAGCGCTGCGGCATGGTGCATGCCGTGGAGGGCCAGATGTGCGGGGTGCTGCCGACGACTCGCTACCAGGCGACGGACACGGCCATCAGCCGGGAGATCAGAACCCGGCTGGACAGTGCGATCCGCACCGGCGTACCGCCGGACCCGCGGACCGCGGCGCTCGCCGCACTGGCCCACGCGGTCGGTCTCGGCAAGCACCTGTACCCCGGCAACGAAGGACGGTCGTCGCGGTCCCGGCTGCGCGACCTGATCCGGCACGACCCGATGGGCGGTCTGGTGGCGCACGCCGTCATGGACGTCCAGAACGGCGCGGGCGCCCAGCCCCGCCGGAGCGCCGCGGCGGGCGCGGGCGGAGTGCCGTCCCAGCCGCGCCGCAGTCCCATGGCGCGCGCCGCCATGTGACGCACCCGCACGCCCAAGAGCACCGCGCCACACCGCTCCGCACCGCACCCGCGTGTACGGGACGTCTGTCGAGGACAGGCGTCCCGTACGCGCGTGCGGACGTACACGCATACGGAAGCGCACCCTCACGTCTGGTCATTCGCCAGCGCACACAGCACCTTTGGTGGCAGTCTGCCAAGCGGTAGATACTCACAGCTACGCAGCCGAGTGCCGGAGGTGCTGTTTCCGTGGCGTCCAATGTCAACCCCACCGTCAGGCGACGCCGATTGGGCCAGGAGCTGCGCCGGCTCCGGGAGGCGAAGAACATGACGGCCGAGCAGGTCGCCGAGCGCCTGCTCGTCTCCCAGTCGAAGATCAGCCGTCTCGAGAACGGCCGGCGGTCCATCAGCCAGCGCGACGTCCGCGATCTGTGCGGGGTGTACGAGGTCGAGGACGAGCGGGTGGTCGACTCGCTCATGCAGATGGCCAAGGACTCGCGCCAGCAGGGCTGGTGGCACGCCTTCGGCGACATCCCGTACAGCGTCTACATCGGTCTGGAGACGGACGCGGAGAGCCTGCGGGTGTACGAGCCGCAGATCATCCCGGGTCTGCTGCAGACCCACACGTACGCCGAGGCGGTGATCGCCGGCGCGCTGCCCGAGTCGACCCCGGCGGACATCGAGAAGCGGGTCACCGTGCGCACCCGCCGCCAGGACCGCATCAAGGACGAGGAGCGGCCGCTGCGCCTGTGGGCGGTCATCGACGAGGGCGCGCTGCGCCGCGTGGTCGGCAACAGACAGCTGATGGTGGAGCAGTTGGAGCACCTCGTCGAGCAGTCGCTCCTGCCGCACGTGACCGTGCAGGTGCTGCCGTTCCACATGGGTGCGCATCCGGGCATCAGCGGGCATTACGCGATTCTGGAATTCCCGGACACCTCGGACTCCTCCGTCGTCTACATCGAGGGCGTGACGAGCGACCTCTATCTGGAGAAGGCGCAGGATGTCGGGAAGTACAGCGTGATGTACGAGCACTTGAGGGCACAGGCGCTGAATGCGGAGGACACCCGGGAGTTCGTCACGAAGATTGCCAAGGAGTACGCCGACGGAAAATAGGGCGTCACGGGCGACACCGGCCGAATACCGCTGAACGCCGCTGAATGCCGCCATTCGACGGGGGTGCGGGGGAGGCACGGGAGGAGGGGAAGGCACCGTACACCCCCGACTCACCTCGGCGGAAGTCCACGTGGAATATGCCATCCGGTCGAGTGAACGACGGTCCCGTACGACGGGGCCGGGCGAGTAGCGTCGATCACGCCAAAGCAAGCAAGAACCTTGGCGCATCACCTACTGGCAGTATTCGCACTCGATGAACCGGAGTTGAGAAGAATGGCGATTATTCAGGGCGGCACGGACAGCTGGACGAAGTCCTCGTATTCCGGCGGCAACGGCGCCTGCGTCGAGGTCAAGTCCCCCGTCGTGAGCGCGATCGACGTGCGGGACTCGAAGGCCCCCGAGGGCCCTTCGATTTCTTTCGGACCGGGCTCGTGGAACGCGTTCGTGGGCGAGGTGAGCGCCGGGGCCCTGTGACCCCGCGCCGCCCTCGCACCACCCGCAGCACCCGCTGCACCCCCTCCGTGCAGCGCGGAGGAACGAGCCCTCTCGACCGGTCCGCCGTCCTGGCCGAGGGGGCTCCGCCTTGCCCGGAACACCGCCGCAGCCACCGGAACGCGCCCTCGTGTGATAAAAGGACTCGCCGGAAGCGTCGAACGCGTGTACAACCCCTTCCGGTGATCAAGAGTCTGACCCGGCGCCCCCCATGCTGTGCTGTGCCTGGTCTTCCGGAGGAGAACACACTTTGTCCCACGCGCGTCCTGCCCGCCGCCGGCTCACCGCAGCCGTCGTCACCGTGCTCGCCGTCACCGTCGGCGCGAGCGCGCTGACCGCCCCGGCGATCGCCGCCCCCGCCGCCGAGGGCACGACGGAAGCGGCCGCGACGACGACCGACGTCGCGCCGTTCCCGAAGAAGAGCACCATCTTCGGCGCGGGCGCCCACGGCTACCTGACCCTCACCCGGACCCCGCCCTACGGCGAGGAGGCCTACTCCGAGACCCGGTACTGGGTTCCGGCGGACGGCTCCGCCCCGCAGGAGCTGAACTGGATCGGCACGGTCGAGAGCACCGGCTCGGGCGACATCGTGGCCCACAGCTGGAACCTCGCCGGGAGCGCCGGAGCCGACCTCATCGACATGGGGACCGGGCAGAAGCTGCGCTCGGTGCAGCTGAGCGGCGACGTCACGTACGCGGGGGCGGCGGGCAAGGCCCTGTTCACGACGATGTTCAACGCGTACGGGGACCGGATCCTCCACATGAACGCCGTCGGCGCGACGGGCAAGATGACCGTCGGCATGCCGGGAGACGCCACGAAGGTCCACGTCCAGCCCGGCACGGCCGAGCACGCGCTGCTGACCTACACCACCGGCTCGGGTACGGCGGACCAGAAGTTCATGGCGGCCACGATCGACCTCGCCACGAACACGGTGACCGAGACGTACCAGGCCTCCGACCAGGGCGACATGGCCCTCTCGGCGACGCACCTCGCCTGGGTCGAGTACGACGCGGAGCGCGTCGCCACGGTGGTGACCGTCGACCGCGCCACCAAGGAGACCCGGAAGACGCCGATCGGCAAGGCCTGGCGGCGCGACATCGAGGTCGGCCTGGTCGGCGACTGGGTCACGTACGGCACGCGCAGCGGCCTCGACGACATCGAGAAGAACCCGCTGCACGCCCTGACGGCGCGCAGCCTGAAGGACGGCACCACCACCCGTAAGCTCCTCGACCACACCCTCACGGCCGCCGTCGCCCCCGACGGCGCCCAGATCGTGCGCGGTGGCACGGTCGAGCAGGGCGAGGGCCTCTACCGGATCACCCCCGGCACCGACGGCGCCGCCCCGACCGTCACACTCGTGGCGAGCAGCGGCGAGTCCACCAAGGTCGCCCTGCTGGGCTCCAAGGTCCCCGCCGTGATCGACCTCGACCAGAACCGGGGGCACGCGCAGCTCGAGTGGACGCTTTCCCGGTACAACGTGCACGCCCGGATCACCCTGCGCCACGTCCGCACCGGCAAGATCTTCAGCTTCACCTTCACCCAGCCGGAGAACGGGGTCGTACGCCTCGACTGGGACGGCCTCCTCAACGACGGCAGGTTCGAGAGCGCCTACAACGGCGACTACACCTGGGAGGTCAACGCCGAGCCGATGAACGGCATCGGCCCGAACCTGGTCGCCTCCGGCACGTTCAAGGTCGTCCGCAAGGCCGCGCCGCACGACTTCAACGACAACGGCTCCCCGGACGTGCTCATGCGCGACAGCAAGGGCGGGCTGTGGCGCGTGGACACCTGGTACGACCGCATCAACCACCGTCTGTCGTCCGGGGAGCAGAAGCTCATCGGCACGGGCTGGGGCGGTTACAACCTGATCGAGTCCGCCGGCAACATCGCCGGAGCCGCTCACGCGGACATCGTCGCCCGCGACACGTCCGGCGTCCTGTGGCACTACCTCGGCAAGGGCGACGGCACCTTCGCCGGCCGCTACAAGATCGGTACGGGCTGGGGCGGTTACAACAAGATCGCCGCCGGCAGCGACCTCAACGGCGACGGCAAGGCCGACCTCGTCGCCACCGACACCGCGGGAGCCATGTGGCTCTACAAGGGCACCGGCAGCTGGAGCGCCCCCTACGCGCAGCGGGTGAAGATCGGCACGGGCTGGAACGGCTACAACCAGATCACCGCCACCGGCAACATCGCCGGCGCCGCCGCCGGCGACCTCGTCGCCCGCGACACGTCCGGCGTCCTCTGGCTCTACCTCGGCAAGGGCGACGGCACCTTCGCGCCGCGCATCAAGATCGGCGCCGGCTGGGGCGGTTACAGCCACCTCGTCGGCATCGGCGACGCCGACCGCGACGGACGCCCGGACCTGTACGCCGCCAACGCCCGCGACACCTCCGCGTACCTGTACAAGGGAACGGGCAGCTGGAGCGCCCCCTTCGCCACGCGCGAGTACAGCGACCTGCCCAACAACTGGCCCACCTCCATCGCCTGATCCGATGACCGAAGGCCCCGGCCCGGCGTGACCTCACGCCGGGCCGGGGCCTTCGGCTTGCAGGAGGTACGGACTCACGCATTCACGGACATGAACAGAGGTCAGCAAACAGAACGATTTTACCACCCCTTGACCTTCCCCCGCATTGTCCCCGCCCTCCAACTCCCCACACGATGAACGGCGTTCACAAGGTGGACCGGACCTCATGGAGGGCGCGCAATGAACAGCCTCGACTGGGCCGTACTCATCGGCTATTTCGGCGTCATGGTCGCGATCGGAGTCTGGTCCCACAAGCGCGTGGACGACGTCTCGGACTTCTTCACCGCCGGCGGGCGCATGCCCTGGTGGCTGTCCGGCATCTCGCACCACATGTCGGGCTACAGCGCGGTGATGTTCACCGGCTACGCGGGCATCGCCTACACCTACGGCATCACCTCCTACGTCACCTGGTCCTTCCCCATCGCCCTCGGCATCGCCGTCGGCGCCCACCTCTTCGCGCCCCGCCTCAACCGGCTCCGCTCCCGGCTCCATGTGGCCTCCCCGCTGGAGTACCTGAAGAGCCGCTACAACCTGCCCACCCAGCAGGCCCTCGCCTGGTCCGGCGTGCTGCTCAAGATCGTGGACGTGGGCGCCAAGTGGGCCGCCATCGCCACCCTGCTCTCCGTCTTCACCGGGATCTCCCTCGACCAGGGCATCCTCATCACCGGGGTCATCACCGGCATCTACTGCACGGTCGGCGGCCTGTGGGCCGACGCGCTCACCGAACTCGGCCAGTTCGCCATCCAGTTCCTCGCCGGGATCGCGATGCTGGTCGCCGTGCTCGGCAAGCTCGGCGGGATCGACGCGCTGTGGACCGTGTGGGACCGGCCCGAGCTCCAGGGGCACACCGCGCCGACGGCCGGCCCGTACACGCTGACCTTCCTCCTCGCGTACCTCTTCATCAAGACCTTCGAGTACAACGGCGGCATGTGGAACCAGGCCCAGCGCTACATGGCCACGCCCGACGCCCGCGCCGCCACCCGCTCCGGCCGGCTCTCCGCCGTCCTCTGGCTGATCTGGCCGCTCGTCCTCTTCTTCCCCATGTGGTGCGCGCCGCTGCTCGTCCACCCGACGAAGCCGGACGCCTCCGACGCGTACGCGCTGATGACCGTACAACTCCTCCCGCACGGCCTGCTCGGGCTGGTCGTCGTCGGCTTCTTCTCGCACACCATGGCCATGTGCTCCTCCGACGCCAACGCCATCGCGGCCGTCTTCACCCGCGACATCGCGCCCGTGCTGAGCAAGGCGGCCCGGAGCTGGACCCAGCGGGCCGGCCTGGTCGCCGCCCGCTGGTCGACGATCGCCTTCCTCGGCCTGTCGATGGCGGTCGCCACCCAGGTCAACTCCCCCACCTTCAAGGACATCATCACCGTCGTCATCAAGTGGGTCGCCGGACTCATGGGGCCGATCGCGATCCCCTTCATGCTCGGCCTGCTGCGCGCCTTCCGTAAGTCGGGCCCGACGGCGGCGCTCGTCTCCTGGGCGGCCGGCCTCTTCGCCTTCTGGCTCACCAACTACGGCCTGGACGGCGTCGAGCTGCAGATCCAGATCGTCGCGCCGCTCGCCACCTCGCTCGTCCTGTACGTCCTGATCGGGTACGTGAAGCCCGAGGCGACGCCGGAGCGCGACGCGCTGCTCGACCGGATCGGCGGCGGAGACGGCGGAGGCGGCGGAGACGGTTCCGTGGCCCTGCCGACTCAGGGGTCCGGCGACCGGGCGGGTCAGCCCCTCGGGTAGCGGGTCAGCCAGGCCGACGACAGGTCGGCCGGGTTGTGCAGGGCCGCCCCCTGCGTCATCTCCATCGCGAAGTCGTCCGCGAGCGCCAGGACCGTCGCGCGGCCCTCCAGTTCGGCCACCCAGGCCGGCGGGAGGGCCGTCTCGCCGTGCAGGGCGCCGAGCAGGGCCCCGGTGACGCTGCCGGTGGCCGCCGACGGGCCGTCGTGGTTGACCGCGAGGCGCAGCCCGTGCCGGACGTCCTCGCCGACGAGCGCGCAGTACACGGCGGCCGCCAGCTGTCCCTCGGCGCGGTCCTCGGCCGCCCCGAGCGCGGTCACCCGCTCCGCGTCCGGCGTCCCCTGGCGTACGGCGTCGAGCGCGGCCCGCAGTGCCGCGGTCACCGGCTCGTGGCCGGGGCGCGGGGCGAGCTGGGCGAGCGCGGTGGTGACGGCCGCGTCGACGCTGCCGCCCCGGGCCAGGCCGTGCACGACGACCGCGAGCGCGCCGGCCGCGAGATACGCGGCGGGGTCGCCGTGCGTCTGCGCCGCGCACTCCACCGCGAGCTGGCACACCAGCTGCGGCTCCCAGCCGACGAGCAGCCCGAAGGGCGCCGAGCGGACCAGGGCGCCGCTGTCGGCGGCCCGCGGGTTCTTGGGCCGGTCCAGGGTGCCGAGCGTCTCGTCGCCGAGGCCGGTGAGGCAGGCCCTGGCCGGGTCCCGGCGGGCGTAGAGCCACTCCTCGCGGGCCAGCCAGCCGAGGTCGGTGCGCCGCTCGTCGGGGCCCCACTCGCGCTGGGTCGCGGCCCAGCGCAGATGCGCCCGGTGCACGTCGCTGGGCGGGTGCCAGTGGCCGGTGTCGCGGCGGACCTGGGCGCGGATCAGGCCGTCGACGGTGAACAGGGACATCTGGGTGGCGGCGGTGACGGCGCCCCGGCGCCCGTAGGCGGGGGCGGGCTCCGCCAGGCCCTCGGGGCCGTGCGCGGCCCGCAGCTCGGCGAGGGTGCGGGCAGCGGACCCGGCGCCGAGCGCGTCGCCGACGGCGCCGCCGAGGAGGCAGCCGCGGACCCGTGAGCGGAAGTCCTGCTGTTCGGTGCGGCCCCACACGACCGCGGCTGTGGTGGTCACGACGTGCCCTCCCCCGCGTTACCGACCGGTCTGTTCGGCACTCTCAGCACTGTAATAGACCGGATGCGCGCGTTCGGGGGCGGGAACGTTATGTGATCTGGCGCCCTTCAGGCCGTTTTTGACCAGGTTTACTCCGAGGGCGGCACCGGCAGCAGCGGAAGCAGCTCCGGCAGGTGCCCGTCCGAGGCGCGGGCCGTGCGCTGCCGCTCCTCCGGGACCTCGCCGTACAGCGTGGTGCGCGGCCTGGCGGGGCGGCCGGCCGCCTCGGCGATGGCCTCCAGGTCGCGGATCGAGCGGTACGAGCCGTAACCGGAGCCCGCCATCCGGGAGATGGTCTCCTCCATCAGGGTGCCGCCGAGGTCATTGGCACCCGAGCGCAGCATCGCGGCGGCGCCCTCCGTGCCCAGTTTCACCCAACTGGTCTGGATGTTCGGGATGTACGGGTAGAGGAGCAGCCGGGCCATGGCGGTGACCGCGCGGTTGTCGCGGGTGGTCGGGCCGGGGCGGGAGATGCCGGCCAGGTAGACGGGCGCGTTGGTGTGGATGAAGGGGAGGGTCACGAACTCCGTGAAGCCGCCGGTCCGTTGCTGGATGCCGGCCAGGGTGCGCAGATGGCCGAGCCAGTGCCGGGGCTGGTCGACATGCCCGTACATCATGGTCGAGGAGGAGCGGAGACCGAGCTCGTGGGCGGTGCTGACGACCTCGATCCAGGTGGCGGTGGGCAGTTTGCCCTTGGTGAGCACCCAGCGGACCTCGTCGTCCAGGATCTCCGCCGCCGTGCCCGGGATCGAGTCGAGGCCGGCCTCCTTGGCGGCGGTCAGCCACTCGCGGATCGAGAGGCCGGTGCGGGCGGCGCCGTTGACGACCTCCATCGGTGAGAAGGCGTGCACATGCATGCCGGGCACGCGCTCCTTCACGGCCTTCGCGATGTCGAAGTAGGCCGTGCCGGGCAGGTCGGGGTGGATGCCGCCCTGCATGCAGACCTCGACGGCGCCGACGTCCCAGGCCTGGGCGGCCCGGTCGGCGACCTGGTCGAGGGAGAGGGTGTAGGCGTCGGCGTCGGTGCGGCGCTGGGCGAAGGCGCAGAAGCGGCAGCCGGTGTAGCAGACGTTGGTGAAGTTGATGTTGCGCGTGACGATGTACGTGACGTCGTCGCCGACGGCGGACCTGCGGACGTCGTCCGCGACCGCGCACAGGGCGTCGAGGGCCGGTCCGTCGGCGTGGAACAGGGTGAGGGCCTGTGCGTCGGTGAGGCGGGTCGGGTCGTCGGCGGCCGTGCCGAGCGCTTCCCGCAGGTCGCTGTCGATGCGCTCGGGCGCGCGGGCGTCGGGCACCATGCCGGGGGCGGCGGCCTCGCGGAGAGCTTCCCAGTCCCCGTAGACGTGGTCGAAGTCCTCGCGGCGGTCGGCGGTGCGGCCGGTCGTGTCGATGGTGCGGTGCAGGTCGGTGCGGCCGGTTCCGCCCTCGGCCTGGAACGCCTCGTCGGGCTCCTGCCAGGGCAGGCCGTGGACCGGCGCGTCGGGGCGGGCGAGGCCGGTGTCCGGGTCGGCGAGGGCCCGCACGTGCGGCACGATCCGCGGATCCAGCCACGGCTCGCCGCGCCGTACGAACTCCGGGTAGACGCAGAGGCGTTCGCGCAGCTCGAAGCCGGCGGCGCGCGAGCGCCCGGCGAGCTCCTCGATCTTCGGCCAGGGGCGTTCGGGGTTGACGTGGTCGATGGTGAGCGGGGAGACCCCGCCCCAGTCGTCGATGCCGGCGGCGATGAGGCGCTCGTACTCGGCGTCGACGAGGTTGGGCGGGGCCTGGAGGCAGGCGGCGGGGCCCATGATGAGGCGGGCGACGGCCACCGTGGCGACCAGGTCGTCGAGTTCGGCGTCCGGCATGCCGCGCATCGCCGTGTCCGGCTTGGCACGGAAGTTCTGGATGATCAGTTCCTGGATGCCGTGGTAGGCGCGGGCGATCCGGCGCAGCGCGAACAGCGACTCGGCGCGCTCCTCCGGCGTCTCGCCGATGCCGAGCAGCAGGCCGGAGGTGAAGGGGACGGAGGAACGTCCCGCGTCCTCCAGGACCCGCAGCCGGACGGCGGGTTCCTTGTCCGGGGAACCGTGGTGCGGGCCGCCGGGCTCGGACCACAGGCGGGTCGCGGTGGTCTCCAGCATCATGCCCATCGAGGGCGCGACGGGCTTGAGCCGCTGGAGGTCGGTCCAGGAGAGCACCCCGGGGTTGAGGTGCGGCAGGAGCCCGGTCTCCTCCAGGATGCGGATCGACATGGCCCGTACGTACGCGATGGTGTCGTCGTAGCCGTGCGCGTCCAGCCACTCGCGGGCCTCGGGCCAGCGGTCCTCGGGCTTGTCGCCGAGGGTGATGAGGGCTTCCTTGCAGCCGAGCGCGGCGCCGCGCCGGGCGATGTCGAGGACCTCGTCCGGCGACATGAACATGCCGTGCCCGGCGCGGCGCAGCTTGCCCGGCACGGTCACGAAGGTGCAGTAGTGGCACTTGTCCCGGCACAGCCGGGTGAGCGGTATGAAGACGCTCTTCGAGTACGTGATGACCCCCGGCCGCCCGGCGGCCTCAAGGCCCGCGTCCCGCACCCGCCCGGCGGAGGCGACCAGGTCGTCCAGATCGCTCCCCCGCGCCCGCAACAGCACGGCGGCCTCGGCGACATCGAGCGCGACCCCGTCCCGTGCCCGCTTGAGGGCACGACGCATGGCGTTCTCGGTGGGTCGTCCTGCCTGGTGATCCGTCATGGACCGAGCATACGAGCGAGCGCCTCAGAGGTACCGGGCGTATGCGTCGAGGACGTCCAGCACCTCCTTCTCGCCGCCCGGCGGCAACTGGAGGACCACCTCCTCGCACCCCAGCTCCTCGTAGTGGGCGAGCTTGCCGGGGTTCGGGTGGACCGCGTACGGGACGACCTGGAGTGACTCCGGGGCGCGGCCCGCACGCTCCCAGGCCTGCCGCAGCAAGGGCAGGTTCGCGGAGAGGCCGCGGCCGCCGATGGGCATCCAGCCGTCGGCGTACTCCGTGACGTGCGAGAACAGCTTCGGCCCCGCCGCCCCGCCGACCAGTGTGCGCGGCGCGCCGCCCGCCGGCTTCGGCCAGGCCTCCGAGGCCCGTACGGAGTGCCCGAAGCCGCCCTCGTACGCCGTGGGTTCGGCGGCCCACAGCGCGCGCATCAGGTGCACGGCGTCCCGGGTCCGTTCGCGGCGGGTCGCCCACTCGACGCCGTGGTCGGCGGCCTCCTCCCGGTTCCAGCCGAAGCCGACGCCGAGGGTGAAGCGCCCGCCGGAGAGGTGGTCGAGGCTCGCGACGGTCTTGGCGAGGGCGACCGGGTCGTGCTCGGCGACCAGCGTGATGCCGGTGCCCAGGCGCAGCTCCTCGGTGACGGCGGCGGCCTGGGCGAGCGCCACGAAGGGGTCGAGGGTGCGGCCGTACTCGCGGGGCAGTTCGCCGCCGAACGGGTAGTCGGACTCCCGGGAGACGGGGATGTGGGTGTGCTCCGGGAGGTAGAGCCCGCCGAAGCCGCGCTCTTCGAGGGCGCGGGCGAGGCGTACGGGGGAGATGGTCTCGTCGGTCAGGAAGATCGTGGTCGAGATCCGCATGGGGGGCACGGTAGGGGGTGGGGCGCGGAATTCCGAGGGGCGTGCGGGCGCGAGCTGCGTACGGCCGGATTCCGCCGCTCCCCCACGGAGGTGCCGCTCGTGTTGTTCCGGCGTTCACGCGCCCGCGGGACAGTCATGGGCATGACGGATACGACTCGACGCGCGCTCCTCATGACGGGCGCGGCGACCGCGTTTACGTTGGGCACCGTGAGCTTCGCCCATGCCGCCGACGGCGACACCGATCCCGCGACCGACGGTGTCCTCACCCGCACCGTGCGCGGCACCCTGCCGCCCGGCTCCCCCGACTTCGTGTACCTCCCCGTGGAACTGCCGCACGGCGTACGCGAACTGCACGTCGCCTACGCCTACGAGCGGCCCGCCGTGCCCGCCGGCACCCAGGGCAACGCCCTCGACATCGGCCTCTTCGACCAGCGCGGCACCGACCTCGGCGGCAAGGGCTTCCGGGGCTGGTCGGGCGGCGCCCGCAAGGAGTTCTTCGTCCGCGCCGACGACGCCACGCCCGGGTATGTGGCGGGGCCGCTGCGGGCCGGGACCTGGTACGTGGCCCTCGGCCCGTACACCGTGGCGCCGCAGGGGCTCGCGTACACGGTGACGATCACCCTCCGCCTCGGGCCGGCCGCGCCCGCCGTACGCCCGGTGTACCCGCCCGAGCGGGCGCGGGGCCGGGGCCGGACCTGGTACCGGGGCGACTGCCATCTGCACACGGTGTACTCCGACGGGCGCCGCACCCCCGCCGAGGTCGCCGCCCTCGCCCGCGCCGCCGGGCTCGACTTCCTGGCCACGACGGAGCACAACACGCATGCCGCGCACGGCGCGTGGGCCGACCTCGCCGGCGACGACCTGCTGATCCTGCTCGGCGAGGAGGTCACCACCCGCAACGGGCACGTCCTCGCCCTCGGCACCGACCCCGGCACCTTCGTCGACTGGCGCTACCGGGCCCGCGAGAACCGCTTCGGCCGCTTCGCCCGCGAGATCCGCCGGGCGGGCGGTCTGGTCGTGCCCGCGCATCCGCAGGCCACCTGCATCGGCTGCGCCTGGAAGTTCGGCTTCGGCGACGCGGACGCGGTGGAGGTCTGGAACGGCCCCTACACGCCGGACGACGAGGTCGCCCTGGCGGGCTGGGACGGGGCCCTCGTCCGGGGGCGCTGGACGCCGGCGATGGGGAACAGCGACGCGCACCGGGACCCGGACCGGGTCGGTACCCCGCAGACCGTGGTCCTGGCCGACGAGCTGAGCCGGGAGGCGATCCTCGACGGGCTGCGGGCGGGTCGGTCGTACGTCGCCGAGTCGGCGGCGGTGTCCGTGGACTTCACGCTGACGGACGCGCGCGGGCGCTCGGCCGGGCTCGGCGAGCGCCTCACCGTCCCGGCGGACGAGCCGGTGACGGCGCGGCTGCGGGTCACCGGCGCGCCCGCCGGCGGGACCCTCCGCCTGGTCACGGACCAGGGCGTCCTGCACACCGCGCAGGGCGTGGACACCACGGAGTGGACGACCACGGCCGCGTACGCGACCTATGTACGGGCGGAGGTCCGCCACCCGGTGACGGCGCCGCCGTTCCCGGGCGCGCTCGCGGCCTTCACGAACCCGGTCTTCCTGGACGCCTCCGGAGTCGCCTGAGCGGTCACGCCTGGTACTCGGTGAGGTCGATGGCGTGAACCCGCAGCGGGTGCCCGTACACCGGGTGGACGGTCTCCCGCTCCGGGACCATGCCGAGCTTGCGCATCACGTTCTCCGAGCGGGTGTTCCCGATCCGCGCGATGCTGATCACCCGGTCGAGCCCGCGGTCCTGGAGCCCGAACTCCAGGGCCGCGTGCGCGGCCTCGGAGGCGTACCCCTGGCCCCAGTAGGGCCGTCCGAGCCGCCAGCCGATCTCGACGGCGGGCAGCACCTCGGGCAGGAACTCCGGCACGGCGAGCCCGGTGAACCCGATCAGCTCCCCGGACCCGAGCAGCTCGACGGCGAAGAGCCCGAAGCCCTCCTCGTCCCAGTGCTCCTCGATCTGCTCGATGGCCTCGGCGGTCTGCTCCAGGTCGCGTACGGAACCGTCGCCGATCCACTGCATGACCTCGGGGTCGGCGTTGATCTCGGCCATCGGCACGAGGTCGTCGTCGCTCCAGCGACGCAGCAGCAGGCGGGGCGTGAGGATCTCGGTCATCCCCCCATCATCCCGTGGCACGCTGGTGCGCGGCCAGGTCCCCGTAGCCGCCCCGCTCCCACACGCGCTCCCGGAAGGCCTGCAGCGTGAGCGGCCGGACGTCCTCGCCGGGGACGTCCCGGAGGTGGACGGTGCCGCAGCGGTGGCAGTACCAGCCGTGCGACCACAGCTCCTCGGCCCGGTGGCGGCCGCGGGTCTGATGGACGAACGCCGCCCGGCGGCGGACCAGGACGCCGGTCACGAGGAGGGCGGCGCACAGGGCGAGCCCCGAGACCCATCCCAGGAACGCGAGATCGGGATCGGGGCCGAGACGGGGCGGCGGTCCCCCGAAGTACCCGTACGCCCCGTCGGGCACCTCCTCGAACGCCCTCCCCGCGAACACCCAGCCCAGGAAGGTGCCGACGGCGACCAGGCCGGCGAACACGCCAAGGCAGCCGAGCCCGTACGTCGGCGCCTCCGGCATCGGCGCCAGCGCCTCGGACAGTGCGGTCGTCACCCGCCGCGTCACCGTCCGCATGTCCCCGTCGCTGTTCCGCTCGCGGCTGGTGACCGCGTCCCGGCCGGCCAGGTACGCGGCGGGCACCGCCTGCACCAGGTCGTCCCGCCCGCAGCCCGGGCAGGTGTGGCTCGTCGAATTCATGTGTCCCCCCGTTGTCGGTCTGCGTACGGTAGCCCGCATGCTGAAGCGCCTTGAGAGCTACTACGACTCCGTGCCCAGGTCCGCCGCCCGCGCCGAGGATTTCGGGCCGCTGACCCTGTTCGTACGGGAGGGGGCGGGGTGGCCGTACTACGCGCGGCCCGCGCTCGGGCACGGCGGCGAGCTGACGGCGGCGGTGGTGGAGAAGGTGCGGGCACGGCAGCGGGAGCTGGGGGTGCCGGAGGCGTTCGAGTGGGTCGCGGAGACGACGCCGGGGCTGCGGGCGGCGGTCGAGGCGAGCGGGCTCGTGGTGCACGAGCATCCGCTGATGGTCCTGACGGCGGAGGCGGACGCGGACACCGTCCCGGCCCCGCCGACGGACGTCACCGTCCGCATGGTCGGCCCGGCCGACCCGGGCCTGGAGAGCGCGGTCGCCGCCCCGTACGCCGCCTTCGGCGCCACCCCCACCCCGGGTGCGGCCGCCCAGGTCGCGGCCCGGATCGAGGCCGGCCTCACCCGCCTCGCGGCCGCCTTCGACGCCTCCGGCGCCGCCCTCGCGGCGGGCCAGCACCAGCCCGTGGGCCCGGTCACCGAGGTCGTCGGCGTCGGCACCCGCCCGGACGCCCGCCGCCGCGGCCTGGGCCTCGCGGTCACCGCCGCCCTCGTCGCCGACGCCCGTGCCCACGGCGCCGAGACGGTCTTCCTCTCCGCCACGGACGCGACGGTGGCCCGCCTCTACGCCCGCGTGGGCTTCCGCACGGTGGGCACGGCGCTGATCGCGGAACCTGCGGAGCAGGCCGGGTAGCCCACCCGGCGGTCAATCTGCGGCGGGCCGCCCACCGTCCTCCGCGTCCGCCTCCGCGAAGACCTCGTCGAACACCGCGCGCGCCCACTCCCGGATCTCGTCGGGCACAGGGCCGCGGTGCGTAACCCGAGCCGCCCGAACCACGTTCACGCGGCATGAAGAAGATCCTCACCGCCGTCGCCCTGACCTCCTT
Source organism: Streptomyces sp. NPDC048623 (assembly GCF_040650755.1). Lineage (NCBI taxonomy): Bacteria > Bacillati > Actinomycetota > Actinomycetes > Kitasatosporales > Streptomycetaceae > Streptomyces > Streptomyces sp. NPDC048623. Next base: position 45,584 of record NZ_JBEZHV010000020.1, read on the forward strand.
CGCCGTGACCGGTGCCGTGGCCGGTGGCCTCGCCGCCGCCGGGACGGCCGCCGCCGACACCGGCGGGGCCAACCTGCCCTCCGTGGTGCCGCTGAGCGGCGTCCTCATGCCCAAGGCGAAGCCGGCCTCCGCCGACCAGATGCCGGGCGCCAACAAGCTGGTGGAGGGCCTGCTCCCCGGGCAGCACTGAGCCACGGGCACGGACGACGAAGGTGGCGGGACCCCCCACGGGCCCGCCACCTCGTCGTTTCCGTCACCGGACGGCCGAGGAGTCCATCAGTCCTCGACCACCAGCGACGGGGTCTCCTTGGTGAGCACCTCGCCCCGGAAGAACGCCGGGCTCTTCGCGCGCATCACCAGCATGATCACCACGCCGAGCAGCAGCAGCCCGACGCCGATCACGAACACCGACCCGACGCCGAGGACCGCGGAGCCGGAGCCGGAGCCGTAGGCCGGGTCCCACATGTCGTACAGCGTCTTGCCGAAGACCGCCGACAGGAGCAGCCCGCCGAGCAGCGGGAACAGGCCCTTGAAGACCAGGTCCCGGAGGGACGAGGTCAGCTCGCGGCGGAAGTACCGGACGCAGGCGAAGGCGGTCAGGGCGTAGTAGAAGCAGATCATCAGGCCGAGCGCGTAGATCGTGTCGACCAGGACGTGCTCGCTGACCAGCGTCATCACCGTGTAGAACGCGCCGGTGGCGACACCGGCCACGATCGTCGCCCGGCCGGGGGTCTTGAAGCGCGGGTGGACCCTGGCGTACGAGGCGGGCAGGGCCTCGTACGCGGACATGGCCAGGACCGTGCGGGCCACCGGGATGAAGGTGGTCTGGAGGCTGGCGGCGGCCGAGGCGAGCACCGCGACGAAGAGCAGGATGCCGAGGGCGGGGCCCATGACGGGGCCGGCCAGGGCGGCGAAGACGTTGTCGGAGGTCTCCGGGTTGGCGAGGCCGAGGCCCTGCCCGCCGGAGCCGACGACCATCTGCGCGGCGATGCCGGTGGCGAGGTACGAGCCGACCAGGACGCCCATGGCGATGAGGGCGGCGCGGCCGGGGGTCTTCGCGCTCCCGATGGTCTCCTCGTTGGTGGTCAGGCAGGTGTCCCAGCCCCAGTACATGAAGATCGACAGCGAGAGCCCGGCGGTGAACGCGGCGAAGGACTGCACCGCGAAGGGGTTCATCCAGGACCAGGAGAAGTCGACCGAGGTCTCGGGGGCCCCGAAGGAGCCGGCCTTCGACAGCGCCATCCCGACGAAGACGGCGAGGACGAGGAGCTGGAGGCCGACGAGGGCGTACTGCACGCCCTTGGTGGCGGTCATGCCGCGGTAGCTGATCGCGGTCGCCGCGGCGATCAGGGCGAGGCAGGTGACGATGTGGACGGCCTTGTCGTCGTCCAGGGCCGCGACAGCGGGGTTGCCGGTGATCTCCCCGGCGAGCAGCCAGAAGTACGAAGTGGCGACGCCGGCCAGGTTGGACAGCACGATGATCGTGGCGATCACCAGGCCCCAGCCGCACATCCAGCCGAGCTTGGGACCGAAGGCCTTCACCGTCCAGGTGAAGGAGGTGCCGCAGTCCGGCATGACCTTGTTGAGCTCGCGGTACGCGAATGCGACGAGCAGCATCGGCAGGAAGCCCGCCAGGAAGACGGCGGGCATCTGCAGGCCCACCTCGCCGGCGGTGGAGCCGAGCGTGGAGGTCAGGCAGTAGACGGGGGCGACGGTGGAGATGCCGATGACGGCGCTGCCGAGCAGGCCGACGGAGTTGCCGCCGAGGCCCTTGCCGCGCACGCCGTCGGTGCCGCCCTGCGCCGGGACGCCCCTCACCGTGTCTCCGGCCAGGGGCCGCACTTCCACCTGAGTCATGAACTCGACGTTAAATGCTGCGATTTCCACATCTGGAAGACCGGAATCCGCTCACCTGAGCGATCATAGCCTTGCATTGAGCGGGTCGAATCGGACGCATGCCGATGATTGAAAGATCGACTGACAAGCTGAACCGACCAAGCATCCGGACGGAACCGGGTGTCCGATATGCGGAAACCGCAGCCGCGCCCAGAATCGCCCGCTTCCCGGTTTCCCTGTGGCGTGCGTCACCCCGGCCAGACGACCGCCTGCAGCTCGCTGTACGCGTGCAGCGCGTACGAGCCGACGTCCCGCCCCACACCGCTCTTCTTGAAGCCGCCGAACGGCGCCTCCATGTTCCGGCCGATCGTGTTCACGCCGACCCCGCCGGCCCGCAGCCGGCCCGCGACACGGAAGGCGCAGGCCACGTCCCCGGACCAGACGTAGTCGATCAGTCCGTAGTCGCTGTCGTTCGCGAGTGCGACACCCTCCTCCTCGTCGTCGAAGGGCACCACGACCACCACCGGGCCGAAGATCTCCTCCCGGACCACCCGCATCTCACTCGTGCAGTCGGCGAGCAGCGTCGGCGCCACGTAGAAACCCTGCCCCAGGTGAGGCCGCTCGCCGCCCGTGACCACCCGCGCGCCCTCCTTCCGGCCGAGCTCCACGTACGCCTCCACCCGGTCGCGGTGGGCCGCCGAGATCACCGGGCCGACCACCGTGCCGCGCTCCGCCGGATCGCCGACCTTCAGCTGCCCGGCGTAGGCGGCCAGCCTCTCGACCAGGCGCTCGTAGATCCCGCGCTGGGCGATCACCCGGGTCGGGGCCGTACAGATCTGGCCGCTGTAGAAGGAGAAGGTGGTGCCGATGCCCGCCACGGCCGCGTCCAGGTCGGCGTCGTCGAACACCAGCGCCGCGCCCTTGCCGCCCAGCTCCATCAGCTGCCGCTTCAGGGCGCGCCCGCACACCTCGCCGATCGCCTGGCCGACGCCCGTCGAGCCGGTGAAGGAGACCATGTCGACCGCCGGCGAGTCCACGGCCGCCTCGCCCACGGCGGGCGCCGAGCCGGTGACCACGTTGACCACCCCGGCCGGGACCCCGGCCTCCGCCAGGGCCCGGGTCATCGCGAAGACGGACAGCGGGTCCTGCGGGGCGGGCTTCACCACGACCGTGTTGCCCATGGCGAGCGCCGGGGCGATCTTGCCCGCCGGGTTCGCCCAGGGGTTGTTGTACGAGGTGATGCAGGTGACCACCCCCACCGGGCGCCGTACCGCCACGGCCCCGAACACCCCCGCCCTCCCCATCGGCCCGGCCTCGTTGATCTGCGGCGGCAGCGCCTGCTCGACCGGCTCCAGGGCGCCGCGCGCGTACCGCCGGAAGCGGGAGGCGCCGACCGCCACCTGCATGCCGCGGGCCGTCGCGGTCGTGGCGCCGGTCTCGGCGCGGGCGAGCAGGGTGTTCGCCTCGGCGTCGCGGGCCATCAGGCCGGCGGCCCGGTCGAGGATCGCGGCGCGCTCCTCGGGGCGCGTACGGGACCAGGCGGCGAAGGCGGTACGGGCGGCCTCGGCGGCCTCGTACACCTGGCGCCTGCTCGCCTCCGGAGCGAGCCCGACGACCTCCTCGGTGGCGGGGTCGATCACCTCGTAGTGCCCGCCGTCGGGCTCGACCCACTCGCCCCCTATATACAGCCGCTCCGTGATGCTCATCGCGTGCTCACCGTCCTCGTGTCCCGGCCCGAGCGCAGCACCCGCCCCGGGATCGCGCCCGTCACCTCGTCGTCCCGTACCGTCTCCACGCCGTTGACCCGCACCGACACGATGCCGACGGCCCGCGAGTCCAGGCGCGGGCTGTCGCCCGGCAGGTCGTGCACCAGGGTCGCCGGGCCCGCGTCGATCCGCTCGGGGTCGAAGAGCACCAGGTCGGCGTGGTGGCCCTCGGCGATCCGGCCGCGCTCGCGCAGCCCGAACAGCCGGGCCGGGTCGTCGCTCAGCATCTTCACGGCCTGCTCCAGGGGCACCAGCTTCCGCCCGCGCAGACAGTCGCCGAGGAAACGGGTCGTGTACGGCGCCCCGCACATCCGGTCCAGATGCGCGCCCGCGTCGGAGCCGCCGAGCAGCACGTCCTCGTGACTCCAGGTCTCGGCGCGCAGCGCCCAGGACGCCGGGTCGTTGTCGGTGGGCATCGGCCACAGGACCGTGCGCAGGTCGTCGTTGGCGCAGATCTCGACGAGGGCCTGGAAGGGGTCCTGGCCGCGCTCGGCGGCGATGTCGCGGACGACGCGCCCGGTCAGGCCCTCGTTCTCGGGGGTGTACGTGTCGCCGATGACGTACCGGCCGAAGTTCGCCAGGCGCCGGAAGACGCCGGCCTCCCTGGAGTCGGCGCGGCGCAGCATCTCGGCCCGTACGGCCGGGTCGCGGAGCCTCGCGATCCGCTCGGGGAGGGGGAGGGAGAGGATCTCGCCCCAGCCCGGGATGAGGTTGAGGGCGCAGAAGGTGCCGAGCGACATGTTCATGGGCGTGAGGATCGGCATGGTGAGCGCGACGATCCTGCCGCCGGACTTGCGGGCCCGCTCGGAGGCGAGGAGCTGGCGCGGGACGCGTTCGGGGACGGCGGCGTCGATGGTGAGGACGTTCCAGTTGAGGGGGCGGCCCGCGGCGGCGCTCATCTCCACGAGGAGATCGATCTCGGTGTCCGAGAACTGGTCGAGACAGCCGGCGACGATCGCCTCGATCTGCGTGCCCTCGTGCTCGCCGACGGCCTTCGACAGGGCGATCAGTTCGGCGGGGCCGGCGTGGCGGGACGCGACGGGGGCGCCGTCGCCGTCGGAGTGGGTGGACGACTGGGTGGTGGACAGGCCCCAGGCGCCGGCGCGCATGGCGTCCTTGAGGAGGCCGGTCATCTCGCCGAGCTGCTCCTCCGTGGGCTGCCCGCCGACCGCGTCCGCGCCCATCACATAGCGGCGCAGGGCGCAGTGCCCGACCATGAAGCCGGCGTTGACCGCGATCCGCCCTTCGAGCGCGTCCAGGTACTCGGCGAAGGACGACCACGACCAGTCGACGCCCTCCTCCAGCGCGGCCAGCGCCATCCCCTCGACCTTGGACATCATCCGGCGCGTGTAGTCGGCGTCCGCGGGCCGGTCCGGGTGGAGCGGCGCGAGCGTGAAGCCGCAGTTGCCGCCGGAGACGGTGGTGACGCCGTGGTTCATGGACGGGGTGGCGTACGGGTCCCAGAACAACTGCGCGTCGTAGTGGGTGTGCGGGTCGACGAACCCGGGCGCGAGGACGAGCCCGCCGGCGTCCTCGGTGGTACGGGCGGCCGCGCCCGGCCCGGGGAAGGTGAGGCGCCCGTCCTTGATCCCGACGTCGGCGGTACGGGCGGGGGCGCCGGTGCCGTCCACGACGGTGGCTCCCTTGATCAGGTGGTCGAGCATGGCGGTCCCTTTCTGTACGTGCCTGTACGTGCCTGTACGTGCCTGTACGTGGACTTCCGCACGTCCGTACACGGGTGCGCCCCGGCCCGGGGCCGCCGCGGAACGGCCTCCGGCCGGGGCCGATACGGGACGGCGGTCCGGGAAGACACCGCCCCGCGCTGTGCGTCAGCTCCCCGCGGACTGCCGGAAGCGGGTGGTGCGGTGGATCGGGTCCGTGTCGATCCGCGGGATCACGTGCTCGCCGATCAGCTTGATCGTGTTCATCGTGTCCTCGTAGGAGATGCCGATCGGCAGCCCGAAGGACAGCTGGTCCGCCCCCGCCTGCTCCCACCGCCTGCACTGGGCCAGCACCTCGCCCGGGTCGCCGCAGATCATCAGTTCCTCGGCGATGAGGAGTTCGATGATCTCCGCGGAGTACTCGGGGAGGAGTTCGGGCCACTCCGGGATGCCCTCGGGCCGCGGGAAGGTGTCGTGGTAGCGGAACAGCAACGACTGGAGGTAGTTGAGCCCGCCGCCCACCGCGATCTCGACGGCCTTGTCGTGGGTCTCGGCGCAGATCGCCGTGGACGTCACCATGACGTTGTCGTTGACGAAGTCGCCGACCGCCTTCGCCTCCTTGACCGCGGTCTTGTAGGACTCGACGACCCACTCCATGTCGGAGACCTTCTGCACGCTGAAGCCGAGGACGCCGAGCCCCTTCCGCCCCGCCATGGCGTACGAGGACGGGGACCCGGCCGCGTACCACATCGCCGGGTGGGACCTGCCGTACGGCTTGGGCAGGATCTTGCGCGGCGGGAGCGACCAGTGCTTGCCCTGGAAGCCCTCGTACTCCTCCTGGAGCCACATCTTGGGGAACTCGGCGATGGTCTCCTCCCACACCTCCTTGGTGTGGTTCATGTCCGTGATGCCCGGGAAGAAGCCGAGGATCTCGTGGGAGCCGGCGCCGCGGCCGGAGCCGAACTCGAAGCGGCCGCCGGAGAGATGGTCGAGCATGGCGACCTTCTCGGCCACCTTCACCGGGTGGTTGACCTGGGCGAGCGGGTTGAAGATGCCGGAGCCGAGGTGGATGCGCTCGGTGGCGTGGGCGAGGTAGCCGAGGTAGACGTCGTTGGCGGAGAGGTGGGAGTACTCCTCCAGGAAGTGGTGCTCGGAGGCCCAGGCGTACTTGAAGTTCGACCGGTCCGCCTGGATGACGTACTCGGTCTCCTCCATGAGTGCCTTGTGCTCGGCCTCGGGATCGGTCTCGGCGCGCTTGCCGACGTATCCCTGTACGAAGATCCCGAATTCCAAGGAAGTTCACCGCCCTTGTGAGTTTCTGCCACCCTGTTTCTGACGTGTCGTCAGATTCTTGGATGCGGTCCGGTCGTGTCAATACCTGACGATGCGTCAGATCTATACGTCAGAACAGGCTCACGCCCGCCAGCCAGCCGCCGTCGATCACGAACGGCTGCCCCGTGATGTACGACGACTCCCCGCCCGTCAGGAACAGCGCGAGGGCCGCCACCTCCTCGGGCCGCCCGATCCGGCCCAGCGGCACGAGGCTGCGGTAGAGCTCGGCGGTGGCCGCCGGGTCCACGCCCTCCGGACTGCTCATCGCGGTGTCGATCGCGCCCGGGCAGACCGCGTTGACCCGGATGCCCTTCCCCGCCAGCTCCAGCGCCGCGACCCGGGTGAGCCCGAGGACGGCGTGCTTGGTCGCCGCGTACGCCCCGACCCCCGCCATGCCCGTGACGCCCGTGTACGAGGCGGTGTTGACGATCGTGCCGCCGCCGGCCGCCGCGATCTCGGGCGCGACCGTCCTGATGCCCAGGAAGCAGCCGACCTGGTTGACCTGGACCAGGGCCTGGAACTCCGCCAGCGGCGTCGACACCAGCTCGTTGAAGCGCAGGATGCCCGCGTTGTTCACCAGGCCGTCGATCCGCCCGAAGCGCTCCTTGGCCGCCGCGACGGCCGCCGTCCAGTCCGCCTCGCTCGTCACGTCGAGGTGGACGTACGCGGCCCGCCCCTCCCCCAGCTCCTCCTCCAGCTCCTTGGCGAGCGCCTCGCCCGGGGCGTCCAGGACGTCGCCGAGCACCACCCGCGCCCCCTCGGCGGCGAAGAGCCGCGCCTCCTGCTCGCCCTGTCCGCGCGCCGCGCCCGTGATGACGACGACGCGTCCGTCCAGCTTGCCCATGCGGCGGTCCTCCTAGAGGTGGGGGGCGACCTCGGTCGCGAACGCGGCCATCTGGTCGGTGAGTTCGGTACGGCTCCGGGAGCGGAAGCGCACCTGGATCTGCTGCACGCCCATCGCGCCGTAGGCGCGCAGGGACTCGGCGAGGGCCTGCGGCTTGCCGCTCAAAGTGCGGCGGCCGGTGTCCCAGGCGGGCTCGCCGACGTACAGCGCCTCGGTGATCGCGCCGACCGTGACCGGGGCCTCGATCCCGGCCTCGGCGCGCAGCCGCCGCAGCGTCGCGATCTGGGCGGGAAGCCGGTCGCGCGGGTCGCCCTGCGGCAGCCAGCCGTCGCCCTTGAGCGCGGCCCGCCGCACGGCGGCCGGCGAGGAGCCGCCCACCCAGACGGGGACGCGGGGCTGCGCGGGCCGGGGCCGCTGGCCGAGGTCACGGAAGGCGAAGCGCTCGCCGCCGTGCTCCGGGAACTCCTCGGGCCCGAGGGCCGCCCGCAGCGCGTCGATCGTCTCGTCGAGCACCCCGCCGCGCCCGGCGAAGTCCGCCCCGACCGCCTCGAACTCCTCCCGCACATGCCCGGCCCCGACCCCGAGGACGAGCCGGCCCCCGGAAAGATGGTCGAGCGTCGCGTACGCCTTGGCCGTGACCAGCGGGTGGCGCAGCCCCACGACGGCGACGTGCGAGAGCAGCCGGACCCGCTCGGTGGCGGCGGCGAGGTACGCGAGCGTGGCCACCGGGTCGTACCAGACGGTGCTCATCGCGGCGGCGAGCCGGCGCGGGATGGCGACGTGGTCGCAGCAGGCGACGTAGTCGTAGCCGTGGGCGTCGGCGGTACGGGCGACGGCGAGCAGGTCGGCGGGGCCGGCGGCGGCCTCCCAGGATTCGGCGTAGAGGGTGCTCTGGGACTGGACGGGCAGCTGGATCCCGTAGACCACCGTGGGACTCATGGGACTCCCCTATCTGACGTTCCGTCAGTTCTGGTCGAGGGGTCATGCTGTCCGCCGGCGCGCCGTCAGGCAAGGGGTCGGGCAGAAGCGACGGAAAATAACAATCGGATTGTTAATCGGCTGCTATCATTCACTCCGTGAGCGAGCTGCCCGGCCCCGGCGAGGGCCCGACCCGACCCGTCTCCGTCTCCCTGCACGAGGGGACGATCGCCGCGCTCAAGGAGCGCACCGGCAGGCGCGGCATGTCCGCGTACATCGAGTCCCTCATCCAGCGTCAGCTGGAGCGGGAGCGGCTGCGCGAGCTGATCGAGGACGCCGAGGCGGAACTCGGCCCGGCCGACGCCGCCGCCGTCGAGACGAAGCGCGCGATGCTCCGCGGCCAGAGTGCGAGGCCGGCGGACGCCGCGTGAACGGGACACTCGTCCTGGACTGCGAGGGCCTGTCCCTGCTGGTACGGCGCTCCACGGACCTCCTCGAATGGCTCGTGGCGGCCGAGGCCGAGGACATCCGGGTCGTGACCAGTTCCGTCACCCTCGTCGAGGCCCGGGACGCCCGGGTTCCCCAGGCCCGCTTCGACTACGCCATCTCGCGCGTGAACGTGATTCCCCCCAGCGAGGCCATCGCCCGCCTGGCCTGCAAACTCCTGGCGGGCGCCGGCCTGCACGGCCACGACTACGCCCTCGACGCCCTCGTGGCCGCGACGGCGCTGTCCTCTCCGGCTCCGGTGACGGTCCTGACCTCCGACCCGGAGGACCTGGCCGCTCTGTGCGGGTCCGGCATCCGCGTGATCAAGATCTGAGCGACGGTGGCCCGGATCGACAGGGACGAGGAGCCGGAGCCGCTGGAGCGCGCGGCACGCATCGACGGTCACTTCGAGCGCGCACGCCAGTGGCAAGCGGTCGAGGACGCCGGGCTCCGGCATCAAACCGAGAAGCGGTCCGTCCGTGACGCCGTGGGGTACGCGGCCCTCGCCGGCTCCCAGGACGACGAGGACCGCGCCCACACCGCCGCGCGGTGGGCGCGCGAGCCGGGGCGTACCGGACCGGCCGGGTGACGGAGAGGGCCGACCGGGTGACGGAGGGGGCCGACCGGGTGACGGAGGGGGCCGGCCGGGGGCTCGCCCGGGGCCCGGACGAGCCCCCACCCCGCTCACGGCGCCCAGAGGCCGTCCTCCGTCAGCCCGAGCAGCTCGATCGCGTTGCCCCGCACGATCCGCTCCACCACATCCGGCGCCAGGTGCCCCATCTGCGCCTCGCCGACCTCCCTCGACCTGGGCCAGGTGGAGTCCGAGTGCGGGTAGTCCGTCTCGTACAGCACGTTGCCCACGCCGATCGCGTCGAGGTTGCGCAGCCCGAAGGCGTCGTCGAAGAAGCAGCCGTAGACGTGTTCGGCGAACAGCTCCGACGGCGGCCGCAGCACCTTCTCGGCGACCCCGCCCCAGCCGCGGTTCTCCTCCCACACGACGTCCGCGCGTTCGAGGATGTACGGGATCCAGCCGATCTGGCCCTCCGCGTACATGATCCGCAGGTTCGGGAAGCGCTCGAACTTTCCGCTCATCAGCCAGTCGACCATCGAGAAGCAGCAGTTGGCGAAGGTGATGGTGGAGCCGACCGCCGGCGGCGCGTCGGCCGAGGTGGACGGCATGCGGCTGGACGAGCCGATGTGCATCGCGATCACGGTGCCGGTCTCGTCGCAGGCGCGCAGGAAGGGGTCCCAGTGGTCGGTGTGGACCGAGGGGAGCCCGAGATGCGGCGGGATCTCGGAGAAGGCCACCGCCCGCACGCCGCGCGCCGCGTTGCGCCGCACCTCGGCGGCGGCGAGCTCGGGGTCCCACAGCGGGATCAGGGTCAGCGGGATCAGCCGGCCCCGCGCCTCGGGCCCGCACCACTCCTCGACCATCCAGTCGTTGTAGGCCTGGACGCCGAGGAGACCGAGTTCACGATCGGAAGCTTCGGTGAAGGTCTGTCCACAGAACCGGGGGAAGGTCGGGAAACAGAGCGCGGACTGGACGTGGTTGACGTCCATGTCGGCGAGGCGGTCGGGGACGCTGTACGAGCCCGGCCGCATCTGCTCGTACGTGATGATCTCCAGCCGTATCTCGTCCCGGTCGTGGCCGACGGCGGTGTCGAGCCGGGTGAGCGGGCGGTGCAGATCCTCGTAGACCCACCAGTCACCGATGGGGCCTTCGTCCCCTTTGGCGCCCATCACAGGGGCGAACTTTCCACCCAGAAAGGTCATTTCCTTCAGCGGGGCACGGACGATCCGGGGGGCGGAGTCGCGATACCGGGACGGGAGCCGGTCCTGCCAGACGTGCGGGGGCTCCACGGTGTGGTCGTCCACCGAGATGATCTTGGGGAAGCTCTCCATGCGTCTCACGGTAGCGCCGATCTGACGATCCGTCAGTAAACTGGTGCGGGCGGCCCTTCGACGGCCGGTGCGCACCGCTCCGGATCGACGGACCCGATGCTGACGCGCGCCCTCCGGACAAGGCAGACTGTCTTGGGCGAAACCAGCGGTACGGGCAGGGGGACTTATGGACCGTGAGAACGGGCCGCGCGTTCCGGGACAGCGAACACCGAACCCGGCACCGGCACCGGCACCGGCCGGCGGCACCGGCGAGGGTGCGGAGGCGGGCACGGACGCGCGTACGGGCGTCGCCGGAGCGGGTACGGGCGTCACCGGCGCCGGTACGGGCGTCGCCGAGGCGGCCGGGCTGAGCTTCGCCGTGCTCGGGCCCGTGCGGGCCGCCCGGGGCGGGAAGGCGCTGCCCACCGGGTCGCCGCAGCAGCGCGCGCTGCTCGCGGCCCTGCTGCTGCGGGACGGGCGGACCGCCACCGCCGGTGAGCTCATCGACGGCATCTGGGGCGAGGAGCCGCCGTCGCAGGCGCTCGCCGCCGTCCGTACGTACGCCTCCCGGCTGCGCAAGGTCCTCGACCCGGGCGTGCTCGTCAGCGAGTCCGGCGGGTACGCCATCCGCACCACCGCGCTCGATCTGACCGCCGCGCACGACCTGGCCGCCGACGCGGAGAAGCTGCGCGGCGGCGGGCGGCGGCACGCGGCCCGCGACCGGCTGAACGAGGCGCTCGCGCTGTGGGACGGCGAGGCGCTGGCCTCCGTGCCCGGGCCGTACGCCGAGACCCAGCGCACGCGCCTGGAGGAGTGGCGGCTCCAGCTCCTGGAGAGCCGCCTCGACCTCGACCTGGAGGTCGGCGCGCACGCCGAGGCCGTCTCCGAACTCACCGCCCTCACCGCCGCGCACCCGCTGCGCGAGCGGCTCCGCGAGCTGCTCATGCTCGCCCTTTACCGGTCCGGCCGGCAGGCCGAGGCGCTCGCCGTCTACGCCGACACCCGGCGCCTCCTCGCCGACGAGCTGGGCGTCGACCCCACCCCCGAACTCTCCCGGCTCCAGCAGCGGATCCTCCAGGCCGACGCCGAACTCGCCCGGCCCGTCGAGGAACAGCCCCCGGCCGCCGCGCCCGTCGCCCGCCCCGCCCAGCTCCCCGCCACGGTGCCCGACTTCACCGGCCGCGCCGCCTTCGTACGGGAACTGGGCGGCCGGCTCGCCACCGCCGAGGGCTCCGTGATGGCGGTCTCCGCGCTCGCCGGCATCGGCGGCGTCGGCAAGACCACGCTCGCCGTGCACGTCGCCCACGCGGCCCGCCCGCACTTCCCGGACGGGCAGCTGTACGTCGACCTCCAGGGCGCGGGCGCGCGGGCGGCGGCGCCGGAGGCGGTGCTCGGCGCGTTCCTGCGGGCGCTCGGCACGCCGGACTCGGCGATCCCGGACTCGCTCGACGAGCGCGCCGCGCTCTACCGCTCCACGCTGGACGGCCGACGGGTCCTGGTGCTGCTGGACAACGCCCGCGACGCCGCCCAGATCCGCCCCCTGCTGCCCGGTACCGCCGGCTGCGCGGCCCTGGTCACCAGCCGCATCCGCATGCTCGACCTGGCCGGCGCGCACCTCGTCGACCTGGACGTCATGTCCCCCGAGGAGGCGCTCCAGCTCTTCACCCGCATCGTGGGCGAGGAGCGGGTGGGGGCCGAGCGGGAGGCGGCGCTCGACGTGGTCGCGGCGTGCGGCTTCCTGCCGCTCGCGATCCGCATCGCGGCCTCGCGGCTCGCCGCGCGGCGCACCTGGACGGTCTCCGTCCTCGCCGCCAAGCTCGGCGACGAGCGGCGGCGCCTCGACGAGCTCCAGGCGGGCGACCTCGCGGTCAAGGCCACCTTCGAACTCGGCTACGGCCAACTGGAGCCCGCCCAGGCCCGCGCCTTCCGCCTCCTCGGCCTCGCCGACGGCCCGGACATCTCGCTGGCGGCCGCGGCCGCGGTCCTGGACCTCCCCGAATGGCAGACGGAGGACCTCCTGGAGGCCCTGGTCGACACCTCCCTCCTGGAGTCCGCGGCCCCGGGCCGCTACCGGTACCACGACCTGGTGCGGCTGTACGCGCGCGCGTGCGCTGGGGTCCCCCATGCCAAAGGCCAGGGGAGCGACGAACAGCCCCCGGCGGAACGGGACCTCGCCCTCTCCCGCCTCCTCGACTTCTACCTGTCGACGGCGGCGCAGGTGTACGCGATCGAGCGCCCGGGCGACCGTACGGTGGACCACCTGGAGACCACCGCCCACGCCGGGCTGGTCTTCTCCGCCGCGGGCCAGGCTCTGGACTGGCTGCACGCCGAGGCCGAGTGCGTGCTCGGCTGCGCCCAGCAGTCACTGGGGCGGCCGTTCCTGCGCCGGGCGGTGGACCTGCTGATGGCGGCGAAGGACCTCGCCGAGTCGGGAGCCAACGCGCATCGCTACGAGACGGCCGCGAAGGCGGTCCGGGATGCCGCGCGCGGCTTCGGCGACGCCCGCTCGGAGGGGCGTGCCCGCACGACCCTCAGCCAGGTGTACAGCACCGCAGGCCGGTTCGAGGAGGCCGCGGAGGAGGCGCGCATCGCGGACGAGCTGAGCCGGGACTCCCAGGATCCCTGGACGCTGGCGAACGCACCGAACGAGCGGGGCATCCTCGCCCTCTACGAGAACCGGCACGCGGACGCGGAGGACCATCTTTCGAAGGCCCGGGAGGCTTTCCGCGCCGACGCGAACCATCCCGGCGAGGCGAGCGCGCTGTGCAACCTCTCCCGGGTGCATCTGGCGACCGGCCGGGTCGCGGGTGCCGTGGATCTCGCGAAGCAGGGCATCGCGATCTACGAGTCCGCCGACGCCGGGCTGGCCCTGCGGCTCGCGAACGGCAAGTACGCCCTGGGACTCGCGCTCACGGCCGCCGGGCAGACGTCCCGGGCGCGGGACGTGCTGACGGAGGCGCTGGCTGTCTTCCAGGAGAGCCGACAGCAGTTGTGGCACGGCATGACCCTGTTCCGGCTGGCCGAGGTCCATCTCACCGACCGCAAGCACGCGGCGGCCGCGTCCAGCGCCGAGCAGGCTCTGTCCGTGCTCCACGGCATCGGGGGCGACTGGCGGCGGGCGAACATCCTCACCGTCCTGGGACGGAGCCTGGCCGGACTCGGGCAGATCGACCGGGCGCGGGCCTGCTGGGGCGATGCCCTCGCCGTCTTCGAGAAGCTGGCCTCCCCCGAGGCCGAGGAGGTCCGGGGCCTCCTCCACCCGGCCGCGGCGGCCTGACGCGGCGCGGTCCGGCCGGCCGGTCTGGACTGGGCGGTCTGGACTGGGCGGTCTGGACTGGGCGTTCATCAATCGTTTATCGCGACCCATCACTCTAGGAGTTGTCGATCCGTCGCGTCGGGGGGCAGACGAATCGGCACGAGGCCCCACCGTTAAGGTGATCGGCTTTGGACGTCGTCCGCCCGGCGATTCACGGGGGAATCGCCGGGCGGACGGCTCTTCTATCCGCCAGTCCGACAATTTCAGGAGTCGACTCCATGGCCGACAACCTCAAGCCCGCTGACTCGCACGCCACCGGCGAGGAGATCACCACGCTGGACTCGCACGCCACGAGCGAGCCGCTCGACGTAGCGACCAGCGGCATCACGACGCTGGACTCGCACGCGACCAGTGAGCCGATCAAGCCGCTCGACTCCCACGCCACCGGCGAGACGATCTGACGGCAGCCTCACAAGCCGCTCCATCGAGGGGGACGGTTCCGGCGGCGCCATCGGGGGAGTCGCCGGGGCCGGGCGGGTCGTAGGGAGCGCGGGGCTCGGGGGACGCACCCAGGGGACCGGGGGGAAACCTGGGGCAGGGCCCCGCGCGGTCCGTACGGACCCGAACGCGGAGGGGTCGGGCGATACGCCCGGCCCCTCCGGCACGTTCCATCCGGCGCCTTTCGGCCATGGACCTGACGGATTCGGCGCGAAGCGCTCGCTCCCGCGTTCGAGGTCGGCCATGATCGGATCCGGCCGGGACGGCAGGCGGTGGGGACCGCAGGTCGCCGCGGCCGGCACGCCACGCGCGCGCAGGGGGGAGGGCCCGGGCCGGGTAACCGGTCCGGGCCCTTGGCGTACGGGGCACCGCCGTCAGCGCTCCTCGCGCCCCCGCAGCACCCCCTTCACCACCTTGCCGCTCGCGTTCCGCGGCAGCTCCGCGACGAACTCGACCCGCCTCGGGACCTTGTAGTTCGCCATCTCCCTCCGCGACCAGGCGATGACGTCGTCGGCCGTCAGGGTCGAACCCGCGCGCCGGACCACGTACGCCTTGCCCACCTCGCCGAGCCGCGGGTCCGGGATGCCGATCACCGCGGCGTCGGCGATGTCGGGGTGGAGGCCGAGCAGTTGCTCGATCTCCGCCGGGTAGGCGTTGAAGCCGCCGACGATGAACATGTCCTTGATCCGGTCGGTGATGCGGAGGTTGCCCGAGGGGTCGAGGACGCCCACGTCGCCCGTGTGCAGCCAGCCGTCCCCGTCGACCGCCGCCGCCGTGGCCTCCGCGTCCTCGAAGTAGCCGCGCATGACGTGGAAGCCGCGGACCAGGACCTCGCCCGAGGACGACAGGCGGACCTCCGTGTCCGGGATCGCGCGGCCCGAGGTGCTCGCGATGACCTCCGCCGGGTCGCCGCGCCGGCACATCGTGACGATGCCGCTCGCCTCGGAGAGGCCGTACGCCGTGAGGACCGTGGCCACCCCCAGCTCCGACCGCAGCCGCTCCACGAGCCGCAGCGGGACCACCGCCGCGCCGGTGACGACCAGGCGGAGGCTGGAGAGGTCGTGGGCGGTGCGGGACGGGTGGTCGAGGAGCGACTGGTGGAGGGTCGGCGGGCCGGGGAGGACCGTCACCCGCTCCGCCGCGATGTTGGCCAGGACCGTGTCCACGGTGAAGACCGACTGCGGCACCATCACCGCTCCGCGCAGCAGGCACGCGATGATCCCGGCCTTGTAGCCGAAGGTGTGGAAGAAGGGGTTCACGATCAGATAGCGGTCGCCCTCGCGCAGCCCGGCGAGCTCGCTCCACACCTCGTAACAGCGCAGGGTCTGCTCATGGGTGATGACGGCGCCCTTGGGGCGGCCGGTGGTGCCCGAGGTGTAGATGATGTCGGAGGGGGAGGAGGGCGAGACGGCGGCGCCCCGCGCCCGTACCGCCGCCGGATCCACCCCGTCGCCCGCCGCCAGGAAGGACCTCCACGTCACGTACGCCGGGTCGTCGTCCGGCACCGTGTCACTGAACACCACCACCCGCTCCAGACGGGGGAGTTCGACCCCGGCGCGGCGCAGCGAGGCGACGTACGAGGTCCCCAGGAACGTGCCCGTCACGAAGAGGAGTCGAGCCCCGGACCGGGCCAGGACGTCCGCCGCCTCCGTGCCCTTGAAGCGGGTGTTCAGCGGGACCAGGACCGCGCCCGCGCTCACCGCGCCGAGCGCGGCGACGATCCAGTCGAGCGTGTTCGGCGCCCAGATCGCCACCCGGTCCCCGGCCCGTACGCCGGAGGCCATGCACCCGGCCGCCGCGCGCTCCACCCGCTCCCCCAGCTCCGCGTACGAGACACGGGTTCGGCCCTCGACGACCGCCTCGCCCGGCCCGTACCGCTCGGCCGCCCAGCGCACCAACTCCGGTATCGAGCCGCACTCCGAGACCCGGTCCATCGCGCCCACCCCTCCGTAGCTGACTGACCGTCAGATTAGCTGTAGCCTGACGCACTGTCAGCCATGAGGAAGAGCCTGGGGGTTCACCTTGCTCAAGGACCGCACCGCCATCGTCGGAATCGGCCAGACACCCTTCGCCAGACACCTCCCCGAGTCCGAGAAGGCCCTCGCCTGCCGGGCGATCCTGGCCGCCCTCGACGACGCCGGCATCGCACCCTCCGACGTCGACGCCTTCGCCTCGTACACGATGGAGGAGACGGACGAGGTGGAGGTGGCGAAGGCCATCGGGGCCGGCGACGTGACCTTCTTCTCCAAGGTCGGCTACGGCGGCGGCGGTTCCTGCGCCACCGTCGCCCACCTCGCCGCCGCCGTCGCCACCGGGCAGGCCAGCGTCGGCGTCGCCTGGCGGTCCCGGAAGCGCGGCTCCGGCCCCCGGCCCTGGAAGAACACCCGGGCCCAGCTGCCCACCCCCGGCCAGTGGACCCGGCCCTTCGGACTGCTCCGGCCCGCCGACGAGATCGGCATGCTCGCCCGCCGCTACCTGCACGAGTACGGCGCCACCCGCGACCACCTGTTCAACGTCGCCCTCGCCTGCCGCAACCGGGCCAACCAGAACCCCGACGCGATCATGTACGAGCGGCCGCTGACCCGCGAGATGTACATGACCTCCCGCTGGATCAGCGAACCCCTCTGCCTCTTCGACAACTGCCTGGAGACCGACGGCGCGCTCGCCTGCGTCGTCGTCTCCGCCGAGCGCGCCCGCGACTGCCGCCACCGGCCCGTCCTCGTCCACGCCGCCGCCCAGGGCCTGCCCGCCCAGCACCACGGCATGGTCAACTACTGGAACGACGACCCGCTCACCGGACCCGCCTGGACCGCCGCCCGACACCTGTGGAAACAGGCCGACTTCGGACCCCAGGACGTCGACGTCGCCCAGATCTACGACGCCTTCACCCCGCTCGTCCCGCTCTCCCTCGAAGGCTACGGATTCTGCGCCCGCGGAGAAGGCGCCGCCTTCACCGAAGGGGGCGCCCTGGAGATCGGCGGCCGGCTGCCCCTCAACACCGGCGGCGGCGGCCTCTCCGAGGCGTACGTCCACGGCTTCAACCTCATCACCGAGGGCGTCAAGCAGCTCCGCGGCGTCTCCACCGCCCAGGTCCCGGACGCCGCCACCTGCCTCGTCACCGCCGGCGAGGGCGTCCCCACCTCCGCACTTCTCCTGAGGAGCTGAGCACCCGATGCTGACCCCTGTCACCGACGAGGACGGCGCGCCCTTCTGGGAGTACGCCGCCCAGGGCGAACTGCGCGTCCAGGAGTGCGCCGACTGCGGCGAGCTTCGCTTCCCGCCCCGCCCCTGCTGCCCGCACTGCCGGTCCTTCGACAGCACCTGGCGGCTCATGTCCGGGCGTGGCCGGATCTGGTCGTACGTCCTCCCCCACCCGCCGCTGCTGCCCGACTACGCCGCCCAGGCCCCCTACAACGTGGTCCTCGTCGAACTCGCCGACGCCCCCCGCATCCGCCTCGCCGGCAACGTCGTCAGCGCCCCCGACGCGCCCCTGAACTCGGTCGACCCGGCCCGGCTGCGCATCGGCGCCGCGGTGAAGGTCGCCTTCACCACGATCGACGGTGTCACCGTGCCCCGCTGGCTCCTGGAGCGCGGATGAGCATTGACGTCACGCGGGACAGGGAGACCGGGGTCGCCGTCGTCACCCTCGACCGGCCCGAGAAGCACAACGCCGTCACCCTGGAGATGGCGCGGCGGCTCGGCGAGATCTGGCGCGGATTCCGGTACGAGGACGAGGTCCGCGCGATCGTCGTCACCGGCGCCGGGGGGCGGGCCTTCTGCACCGGCATCGACCGCGCCGACGCCGGGCGGGTGCCGCAGCCCTCGTCCCCGTACACGATCGACGATCCCCTGATCGCCCTCGGCCCCAAGGCCAACGACCTGTGGAAGCCGGTGATCGCCGCCGTCGAGGGCATGGCCTGCGGCGGCGCCTTCTATCTGCTCGGCGAGGCCGAGTTCCTGATCGCGGGCGAGGGCGCCGAGTTCTTCGACCCGCATGTCACCTACGGGATGGTCAGCGCCTTCGAGTCCATCCACATGGCGCAGCGGATGCCGTTCGGGGAGGTCGCCCGGATGGCCCTGATGGGCGGCGCCGAACGCATCTCGGCGCGGCGCGCGTACGAGACCGGCCTGGTCAGCGAGCTGACCGAGCGCGGCGGAGCGCTGACAGCGGCTGTGCGCGCCGCCGAGGTGATCGCCGGCTGGCCGACGGAGGCCGTACAGGGGACGGTACGGGCCCTGTGGACGGCCAGGGAGGCCGCGAGGTCCCAGGCCCTCGCCCAGGCCCCGCACCTGGTGACGCTCGGGAACCTGCCGCCGGAGCGGCAGGCGGAGCTGTTCACGGGGCGGCGGAGCAGGGGCGGGGACGGGGGCTATCGGCTGCGCTGACAGCGCTGGGCCGACGCGGCTGGAGCGAGGCGTCAGGCGGTGGTGCGGTTGGCGAAGGCGACCTCGCACTTGGTGTACTCGGAGCCGTCGCCCTTGCCGGTGTACGGGGTGCTCGCCTCGGTGGACTTCGAGGCGCCGCCCTCCACCCGCAGGTCGTCGACCTGCGCGATCGCGAGGTCGACGGTCTTCCCGGCGTCACCCTTGAACTGCAGGGTGGCGTCGTACAGGTACGCCGAGGAGTCACTGTTGGTGAAGGTCAGCTTGGCGACCAGCTTCTTGCCGTCCGCGCTGAGCGCGCACTCGTCGATCTTGATGTCGCGCATGGCGCGGTCCCTCGACGAGCCGCCGACGCCGCTGACGCTGCCCGAGGAACCGCTGGAGCCGCTGGTGCTGCTGCCGTCGGAGCCGCTGCTGGAGTGGTTGGAGCTGCCGGAACCGTGGCTGCTGCCGCCGCCACAGCCGGCACCGTGCGAACCGCGGGCGCCGGTGAGGGCGACGACGGCGAGACCGAAGACGGCGATGGCACGGACATGACGAAGCTTCACGCTTCAACCCCCGTTGAGTGTGTGCGAGTGTGCGAGTGCATAGACAGTGCGCCTGTCCGGAAAGCACGTTGACAGGCGCACGACACCCTACTGGACTCCGGGGCCCGCTTTTACCGGGCGTCTCAGGAAGCGGTTGCGGTGGGGGTCGGCGTGGACTCGGGCTGCCGGATCACGTCCCCGAGGGTGCACCTCTTCACCTCTGCGACGGTCCCCGGGTGCTTCATCGCGACGTCGTAGATCTTGGCGTCCGGGGTCTTCACGTCGATCACGATCTCGCCCAGGTCGACCGGCGAGCCGTCGCTCCGCTCGAACTCCAGGGCGACGCGATAGGTCCCGGACACCCCGTCCCGCGGCGTCACCCGGATCGACGCGGTGGTGTCGGCCTCGCGGTCCGGCTCGCTCCCGGACTTCTTCTGGCCGGGCTCCACGCAGTCGAACACCTCGATGACGAGGTCGGAGGCCGGAGAGGACGAGCTCGGCGAGGGCGTGTACGTGGAGCCCTCGTCATCGTCGTCGTAGTCGTCGTTCTTCTTCTTGGAGCTGGAGCAGCCGCCGCCGCTGCTGCCGCTCTTGCTCTTGCTGGTGCTCTTGACCTTGCCCGGCTTGCCGGTGCTGGTGCCGCCGCCGCTGCTCGTCTGGAAGCCGGTCAGCGCGAGCACCACCACCGTGAGCGTCGCCGCCAGCTTCAGCCTGGTGCGCACCATGACCCCGCCCCTGTCCGTCCGTCCCACCGTGTCGCCGTGCGCACGTCACCCTAGCGCCGCCCCGGCTCCGCATGGCAGGCCCCCCGCACCCGGCGTAGCGTCGACAGCGAGAGCCGGACTCATGAGGAGGCCGATCGGTGATCCGCAACATCGTCGGCTCGGTCCTGGCGCTCGCCGGAGCGACGGCCGCCGTCTGGAGCCCCTTCCGTGCCTGGTACGACGGCCGTCACGGGCGCGACTATCCGATCGAGGACCTCTTCTCCGGCATCACCGACACCAAGGCCGAGGTCATCGGTTCGATCCTGCTGCCGTTCGCCTTCGCCGCCGTGCTCACCCTGGCCGGGGTGGTCTTCCGCAGCCGTCTGCTCGTCGCCCTCGCCGGCCTCGTCGTCCTCGGCTTCACCATCCTGTGGATGGTCCAGGTCGGCGAGGCCCGGGGCAGCCTCACCGTCGGCTCCGACGGGCGCGGCCTCGGCGACGGCGTCGCGAACGCGCTCGGCGGCGGGGTGCTGCTGCTCATCGGCGCGGTCGTGATGTCGGGGCGCCCGAAACCGCACGTCACGCGGGTCGACCAACCCCACGTACCCACGCACCCGACCCTCGACGGCCCGCCGCCGGAGCAGGGACATCCGCCGGAGCAGGCCCCGCCGCCGTCCTCCGACGTGCCCTGGGACCCGGGGCGCGACGAGATCCCGCCGCCCCCGGAGCACCGGGCCTGATCACCCGTACGGGCTACGCGCGGCTACGCGCCGCGGTTGGTCGCCGTGCCCTTCACCGCGTCGAGCGCGTACACACAGCGGTCCTTGCTGCACGCGTACACCACGCCGTTGCGGGCCACCGGCGAGCCGGTGATCTCGCCGCCGGTCGCCAGCTTCCAGCGCAGCTGGCCGCCGCTCGCGTCCAGCGTGTAGAGGACGTGGTCGGCGGAGCCGAAGTGCACCCGGCCGTCGGCGACGACCGGCGCGCCGATCAGCTCGCCGCCCGCCGCGAACCGCCACTTCGGGGTGCCGGTGACCGCGTCGAGGGTGTAGAGCGCGCTGCCGCTGCCGACGTGCACGTTCCCCGCCGCGACGAGGACCGGCTCGGTGGACTGACGTGGCTCGGTCGCGATCCGCCAGCGGTCCTTGCCGGTCGTGGCGTCGAGCGCGTACACCGTGCCGAGGTGGTCGGCGAGGTACACCCCGCCGCCGGTGACCGCGGGCCCCGGCGCGAAGGCGGGCGCCGACAGGAACACCGCCGGCGCCTCGAAGTGCCAGCGCACATGCCCGCTCGCGATGTCCACCGACAGCACCCGGGTGCCGGCCGCCACGTACACGCAGCCGTCCTCGGCCGGGGCGAGCCGCACCGGCACCTGGGCGCAGGAGGCGGCGTCGCCGATCGGGTACGACCAGCGCTCCGCGCCCGTACGGGCGTCGAGCGCGGCCAGCCGGGCGTCGCGCCACACGTACACGGTGTCGCCGTGCACGGCCGGGCCGCCCTCGGGGGTCTCGAAGTCGGTCTGGGCGCCGGTGAGCTCCCACAGCTTGGCGCCGTTGGAGGCCTCCCAGGCCTGCACGCCGCCGCCCCGGGTGCCGGTGACGACGGTGCCGTGGTCCACCTGGAGGGAGTACACCCAGGCGTCCGTGTGCAGCCGCCAGCGCTCGCCGCCGTCGTGCGCGTCGAGGGCGTAGAGGGTCGGGCCGTCGGAGGCGTGGATCCGGCCGCCGGCCACGGCCATCGACCAGGCGACGTCGCGGGTCTTGAACTGGCGCCGGCCGCTCGCCGTGTCGAGCGCGTGCACCTCGAAGGAGGTGACGTAGAGCAGGTCGCCGTCGACCACGGGGGTGCCCCACACGTCGTTCGACATGCGGAAGCGCCACGGCCGCCAGTGCCCCGGCGCCTCGTGCGCCTGGGTGGCGGCCCCGGCGGCCCCGGTGGCGTCCGGGGTACGGGCGGGGCCGGGCAGCGGGCGGGAGCCGGGCGGCGGGCCCGGTTCGGCGCCGTGCGCACCCCCGCCGGGCGGCCGGATCCAGCCGGTGGCCGTGTCGGCCGAGGAGCCCGGGCCGATCCGGACGGCGGCCCGGGTGTCGGCCACCCGGGGGCCGGGGCCGATCGGCACGGCGGCACCGGCGAGGCGTACCGGACCGGGGTCGGAGGCCGGCGCGGACCCGGGCACGGAGGCGGGTACGGACGACGGGGCGGGGTCGCCGGCCGGACCGGCGTGGCGGCCGCCCGGGAAGCGCGGGTCGCCGCCGCGCTCGGCGGGGCCGCGCGGCGGGCGCGGCGGCATGGGCGGCTGCGCCGGGGGCTGCGGGGTGGTCCGGCCGCCGCGCCGGGTCTCGATCATGGCGACGGCGCTCTGCGGCAGCCAGGCGGCGGCCGTGCCGCTGTCGTCCTCGCCCGAGCCGAAGAGATGCGGGGCGAGCATCGCCTGGAGGTCGGCGGGGGTGGGCCGCTGGGCGACGTCCATCTGCATGCACGCGTCGATCAGCGGCCGCAGCTCGTCCGGCAGACCCGCCAGGTCCGGGCCCTCGCGCAGCAGCATGAAGACCGTCTCGACCGGGTTGGCGCCGTGGAAGGGGGCGTGCCCGGTGGCGGCGAACACCAGCATCGAGCCGAGCGAGAAGACATCGCTGGCGCCGGTGACGCTGCGCGAGTCGCGGGCCTGCTCGGGCGACATGTAGGCGGGGGTGCCGACGGCGACGTTGGTCATGGTCAGGCGCGTGTTCGAGACGCCCGACGCGATGCCGAAGTCGATCACCCGGGGGCCGTCCTCGACGACGAGGACGTTGGACGGCTTGAGGTCGCGGTGGACGAGGCCGGCACCGTGGATGGACTGCAGGGCCTCGGCGACACCGGCCGCGAGCCAGCGCACCGCCTGGGCCGGGAGCGGCCCGCACTCGTTCACTATCTCCTCGAGCGAGGGCGCGGGGACGTACGCGGTCGCGAGCCACGGCACGGCGGCGCGCGGGTCGGCGTCGACGACGGCCGCGGTGTAGAAGCCGGAGACCGCGCGCGCGGCCTCCACCTCGCGGGTGAAACGGACCCGGAACAGCTGGTCCTCGGCGAGCTCCGTCCGCACGGTCTTGATCGCCACGCGCCGCCCGGACGCCGAGCGCGCGAGATACACGAGGCCCATTCCGCCCGCGCCGAGCCGGCCCAGCACCTCGAAGGGCCCGATCCTTCTCGGGTCGTGCTGCGTCAGCTGCTCCACTTGCCTGCCACCTCCCCGTAGGGCCATGAGATTACGGCCCCGTGGCCCCTGATTGTTCCTGTCCGGGGCGGTGGTTGCGAACCCGGGGGCGGATCGGGGTGTCCTATCTCATTTCGCAGGCGTGTCGGAGGGCGGGGCGGCGGGTGTGTCGGTGCGCTCCGTGTCCGGTTCCTCCCGGTCGGAGGCCGGCTCGGCGGCGGGCTCGGCGGCGGGATCGGGAGCCGGCTCGGCGGCGGAATCGGGGACGGGATCGGGGGCCGGCTCGGCGGCGGGCTCGGCCAGGACGGCGAAGCGGGCGCCCTGGTTGTCGTGGAGGACGGCGATGCGGCCGTGCGGGGTGTCGACGGGGCCCTCGGCGACCCGGCCGCCGAGCCGGACGGCGGTGGCGCAGGCCTCGTCGCAGTCGCGGACGGCGAAGTAGACGAGCACATGGCCCGGCATCTCGGCCGGGAACGCGTCGGTGATCACGGCCCGGCCGCCGAAGACGGCGGTCTCGTCGTCGGGCCGGGACCCGGGCGGCGACCACACGCGGTAGTCGAAGTCCGCGCCGCGCCCCTCGTCGGCGGGGTCGACCTGGCGGCCGAGCCAGCCGAAGACGGTGGCGTAGAAGGTGTCGACCTTGGCCGGCTCCCGGGTGTACACCTCCATCCAGCAGAAGGACCCGGGCTCGCCGGTGACCTCGAAGCCGTCGGCGTCCCCCGCCTGCCGCAGGCCGAGCACGGCCCCGCCGGGGTCCGCGGCCAGCGCGAGCACCCCGAAGGGCCCGACGGGATACGGCTCCATGATCATCTGCCCGCCCGCCGCCTTCACCCGGGCGGCCATCTCCCCGGCGTCGTCGGCGGCCAGATACACGGTCCAGGTGGTCGGCATCCGCCCGTCCCGCTTCGGCACGAGCCCGGCCACCCGCCGCCCGCGCAGCAGCGCCTCGTCCCGCGCGGGGTCGAATCCCCAGCCGAAGAGCTCACCGTAGAAGCGCTTCCCCCCTTCGAGATCGGGAAGCTGCGCGTCCACCCAGCAAGGGGTGCCCTGTGCGAATGCGGCCATGCCACCAGAATGGGTCGGCCGGGGCGGTCGCGCGCTTTCAGCGGGGATATGTGCGGCCAAAGGGGCCTGTCATCCCCTGGCCGCTCGAATTGTCCACCGAAGTTGTCCACAGGCTGTTAATAAGCATGACGGCCACAGGGCGGGGCGGCGCGGGACGCGGCGGGAGGGGACAGGACGGGGTTTCCCGGAGCCCTGCGGACGGCCTGCCGACGGCCTCCCGGCAGGGGTGCACCCCATTTGCACTCGCCGAATCGCGCGTCGATCACCCCTCGGTAAGCTGACGGCATGACAGGACAAGTACGCACCGTCGACGGCCGCGTGGCCGGACGACGCGGCCAGGCGACGCGGCAGAAGCTGCTCGACTGCCTCGGCGAGATGCTCAGCTCCTCGCCCTACCGGGACGTCAAGGTCATCGACGTGGCCCGGAAGGCGGGTACTTCACCCGCGACGTTCTACCAGTACTTCCCTGACGTCGAGGGCGCCGTCCTCGAGATCGCGGAGGAAATGGCCAAGGAAGGCGCAGGGTTGACCGAATTGGTCTCCGGGCGTTCCTGGGTCGGCAAGGCCGGCTGGCAGACGTCCGAGGACCTGGTCGAGGGATTCCTGGACTTCTGGCGCAAGCACGACGCGATCCTGCGGGTGGTGGACCTCGGGGCCGCGGAGGGCGACAAGCGGTTCTACAAGATCCGCATGAAGATCCTGAACTCGGTCACCAACTCCCTGACGGACGCGGTGAAGGAGCTCCAGTCGAAGGGCAAGGTCGACAAGGACATCAGCCCCGCGGCGATGGCGGGCTCACTGGTGGCGATGCTGGCGGCGGTCGCCGGCCACCAGAAGGGCTTCCAGACCTGGGGCGTGAAGCAGGCCGAACTCAAGCCGAACCTCGCCCTGTTGGTGCACCTGGGGATCACCGGCAGGAAGCCGACGAAGTAGCCCCGCAGCCCGTAGCCCGGGGAGCGTCCCGCTCCCTTCACCCGTCCTGTCGCGCCGGCGGCGGCCCCGGCCCGTACCCGATCCGTACGGGCGGCCGCCGTCGGCGTTTTTCCGCGGGTGTACGACTCCGGCCCGTGTCAGGTCGCTCGCGTCAGGTCGCTCGCGTCAGCCGGAACAGGCGTATCTCGCGCTCGATCCGTGCCTGGTACGTGGCGTACGGCGGCCAGAAGGCGAGCGCCGCGCTCCAGGCCGCGGCCCGTTCGTCGCCGTCGAGCAGCCGGGCCCGTACGCGAAAGCTCTCGCCGCGCCAGCTGATCTCCGCGTCCGGGTGGGCCAGCAGATTGGCGGTCCAGGCGGGGTGCCCCGGACGCCCGAAGTTGGAGCCGATCAGCAGCCAGCTGCCCTCGGGCTCGGGCATGCACGCCAGCGGGGTGACACGGGGCCGTCCTGACCTCGCGCCCTTGGCGGTGAGCACCACGCCCGGCAGCATCCGGGCGCTGAGCAGCACCTTTCCGCCGGTGAGCCGGTGCACGGCGCGGTCCATGGCGGGGATGACGTGCGGGGCGACCTTCGCGAACGCGCGGGTCGAGGAGACCTTCTGGATCAGACGCAGCCCGGCCGGCATCTAGGCCACCTCCCCCGGGGTCCCGCCGAACCCAGGCGTCCCGCCGAAGAGGCCGCCCCGCTCGGCGGCCCGCGCCCGCAGCCGGACGGCGGGGCCGAAGAGCAGCTCGTCGGCCGCCGCGCGCTTGAAGTACAGATGGGCGTCGTGCTCCCAGGTGATGCCGATGCCACCGTGCAGCTGGATCGTCTCGGCGGCGGCCGCGCGCTGGGCGTCCAGGGCCTGGGCGAGGGCGAGCCCGGCGGAGACGGGGTCGCCGCCCCCGGCTCCCCCGGCTCCCCCGACCTCGCCGCCCGCGGCCGCCTCGGCCGCCGCGCAGTGCGTGAGCGAGCGCGCCGACTCGATCTGGACGAGGAGGTCCGCGAGCCGGTGCTTCAGCGCCTGGAAGGAGCCGATGGGGCGCCCGAACTGCTCGCGGGTGGCGGCGTGTTCGACGGTCCGGTCGAGCGCTCCGCGCGCCGCCCCGACGGCCTCGGCGGCGAGCATGACGGCGGCGGTGCGCCCGGTCGCGGCGAGCGCGCCGAGCACGTCGAGCGGCTCCTCACCCAGCAACTCGGCCTTCACATCCCGCAGTTGGACGGTCGCCTGGGAGCGCGTGAGGTCGAGGGTGGGCTCCCTGCGTCGTACGAGCCCGGCCACCGCGCCGGCGCCTGCACCCGCACCTGCACCCGCCGCACCCGCACCCGCCGCACCCGCCACGCCCGCGCCCTCCCCGTCCGCCCGTACGAGGAACAGCAGCGTACGGCTGCGCGGGAAGCCTCCGGTGTGCGCGGCGACCAGGAGCAGCCCGGCGCTGTGCCCGTCGAGGACATGGCCGGCCTCCCCGTACAGGGACCAGCCCGCCCCGCCCGGCAGCGGGGTGGCCTGGATGCCGCCGGAGCGCCCGTCGCCCGCCCACGGGGTGGCGGCGTTGTCGCCGGTGAGGCCGAGGGCGAGCGGGAGGGAGCCGCCGGGCAGGGCGAGTGCGCAGGTCAGGGTGCCGGCGGCGATCCGGGGCAGCAGTTCGGCGCGCTGCGGCCCGGTGCCGAGGGCGGCGAGGAGCGGGGCGGCGAGGACGCCGGTGGCGAGCAGCGGCGTGGGGGCGAGGACGCGGCCCGCCTCCTCGCAGGCGAGGGCGAGTTCGGCGGGGCCGCAGCCGACCCCGCCGTACGCGGCGGGAAGAGCGAGCCCGGGGAGGCCGAGGGTGCCGGCCAGGGTGGCCCAGAGCCCGGTGTCGTACCCCTCGGGGGTCGTGACGGCGGCGCGGATGTCGGCCGGTCCGGCGCGTTTGGCGAGGAGTTCGCGCAGGGTGCGGCGGATCTCCTGGTGCTCTTCGGTCTCGGCGGCGGTGTCCATGGGACGGTGCTCCCCTCCGTATCTGACGGGCCGTCATGTTAGGACCCCGCGGGCCAGAAGCACAGACCGCCGGAGCCTCCGGTCGAGCCGGAACCGAGGTGGGGTGGCGGACCCGGATCTGATGTACCGTCAGATTCATGCCCACCACCCCAACGGACCGCCGTCGCCGCGTCGCCGTCGTCGGCATATCCCTCTCCGACTGCGGCCGGGTCGACGACGCCACGCCGTACGCCCTGCACGCCCAGGCCGCCCGCCGCGCCCTCGCGGACAGCGGCCTGGACCGCTCCGTGATCGACGGCCTCGCCTCGGCGGGCCTCGGCACCCTCGCGCCGGTGGAGGTGGCCGAGTATCTGGGCCTTCGCCCGCGCTGGGTGGACTCCACCTCCGTCGGCGGCGCGACCTGGGAGGTCATGGCGGCGCACGCCGCCGACGCCATCGCCGCCGGGCACGCCAACGCCGTGCTGCTCGTCTACGGCTCCACCGCCCGCGCCGACATCAGGGCGCGCCGGCGCACCGGCAACCTCTCCTTCGGGGCGCGCGGACCGCTGCAGTTCGAAGTGCCGTACGGGCACAGCCTGATCGCCAAGTACGCGATGGCCGCGCGCCGCCACATGCACGAGTACGGCACCACGATCGAGCAGCTGGCGGGGGTCGCGGTCGAGGCCCGGGCGCACGCGGCGCTCAACCCGGAGGCGATGTTCCGCGACCCGGTCACGGTGGACGAGGTGCAGGGCGGTCCGATGATCGCCGACCCCTTCACCAGGCTGCACTGCTGCATCCGCAGCGACGGGGGCTGCGCGGTGCTGCTCGCGGCGGAGGAGTACGTGCCGGACACGGCGAAGGCGCCGGTGTGGGTCCTCGGCACGGGCGAGCACGTCTCGCACACCGCGATGTCCCAGTGGGAGGACTTCACGGTCTCTCCGGCGGCGGTCAGCGGCCGGCTCGCCTTCGAGCGGGCGGGCGTGCGCCCGGCGGACGTCGACGTCGCCGAGATCTACGACGCCTTCACCTACATGACCCTGGTGACCCTGGAGGACCTGGGCTTCTGCGCGAAGGGGGAGGGCGGCCCGTACTTCGCCGGGAAGGACCGGCGGGTGACGGTGAACACGGACGGCGGGGGCCTGTCCGCCTGCCACCCGGGGATGCGGGGGCTGTTCCTGCTGGTCGAGGCGGTACGCCAACTGCGGGGCGAGGCACCGGGGTTGCAGGTGCGGAGGGCGGACGGCTCGCTGCCGGAGCTGGCGGTGGCGTCGGGGACGGGGGGCTGGTTCTGCTCGTCGGGAACGGTGGTGCTCGGCCGGGGCTGACCGCCCAGTGAGAATCTATACAGTCGTCATAGACAGACGTGTAGGACATCCGTATAGTCGTGGGTGCGGGGCCGACGCGGCCCCGCACCCACCCGACAAGGAGTCCTGCCATGACCAGCTCCGTCCGCCCTTCCAAGACCGTCCTGATCTCCGGCGCCTCCGTCGCCGGCCCCGCCCTCGCCCTCTGGCTGCACCGCTACGGGTTCGTCCCCACCGTCGTCGAGAAGGCCCCCGCCCTGCGCACCGGCGGCTACAAGGTCGACCTGCGCGGCGGCGCCATCGAGATCTGCGCGCGGATGGGCATCCTCGACGAGGTCCGCGCCCGCTCCACGGACATGGCGGGCGGCTCGTACGTCGACTCCCGCGGCCGCACGATCGGCGAGCTGCCGGCCGAGATCTTCGGCGGCCGGGAGGAGGGGGACGACGAGATCATGCGCGGCGACCTGGCCCGGATCCTGTACGAGCGGACGCGCGACGACGTCGAGTACCTCTTCGGCGACTCCATCGCCCGCCTCGACGAGGACGCGGACGGCGTGACCGTCACCTTCGACTCCGGCACCGTCCGGCGCTTCGACCTGGTGGTCGGCGCGGACGGCATGCACTCGCACACCCGGCGGCTCGTCTTCGGCGACGAGCGGCGCTTCCGGCGGCACCTCGGCGCGTACATCTCCATCTTCTCGGCGCCCAACCGGCTCGGCCTCACCCGCTGGGAGACCTACCACGCCCTCCCGCACAAGCTGGTCTGCGTCTACGCGACGGCCGGCGAGCGCTCCGACACCGCGAAGAACCTCTTCATCTTCTCCGCCCCCGACGAACTCCCCTACGCCCACCACGACACCGCCGCCCAGAAGCGCCTGCTCGCCAAGGCGTTCGCGGGCGACGACTGGGAGATCCCGGCCCTGATCGCGGACTCGGCCGACGCGGACGACTTCTACTTCGACTCCGTCGCCCTCATCCGCATGGACCGCTGGTCGCGCGGCCGGGTCGTCCTCGTCGGCGACGCCGCCCACTGCGCCTCCCCCGCCTCCGGCCAGGGCACCGGCCTCGCCCTCACCGGCGCCTACGTCCTGGCGGGCGAACTCGCGGCGGCCGGCGGCGCCCACGAGCGCGCCTTCGCGGCGTACGAGGCGGTCATGCGGCCGGGTGTCGAGCAGAACCAGCGGATGGCCGAGGGCTTCGTGAAGGAGCTGACCGTGGACACCAGGTGGAAGATCGCCCTGCGCATGTTCATGGTCCGGACGCTGCCGAGGACGCCCTGGAAGAACCTGATCGCGAAGAAGATCCGGGACGACATCCAGAAGGCGGCGAACGCGGTCCCGCTGAAGGAGTACGGGGCGTACGAGGCCCACCGCCTGGCCTCATGATGGCCTCATGATGGACGCCATGAACGAAGGACTGGACGACGAACCGGACGACGAGCGGCGTTTTCAGGAGGCCCTGCGGTCTCTCCGGGTCTGGGACACCGAGCTGCCCGGCTTCGATCCGGCGGACGTGCCGGAGGAGCCGGTCGCGCTCTTCCACGGCTGGTTCATCGAGGCGGTCGCGGCCGGGGCGGTCGAGCCGCACACCATGACGCTCGCCACGGTGGACGGCGACGGACGGCCGGACGCGCGGATCGTGATGCTGCACGGGGCGGACGCGCGCGGCTGGCACTTCGCCTCGCACGCGGGCAGCGCCAAGGGCCGCCAGCTCGCCGCCCGGCCCGAGGCGGCGCTCACCTTCTACTGGCCCGCGCAGGGCCGCCAGGTGCGGGTACGGGGCCGGGTGGCCGCCGGGACGCGCGAGGAGGCGTACGCGGATCTGCACGCCCGGACGACCGGAGCGCTCGCCTCCGCGCTCGTGGGGCACCAGAGCGAACCCCTCGGCTCGCTCGGCGAACTGGCCGACGCGAGCGCCGCAGCCTGGGAGCGGGCCCTGCAGGAGCCGGACGCGCACGCGGAGAGCTGGACGCCGTACGTGGTCGAGCCCGAGGAGGTCGAGTTCTTCCAGGGGGACGAGCGGCGCCGGCACGTACGGCTGCGGTACCGGAGGAACCCGAGCGGCTGGACCCGCGAACTCCTCTGGCCGTGAGCCCGGGCCCGTAGCCCTACCTCTCGTACATCTCCTCGATCTCCTTCGCGAAGTCCCTCAGCACCGCCCTCCGCTTCAGCTTCAGCGACGGCGTCATGTGTCCGCTGCTCTCCGTCCACTCCCTGGTCAGCACCCGGAACGCGCGGATCGACTCCGCCCGCGAGACGAGCCGGTTGGCGTCGTCGACGGCCCGCTGCACCACGGCGAGGAGTTCGGGGTCGCGGGTGAGTTCCCACAGGGCCAGGTGGTCCTTGTGCCGCATCCGGCGCCAGTGGAGCAGGCCCTCGTGGTCCAGGGTGACGAGCGCCGAGACGTACGGCCGGTCGTCACCCAGGACCATGCACTGGGCGACCAGCGGATGGGCGCGCAGCCAGTCCTCCAGGGGCGCGGGGGCGACGTTCTTGCCGGCGGAGGTGACGATCATGTCCTTCTTGCGGCCGGTGATCCGCAGATGGCCCTCGTCGTCGAGGGCGCCGAGGTCGCCGGTGGGGAACCAGCCCTCGTCGGTGTACGGGAGGGCGGCGCCGCGCTGGGCGTCCCAGTAACCGGCGAAGACATGGCCGCCCTTGACCCAGATCTCGCCGTCGCGGGCGATCCGTACGGAGGTGCCGGGCAGCGGGCGGCCGACGGTGCCGGGGCGCGGGCCGTGCAGCGGGGTGACGGTGGCGGCGGCGGTGGTCTCCGTCAGGCCGTACCCCTCGTAGACCTCGATGCCCGCACCGGAGAAGAACTCGGCGAGCCGGGCGCCGAGCGGGGAGCCGCCGCTGATGACGTGCTTGAGGCGGCCGCCGAACGCGGCCCGGATGCGCTTGTAGACGAGGGGTTCGTAGAGGGCGTGGGCCGCCCGCAGGCCGAGGGTGGGGCGGGTGGCGGCGGCCGTGCTGCGGCCGTAGCGCTCGGCGACCTGGGCGGCGCGGTCGAAGACGGCGGCGCGGCCCGCGCGTTCGGCGGTGGCGCGGGCGGTGTGGAAGACCTTCTCCAGGACGTAGGGGATGGCGAGGAGGAAGGTGGGGCGGAAGGAGGCCAGGTCGGCGAGGAGTTCGTCGCCCTCGACGGACGGCGCGTGCCCGACCCGGACCCGGGCGCGGACGCAGCCGATGGCGACCATCCGCCCGAAGACATGGGAGAGGGGCAGGAAGAGGAGGGTGGAGGGGGCCGAGGCGGGGTCCTTGCCCGCGGCGCTGAACACCGGGTGGAGGAGCGCGACCGCGTTGTCGGCCTCGGCGAAGAAGTTGGCGTGGGTGAGGGCGCAGCCCTTGGGGCGGCCGGTGGTGCCGGAGGTGTAGATGAGGGTGGCGAGGGTCTCCGGGGTGAGCAGTCCGCGGCGGGCGGTGACGGCCTCGTCGGCGACATGGGCGCCGGCCCGGCGCAGCTGGTCGACGGCGCCGGAGTCGAGCACCCAGAGGTGTCCGAGGGAGGGCAGCTGGCGGCGTTCGCCGGAGACGAGGCGCGCCTGGGCGGCGTCCTCGACGACGCAGGCGGCGGCGCCGGAGTCCTGGAGGATCCAGCGGACCTGGTAGGCCGAGGAGGTCGGATAGAGGGGGACGGTGACGAGTCCGGCGGCCCAGGCGGCGAAGTCGAGCACGGTCCACTCGTAGCGGGTGCGGGCCATCAGGGCGAGCCGGTCGCCGGGGCGCAGGCCCTGGGCGACGAGGCCCTTGGCGACGGAGTGCACGTCGGCGGCGAAGGCGGAGGCGGTGATGTCGGTCCAGACGCCGCCGGGGCCCTTGCGGGAGAAGAGCGGGGCGGCCGGGGCCTCGCGCGCGGTCTCGTACGGCAGGTCGGCGAGGGAGCCGCGGCGCGGCGGCGGCACGAGCGCGGGTACGGAGGCCTCCCGCACGATGCCGTCGACGCGGACCAACTCGGGCGTGGGCTCGGGCCGTGGCGCAAGGGCGCGCTCGGGGACGGGCATGTGCGGCTCCTCTGGGCGAGAACCGGACAGTAACCTTACTTCCGAGTAAATCTAGGGTGTGGAGAGGGATTTGGACAGATCCGGGTCCAGGCTCACCAGGCCCCGCCACACCAGACCCATCAGCGTCTCGGCCGCCCGCTCCGGCGGCACCTCGGCCCGCCGCCCGTTCGCCCAGTTCGCCAGCGACTCGGCCGCGCCGACCAGCGCCTGCGCGAGGCCCTCGGCGTCGCACGGCCCCGGCGCGGCGGCCGCGATGAGCCGCGCCACGTACCCGGCGATCCGCTCCCGCATCCGCTCGGCCTCGGTCGCGAACGGCTCGCCCTGCGCCCGCGCCTGCCGGCTGAGCACGGCCCAGGCGTCCGGGTGTCCGGCGGTGTGCCGGAAGAAGGCGAGCACCCCCGCCCACAGGCGCTCCTCGGCCGGTCCGTCGCCCTCCACGGCGGCGGCCACGACGCCGAGCAGCGCCTCGGCCTCACGCCGGATGCACGAGGTGAACAGCTCTTCCTTGGAGTGCAGATAGAGATAGACCAGCGGTTTGGAGACCCCCGCGAGCTCGGCGATCTCGTCCATCGACGCCGCCTGGTACCCGCGCCGGCCGAAGGTCAGCACGGCCGCGTCCATCATCTGCCGCTCGCGCACCTCGCGCGGCAGCCTCCTCGTCCCCGCCACGCGGCCAGCCTACGGGTACGCGCGAGGCCCGCGCCCCCGAAGGGGTGCGGGCCTCGCGACCGGGTGCGCTACAGCGTCAGGCCGCTGCGGCGACCGGCGTCTTCTGCTCGACGACGAGGTCGTCCACCAGGTCGTCGACCGGGGAGGCCGAGGCGGACTCGTAGGCGGCGCGGTCCAGGATCTTCTCGCGGGCGGAGACGATCACCGGGATCAGCGCCTGCCCGGCCACGTTGGTGGCGGTGCGCATCATGTCCAGGATCGGGTCGATCGCCATGAGCAGGCCGACGCCCTCCAGGGGCAGGCCCAGGGTGGACAGGGTCAGGGTGAGCATGACCGTCGCGCCGGTGAGACCGGCGGTGGCCGCCGAGCCGATCACCGAGACGAAGGCGATGAGCAGGTACTCCTTGACGCCCAGCTGCACGTCGAAGATCTGCGCGATGAAGATCGCGGCGAGCGCCGGGTAGATCGCGGCGCAGCCGTCCATCTTGGTCGTGGCGCCGAACGGCACGGAGAAGGAGGCGTACTCCTTCGGGACGCCGAGGCGCTCGGTGACCCGCTGGGTGACCGGCATGGTGCCGACGGAGGAGCGGGAGACGAAGGCCAGCTGGATGGCGGGCCAGGCGCCCTTGAAGAACTGGACGGGGTTCAGCTTGGCCACGGTCGCGAGGAGCAGCGGGTAGACGCCGAAGAGGACCAGCGCGCAGCCGATGTAGACGTCGGCGGTGAAGGTCGCGTACTTGCCGATGAGGTCCCAGCCGTAGTTCACGATGGCGCGGCCGATGAGGCCGGCGGTGCCGATCGGGGCGAGCCGGATGACCCACCACAGGGCCTTCTGCAGCAGTTCGAGGGCCGACTCGGAGAGGGACAGGATCGGCTGGGCCTTGGCGCCGAGCTTGAGGGCGGCGATGCCGGCGACGGCGGCCATGAAGACGATCTGCAGGACGTTCAGCTCGGTGAAGGGCGTGATGACGTCCGTCGGGACGATGCCCGTGAGGAAGTCGATCCAGCTGCCGGTGTGCTCGGGCAGCTTGCCGTCCTTCGGGCTGAGGCCGGTGCCGGCGCCCGGGTCGGTGATCAGGCCGATCGCGAGGCCGATGCCGACCGCGATCAGCGAGGTGATCATGAACCAGACGAGGGTCTGCGCGGCGAGCCGGGCCGCGTTGTTGACCTTCCGCAGGTTGGTGATGGAGACGAGGATCGCGAAGAAGACGAGCGGGGCGACGGCCAGCTTGAGCAGCTGGACGAAGATGCCGCCGACCTGGGCGAGGGTCTCCTGCAGCCAGCCGATGTCCTGGCTGCGGGCGAGCCAGCCGAGCAGGACGCCGATGACGAGACCGGCGACGATCTGGGCCCAGAACGGGACCTTGGGTATGCGCACGGAAGACGCGGACACGGACACACTCCATGAAGGGGACGGGGGTGCGGCGCACACGCTCGGGGCGCGGGCCGCTGCATGATGCCGGGATCGGTGATCGGGGATCAGTGATCAGTGATCGGAGATCGGAGATCGGTGATCAGAGCGCGCGGCAACAGACCGCGGACATACAGCGGCACAGATCGACGTGCAGGCGCGCCACGAGCGGGGTGCTCGCGGCATCGAGGAGGCGCACTGCGGTCGTCATGGCAGCACGTTAACACTTGAACTTTGAGAACCTCAAAGCGATTCTTTGATGTGCACTTCGGGGGCACCCCTGCGAAACCCCCTTGGAAACGCAGAAAACCCCAGGCGGAAGCCTTCGAAGCTCCCGCCCGGGGTGTCCCGGGTGACTCTGTGTGAGGTGCGTTACGCGGCGCTCCGCGCCGTCACGCGGCGTCCTCCGCCGAGCGGTTGGCCTCCAGGCGGCCCTTCGCGCGGTCGACCTTCCGGACGATGTCGACGCTCATCCGGTCCCGCTCCTTGCGCAGCAGCACGAAGCTGAGCGGCGCCGAGACGACCAGCGAGAGCAGCAGCACCCAGAGGAGGTTGGAGTCGCCGAGGCCACGCGGCAGCACGCCGACATAGACCAGGCCCCACAGCGCCAGGAAGCTGCCCGCGAAGATGCCGAGGCGCATCAGGGTGTAGCGGAGCATACGAGTCCCTCCCATAACGGACGATCGTCCCTCCAGTGAAGCACGGGGAGGGACGATCACCGGAGCCGGGGTTCAGATCAGCCAGCGCTGGTCGCGGACGATCGGCAGCCGGGCCCACCAGGCGCCGAGCCCGTAGTACGCGCCCGCGCCGGTCGCCGCCGTGACGAGGAGCAGCAGGGCGATCAGCCAGTGGTCGTCGAGGAACGGGTTGGTGTCGGGCCACAGGGTGACGAGCCACATGAAGCCCACCAGCAGGGTTCCGGCGCCGGCGGCTATCCGCATGCCGATGCCGAGGATCATCGCGAGTCCGACACCGAGGAGGCCGAGCATGAAGAGGGTGTCGAGCCACCAGGCCCCGGCCACCGAGTCGAAGATGTGGGCGAACGGGCCGGCGGTGCCGTGGAGCAGGAAGCCCTCGGTGGGGTGTCCGCCCTCGACCCACGCCCCGGCCGCCGGGGTGCTCCGGCCGAGACCGAAGGTCTTGTCGAGGAAGGGCCAGAGGAAGTAGAAGCCGACGAGGACGCGGGTGACGGCGAGGAGCCGGCGGGCGACGGCCGAGCGGACGACGACGTCGTCCCGGTCACCCGGGAGGGTGGTGCGACCGGTGGCGCGATCCGGCGCGTGAAGTGCCATGACGGGGCCTTCTTTCGACGGGGCGGGCTCTCGTGAAAGCTTTCACAAGCTCCACTGAGAAGGTACCCCGTTCTTGACGTGTCCCCGACGGGCCGAAGGTCCCGATCCGTACGGCCGAAGGTCGGAAGACCCTTGAGCCTCCCCGAGGTAATACATAAGCTGCCGCCATGACCCTTACCTTCGAGCTGGATCCGGCCGTCGACCGCGCCCTGCGCGACGGCGTCCTCGCCCTCTGGGCGGACGTCTCCAACGCGGGCGGCGCCGTCGGCTTCGTCCCGCCCGTGACACCGGAGGAGATCCGGCCCGCGCTGCTCCAGCACCTGGTCGGCATGGCGAAGGGAGACACCCGGCTGCTCGTCGGCCGGGACGCGGACGGCGAGATCGCCGCGACCGCGTTCTTCACGTACAACAGCCACCGCCTGATGACGCACTGGGTGTGGCTGTACACGGTGATGGTGCACCCCAGGCACCAGGGCAAGGGGTACGGACTCGACCTCATGGCGGCTGCCGAGCACGCCGCCCGTACCGCCGAGGGCTTCGAGCACATCGAGGCGATCCGGCTCACCTGCCGCGGCGGCACCGGCGTCGACACCTTCTACGCGCGGGCCGGCTACAAGGAGGTCGGACGCGTCCCGGCCGCCATCCGGGTGGCCCCGGGCGACGACCGCGACGACATCGCGATGCTGCTGACGCTGAGGTGACTCGTGACTCGTGACTCGTAGCCCGTAGCCCGTAGCCCGTAGCTCGTACCGAGGGGGGCGGACCCCGAGGGTCAGACCCGCATCGGCTGCGGCGACTCGCGGCGCCCGGCGTCCGGACCCGGGTACTCGCGGATGACCTCGTAGCGCGTGTTGCGCTCGACCGGCCGGAAGCCGGCGTCCCGGATCAGCTCCAGGAGGTCCTCCCGGGTCAGCTTGTTCGGGGTGCCGTAGTTGTCGGCGTCGTGCGTGATCTTGTACTCGACGACCGAGCCGTCCATGTCGTCCGCGCCGTGCTGGAGGGCCAGCTGCGCGGTCTGGACGCCGTGCATCACCCAGAAGACCTTGACGTGCGGGACGTTGTCGAAGAGCAGCCGGGAGACGGCGAAGGTCTTCAGGGCCTCGGCGCCGGTCGCCATCGTGGTCCGCGCCTGGAGCCTGTTGCGGACCTTGCCGTCCTTCATGTCCACGAAGTCGTGCTGGTAGCGCAGCGGGATGAAGACCTGGAAGCCGCCGGTCTCGTCCTGGAGCTCGCGCAGCCGCAGCACATGGTCCACGCGGTGGCGCGGCTCCTCGATGTGCCCGTACAGCATCGTGGCCGGGGTCTTGAGCCCCTTCTCGTGCGCGAGGCGGTGGATCCGGGACCAGTCCTCCCAGTGGGTGTCGTGGTCCACGATGTGCTGCCGGACCTCCCAGTCGAAGATCTCGGCGCCGCCACCGGTCAGCGACTCCAGACCGGCCTCGATCAGCTCGTCGAGGATCTCGCTCGCGCTGAGCCCCGAGATGGTCTCGAAGTGGTGGATCTCGGTGGCGGTGAAGGCCTTGAGGGAGACGTCCGGGAGCGCCTTCTTCAGCTCGGAGAGCGAGCGCGGGTAGTAGCGCCAGGGCAGGTTGGGGTGCAGCCCGTTGACGATGTGGAGTTCGGTGAGATTCTCGCTCTCCATCGCCTTCGCGAGGCGCACGGCCTCCTCGATGCGCATGGTGTACGCGTCCTTCTCGCCCGGCTTGCGCTGGAAGGAGCAGTAGGCGCAGGAGGCGGTGCAGACGTTGGTCATGTTCAGATGCCGGTTGACATTGAAGTGGACCACGTCGCCGTTCTTGCGGGTCCGGACCTCGTGGGCCAGACCGCCGAGCCAGGCGAGGTCGTCGGACGCGTAGAGCGCGATGCCGTCCTCGCGGCTCAGCCGCTCACCGGCCAGCACCTTCTGCTCCAGCTCACGCTTGAGCCCAGCGTCCATCAAGCCCGCCTCCCATATCTCCGTCTTCAGGCGTCCCAACCGTACTCTCAGACGCTTTCCGGCAGCTCTCCGACCCGGTTCTCCCACTTGGTGGAGAGCACGATCGTGGTCCGGGTGCGCGAGACGCCCTTGGTGCCGGAGAGGCGGCGGATCGTCTTCTCCAGGCCGTCGACGTCGCTGGCGCGGACCTTGAGCATGAAGGAGTCGTCGCCGGCGATGAACCAGCAGTCCTCGATCTCGGCGAGGTCCTTCAGACGCCGGGCCACGTCCTCGTGGTCGGCGGCGTCGGAGAGGGAGATGCCGATGAGGGCGGTGACACCGAGGCCGAGGGAGGCCGCGTCGACGGTGGCGCGGTAGCCGGTGATGACCCCGGCGGCCTCCAGACGGTTGATGCGGTCGGTGACGGAGGGGCCGGAGAGCCCGACGAGCCGCCCGAGCTCGGCGTACGAGGCCCGGCCGTTCTCGCGCAGGGCCTGGATGAGCTGACTGTCCACGGCGTCCATAGGGAAATACCTTCCATTGTCCAGCGGTACCGCGAGTTTAGGTATAGAATCTAAGGTACACAGGGGCCGACACCCTGTGAATCTTTCAGTGGATCAAAGACGATCTTTCAGGAGTGGTGTCCACCATGTACACGATCGAGATGGCCTACGCCCGTATGCGCGAGCTGCAGGACCTGGCCAACCGCTCGCGTGCGTACAAGACCTCCGCCGCTGCGAAGCGCGCCGCCAAGAAGGCCGCCAAGAAGCGCTAGTCCTCTACGGGGTCCGGAGTGCTCCACCGAGCTCTCCCTCCCAACGGCGGTACAGCCGGTGCGGCACCCCTGCCGCGTCGAGCACCCGCCCCGCGACGAAGTCCACGAGGTCCTGGATGTGCGTCGCACCCGCGTAGAACCCTGGAGAGGCGGGCAGCACCACGGCGCCCGCCTCGTCCAGCGCCACCATGTGCCTGAGGGTCTGCCCGTTCAGCGGCGTCTCCCGCACGGCGACCACCAGCGGCCGCCGCTCCTTGAGCGTCACGCTCGCGACCCGCTGCAGCAGATCCTTCGAGAGCCCGAGCGCGATACCCGCCACCGCGGCCGTCGACGCCGGCACCACCAGCATTCCCTTGACGGGGTACGACCCCGAGGACGGCCCCGCGGCCAGGTCCCCGGCCGCCCAGTACCGCACGTCGCTCACGTCGACACCGCCGAAGGTGCCGGGCTTCCCGTCGGCGCCCCGCGCCAGCCACACGGCCAGGTCCTCGCGCCAGTGCGCGTCCCGGAACGCGATTCCCGTCTCGTCGAGCAGCGTCAGCCGCGAGGCCCGCGACACCACCAGATCGACGCTCTCCCCCGCCGCGAGCAGCCCCCGCACCACGGCGGCGGCATACGGCGTCCCGGACGCCCCGGACACCCCGACCACCCAGGGACGACGCTGCTTGCTGTTCTCCGGCTCCACGCGCTCCACGCCGACGAGCCTATCCGGCGGGGCGTGCCGGGCAGTCGGTAAGGTGCCCCCGACGTTCACCGCGCGGGGTACGCGCAACACGCAGGGGGGCTGCGATGACCTGGAACGGAACCGCCGGCGGGGGCGCCACGGGGATCCCGGAGTGGAGTCGGGCCGACCGGGCGAAGGCCGCCGTCAAACTGATGACGGGCTGGGTCGCCCTGCTGTGGGTCCTGGAGGGCGTCGACTTCGCGACCGGGCACGCCCTGGACGCGTACGGCATCGTCCCGCGCGAGACCGCGGGACTCGCGCACATCGTGCCCGCCGCCTTCCTCCACTTCGGCTTCGGACACGTCGCCTCGAACAGCGTCCCCTTGCTTGTGCTCGGCTTCCTCGCCGCACTCGGCGGGATCCGGCGGCTCCTCGGCGTCGTCGCCCTGATCGTGGTCGCCGACGGGCTCGGGGTCTGGCTGTTCTCCCCGTCGAACAGCATCACGGCCGGCGCCTCCGGCGTCGTCTTCGGCCTGTTCGGCTATCTGGTGACCCGCGGCTTCGTGAACCGGCGCCCGCTGGAGGTGGTCGTCGGCCTGGCAGTCGCCGCGCTCTGGGGCGGCACCCTGCTCACCGGCCTGGTCCCCCAGGCCGGCATCAGCTGGCAGGGCCACCTCTTCGGACTGCTCGCGGGCGCGGGCGCGGCCTTCCTGCCGCGCCGTCGCCCGGGCCCGTCCGCGCTCCGCGCGTAAGCACGCGGGACCGGCCGGGCCCGGGTGTCAGCGCGGCCCGGGTGCCAGAGCGGCCTGGGCCTCAGAGCTCAGAGCGTCAGCCCGCGCACCAGCAGATCGAGCAGCGCGCACAGGAAGAGACAGACGCCGATGAAGCCGTTCGTCGTGAAGAACGCCCGGTTCAGGCGGGACAGGTCGTGCGGCTTCACGATCGAGTGCTCGTAGCAGAAGGCGACCGCCACGACCACCAGCCCGGCCCAGAAGAACCCGCCCGCGTCCGTGACCAGCGCGTACCAGACCAGCAGGCCCGTCGTCACGACCGCCGACACCCGCGCGCCCCACAGGGCGGCCGGGATGCCGAAGCGGGCCGGGACGGACATGACGCCGTGGGCGCGGTCCGCCTGGACGTCCTGGCAGGCGAAGATCAGGTCGAAGCCGCCGATCCAGATGCCGACCGCGAGGCCCAGGATCACCGCGTCCCAGGACCACTCCCCCGTCACCGCGAGCCACGCGCCGATCGGGCCGATGGCCTGGGCGAGGCCGAGGATCGCGTGCGGGAAGTTGGTGAACCGCTTGCCGTACGGATAGACCACCATCGGGATGACGGCGAGCGGCGCGAGCGCCAGGCACAGCGGGTTGAGCAGCGCGGCCGCCCCTAGGAAGACCACGACGGCCACCCCGGCCCCGGTCCACGCGGACCGCACCGACACCGCCCCCGTCACCAGCTCCCGGTTCGCGGTGCGCGGATTACGCGCGTCGATCTCGCGGTCGATGATCCGGTTGCACGCCATGGCGAAGGTCCGCAGACCCACCATGCACACGGTCACCAGGAACAGCGTCCACCAGTGGATCCGCTGGTCGAGCTGGAACATCGCGGTGAGCGAGGCGATGTACGCGAAGGGCAGCGCGAAGACCGAGTGCTCGATCATCACGAGGCGCAGGAACGCCTTCGTACGGCCGGGCCGGGCGCCCGGCACCGCGGCGGTGGTCACAGCCCGTACTCCTTCCAGCGGCGGTCCACCAGGGCCGCCGTCGCCGGGTCCGACTCGACCATGTCCGGCCAGCCGCCGTCCCGGGTGTAGCCCTCCTCGGGCAGTTTCCTCGTCGCGTCGATGCCCGCCTTGCCGCCCCAGAACTGCTGGTAGGAGGCGTGGTCCAGGTGGTCCACCGGGCCCTCGACGACCGTCAGGTCGCGGGCGTAGTCCGTGTTGCCGAGCGCCCGCCAGGACACCTCGTGCAGATCGTGCACATCACAGTCCTTGTCGACCACGATGATCAGCTTGGTCAGCGACATCATGTGCGCGCCCCAGATGGCGTGCATGACCTTCTGCGCGTGCTTCGGGTACTTCTTGTCGATCGAGACGATCGCGCAGTTGTGGAAGCCGCCGGACTCCGGCAGGTGGTAGTCCACGATGTCCGGCACGATGATCTTGAGAAGCGGCAGGAAGAAGCGCTCCGTGGCCCGCCCGAGCGGCCCGTCCTCGGTCGGCGGCCGGCCGACCACGATCGACTGGAGCAGCGGACGCCTCCGCATCGTGACGCAGTCGATCTTCAGCGCCGGGAACGGCTCCTGCGGCGTGTAGAAGCCGGTGTGGTCACCGAAGGGCCCCTCCGGCAGCATCTCGCCCGGCTCCAGCCAGCCCTCGATCACCACCTCCGCCTGCGCCGGGACCTGGAGCGGGACGGTCTTGCAGTCGACCATCTCGATCCGCTTGCCCTGCACGAAGCCCGCGAAGAGGTACTCGTCGATGTCGCCCGGCAGCGGGGCGGTGGAGGCGTACGTCACGGCCGGCGGGCAGCCGAAGGCGATCGCGACCGGCAGCCGCTCACCGCGCTCCGCCGCCACCGCGTAGTGGTTGCGGCTGTCCTTGTGGATCTGCCAGTGCATGCCGATGGTGCGCTTGTCGTGCCGCTGGAGCCGGTAGAGGCCGAGATTGCGGACCCCGGTCTCCGGGTGCTTGGTGTGGGTCAGGCCCAGGTTGAAGAAGGAGCCGCCGTCCTTCGGCCAGGTGAAGAGGGCCGGCAGCCGGTCCAGGTCGACGTCGTCGCCGGTGAGCACGACCTCCTGGACAGGAGCCTCTTTGACCTTCTTCGGGGGCACATGGACCATCGAGCCCAGCTTCCCGAACGCCTCCCGCACCCCGACGAAGCCGTGCGGCAGCTCCGGCTTGAGCAGCCCGCCGATCTTCTCGCTGATCTCCCCGTACGACTTCAGGCCGAGCGCCTTGAGGAGACGCCGGTCCGTGCCGAACACGTTCATCGCGAGGGGCATGGCGGAGCCCTTGACGTTCTCGAAGAGGAGCGCCGGACCTCCCGCCTTGTTCACCCGGTCGACGATCTCCCCGACCTCCAGGTACGGGTCGACTTCGGCCTTGATGCGCTTGAGGTCGCCTTCGCGCTCCAGCGCCCGGAGCAGCGAGCGGAGATCGTCGTAAGCCATAGGGGTCAGTATCGGTCACCGGCTAGGCTGGGCGCGTCACCGGGGCCGCCGAAACACGCTGCCCGCCGTTGCTTCCAGGGGGCCGTCCCACATGCTCAGGGCACTGATGTTCATCCTGCCGCTGGCGCTGGTCATCTACTCGCTGATCGACTGCCTCAACACCCCCGAGGACGAGGTCAAGCACCTCCCCAAGGTCGTCTGGGTCATCATCATCCTGCTCTTCTGGATCGTCGGACCGATCGTCTGGTTCGCGGCCGGCAAGCTGCGCCGGCCCCCGGTCGGCGGCCGCACGCCCTCCGAGTGGCACGCCAACCACCGCCACGAGTGGATCGCGCCGGACGACAATCCCGAGTTCCTGAAGTCCCTGCGCGAAGAGAACAAGAAGGACGAGTCCCTGCTCAAGGACTGGGAGGCCGACCTGCGCCGCCGCGAGGAGGAACTGAAGCGCCGCGAGCAGGGCGGCGAGGCGCGGGGCGAGGAAGGCGAGAAGGCCTGACATGGAGCTCCGGCTCCTCGTGACCTTCGAGAAGGTCGCCGCGATGGGGTCCTTCACCCGGGCCGCCACCGAGCTCACCTACGCCCAGTCCAGCGTCACCAGCCAGATCCGCGCCCTGGAGTCCTCCCTCGGCGTGGACCTCTTCGAGCGGCTCGGCTCCCGGATCCGGCTCACCGAGGCGGGCGAGCGGCTGCTGCCGTACGCCCGCCAGATCATCGCCCTCGCCGACGAGGCCCGCGCCGCCGTCACCGGGGGCGGCGAACCGGCCGGGACGATCGCCGTCGGCACCATGGAGTCGCTCACCTCCTACCGCCTGACGCCGCTCCTCGAACTCTTCCACCACCGCTACCCGGGCGTCCGGCTCGCGCTGCGCCCCACACTCGGCGACGCGACCCGGCAGGCGCTGCGGGTGGGGACGTACGACCTCGGGCTCCTGATGGAACGGGAGACGGAGCACGAAGGTCTGGAGAGCGAGGTCCTCACCGAGGAGCCGCTGGTCCTGCTCGCCTCGCCGCGCCACCCGCTGGCCGGCCGGACCGGTCTCACCGCCGCGGAGCTCGCGGGCGCGGCGCTCGTGGGCACGGAGCCGGGGTGCGCGTACCGGGATCTGTTCGAGGCGGAACTGCGGCCGTACGGGCCGGTGTTCACCGAGTACGGCACGATCGAGGCGAGCAAGCGGGGCGTGGCGGCCGGGCTCGGCATCGCACTGCTGCCCCGGATCGCCGTCCGCGAGGAACTGGCGTCCGGGGCCCTGGTGGCACTGGACTGGCAGCCGCCCTTCACTCTCTTCACGCAGATCGCGTGGCGACGGGGGAAGCGGCTTCCGGAACACGTCCGGCTGTTCGTGGAGCAGGCGCGGCGGCTGGTGTCCGAGCAGCGAGGGTGACCCTGAGGCTGGCGAGCACGATCAGCGGGACGCCGAACGCCTGGACGAGCCCGATGTGGTGCCCGTACACGGCCCAGTCGGCCACCATCGCGACGGCCGGGTAGGTGAAGGCGAGTACGGCGATCCGGGCGGTGGGCAGCTTGGCGTACGCCGCGTACATCAGCACGTACATCACTCCGGTGTGGATGACCCCGAGCCCGACGAGCCAGCCCCACCCGGCCCCGAGCCGCGCGGCCTCGCCGAAGTCGGCGAAGGGCAGCAGGAGCGGGATGCCCGTGGTGACCTGCACGAGCGCGATCAGATGCGGCCGTACGCCGCTGATCCGCTTGGTCACGATCGTCGACAGGGCGTAGAGCACGGCGGCGGCGAGCGCGAAGCCGAGGCCCTTCAGCGACGCCGTGTCCCCGGGCCGGATGCCGGAGACGAGAACGAGCCCGGCGAAGGCGACGGCGAGCCAGCCGACCTTCGCGGCGCTGATCCGCTCCCGCAGGACGGCGGCGCCGAGGAGCACCAGGAAGAACGGCTGTGTGTGGTAGACGACGGTGGCGAAGGAGATCGAGGTGGCCTCGTACGCCTCGAAGAGGAACACCCAGTTGAAGACGATGAACGCCCCGCCGAGCGCCGCGAGCCCGAGCTTCTTC
The DNA here is from genome assembly GCF_040650755.1 of Streptomyces sp. NPDC048623. Lineage (NCBI taxonomy): Bacteria > Bacillati > Actinomycetota > Actinomycetes > Kitasatosporales > Streptomycetaceae > Streptomyces > Streptomyces sp. NPDC048623. Next base: position 90,033 of record NZ_JBEZHV010000020.1, read on the forward strand.
GCGGTGAACCCGTGCCCGGTGAAGAAGCCGCGCGCCAGGCTGTAGGCCCCGAGGGCGAGGGCCCCGAAGAGGCACCGGAAGAAGACGACGTCGAACGGGGAGGCCCCCGACTCGACGACGAAGATGCCGAGGGTGCCGGAGAGCACCATGGCGGCGGTCAGTTCGAGGTTTCCCCTGGTCTCGTTTCTCATGCCCATGACGCTACGAACGAGGGCTGATCCCGGTCCACGCGCCAGTGGGGCGTCCTGCCGATGGGGCCATCGGGGCCACCGATCGGCCCAGGTCGAGGACGCTCAGGCCGAACATGAGGACCCCGAGGGGTACATGCGCGGCAGGCAGGTGCGCGATGCCGAGCACCACCTGCACGGAGGCGAGGACGAGGAACCCGGTGGAGTACAGGACCGGCCGCGGCGAGCCGCCGCCCGGCTTCCAGGCGAGGACGGCGGCGAGCACGTAGAGCATCGTCGCCCCGTACATCACCCGCGCGCCCACGCTGTGCAACGTCTCGCCGTAGGAGGTGGCGAGGAGCAGCCCGGCGGTCGTCGCCTGGAAGAAGAGCGTGAGCGTCTGGAGGCCGATCGCGATCCGGGTGAACGTACGGGTACTGCTCTCGGTCATGACGAAATCCTTTTCGCTCGGGCCCTCGGAGGGTGTGTCGTATCCCCGACGACACAGCGCCGCGAAGTGTGAGGCGCGGGCGGAGAACGAGGGGGACGAAACAGTGGACGAGCCGAGCGACCTGGCCGGCGTCATCAGCGAGCGGCGCCACCTGATCAACCTGGCCTACCGGCTGCTCGGTTCGGTGGCCGAGGCCGAGGACGCGGTGCAGGAGACGTACGCGCGCTGGTACGGGCTGACGCGTGAACGGCAGGACGCGGTCGAGAACCCGGGCGCGTGGCTGACCACGGTCGCGACCCGGGTCTGTCTTGACCAGCTGGGCTCCGCGCGGGCCCGGCGCGAGCGCTATGTCGGCGAGTGGATCCCCGAGCCGCTGCCCGACCGCACCGAGTGGACGGGAGCGGCCGGCTCCGGGCCCGCCGACCCGGCGGACCGGATCACCCTGGACGAGTCCGTGAACATGGCCCTCCTCGTCGTCCTGGAGGCGATGACCCCGGCCGAACGGGTCGCCTTCGTCCTCCACGACGTCTTCCGCTACCCCTTCCCCGAGGTGGCCGCGATGGTCGGCCGCACCCCGGCCGCCTGCCGCCAGCTCGCCGCCTCGGCCCGCCGCCGCGTCCGGGGCACCACCCCGGACCCGGCCCCGGCCCCGTCACCGTCCACCGCGCCGGCCCGCCTGGTGCGCGCCTTCAAGGAGGCCTGGGAGGCCCAGGACATCGAGGCCCTGGTCGCCCTGCTCGCCCCGGACGCCACCCTGGTCGCCGACGGCGGCGGCCTGGCCGGCGCCGTCCTGCGCCCCCTCGAAGGCGCGGCCCGCATCGCCGACTACCTCCTCTTCATCGCCGCCAAGGCCCCCGGCCTCACCCTCCTGGAACGCACCGTCAACGGCACCCCCGGCCTGATCGCCCAGCACACCGGCACCACGGTCACCGTCGCCGCCCTCGAGGTCAGGGGCGACCGCGTCACGCGCATCTGGGCGGTCCGCAACCCGGAGAAGCTGGGACTGTGGCAGTCCGGGGAGGCAGAAGTCATCGAGGAGACACCGCGTAGTCCTTGAGCCGGAAGGCACCGACCTTTGCGAAGGCCTCCGCGAATGCCTCGTCCTCGTGCCTGGGGAGAGGCGCGGCCTGGTCCGCCGTCGCTTCTCGCTGTGCGCGCTTTGCGGCCTGGTTGATCAGTGCGATGTTCTGGTTGTCGGCCACGAAGTCACGCAACTCCCTCTCGTACGCGGCAAAAGCAGCGCCGTGGTCGCCGGGTGCGGCACCGAGCTCGCCCGCGAGGATGTACGCGGCGGTCATGGCCATCGTGGTCCCCTGGCCGGAGGCGGGCGACGCGCAGTAGCCCGCGTCGCCGAGGAGCGTCACCCGGCCGCGGGACCAGGTGTCCATGTGGATCTGTGCCAGCGCGTCGAGGTGGAAGTCGGGTGCGTTCCACATCTCCTTGAGCAGCCTCGGCATCTCCCAGCCGGCACCCTCGTACGCGCGGGCGACGAGGCGCTTCTGCTCGTCGGTGTCCCGCGGGAGGAAGGTCGCGGGCGGCTGGTCGGATTCGATTCCGATGAAGGCGCGGGCCTCCGTGTTGTCCCGCACACTCATCACCATCGCGCCCCAGACATCACGCCCCGGCATCTGGTAGATCACCTCCCAGCGGTCCAGGCCGAGATGGTTGGGAACCGTCCACACCCCCAGGTAACCACCCAGGTGGCGCAGGTAGTTCTCCTCCGGGCCGAAGACGAGTCCGCGCGTGTGGGAGTGCACGCCGTCGGCGCCGACGACCAGATCGAAGGCGCGTGACGCGCCGCTGTCGAACACGACCCGCACCTCGTCGTCGTCCTGTTCGAGCGTGGCGATGGAGTCCCCGAAGAGATACTCGATGCCGCTGCCGCTGCCGCCCGCGTCGTACAGGACCTGGGCAAGCTCGTCGCGCAGGATCTCCACGTCCGGGCTGCCGATCTGCCCGCCGCTCATGGTGTGTTCGGTGGTCCTGGACAGCTCGTTGCCGTCGCCGTCGACGATCGACATCCCGCGCAGGGCGGTACTCCGGCGGCGAATCTCCTCCAGTACCCCCATCCGCTCGGCGACTTCAAGAGCCGGGCCTCGTACGTCGATCGCCTGCCCGCCCGGCCGCAGCCCGATGGACCGCTCCACCACGGTGACGCGGAATCCGTACCGGTCCAGCCAGTAGGCGAGGGTGGGGCCGCCGATGCTGGCGCCGGAGATCAGGACGCTGATGTTCTTCGGGCTCTTCGATTCCCTGCGCGTGGACACTGTGTGCTCCTCGACCGTCTGCGGAACTTCCCTGCGTGCGAGACTGGTCGCCCCCTCCGACAAGCCACCGACGAGGCACGTACAGCCACCGACAAGGCACCGATGCCCCTCCCGGGACGGGTCGACTCGGGGCGCGGACAGGGGGCAGGCGGTGGGGAAGAACAAGCTGCGGGGGCAGGGGTTCACCCTCTGGGGCGTGGCGATGGGGCTGACCGTCTTGAGCGCATGCGCCGGCCCCTACCAGTACTTCGAGGGCACCTTCACGACGCCACGGCGGCCGAGGTCGCGGGAAGCTGGGAGAACATCGACGACACGCGACTGACACTCCGCCCGGACGGTACAGCCCTCCTGCAGCGGCTCGACGGCCAGTACTTCGACTTCGACGACGGCTGGCGGGTGTCCGGCACGGGGACCTGGGAGTTGACCGACGATGCCGACGGCCAGGACGTCCGTCTCACCATGACGACCCGGACCGGATCGGCGATGCGTGACACCACGGCCGCGCCCGGCACTTCGACCCCGGCCCCGCCACCCACGACGTACACGTGGCACTTCTACGTGGACCGCGATCAACACAGGGCGCTGAAGCTGTTCTTCTTCTACGGCGACCCCGACATCGGGAACACGTACGTCATGAGACGCCAGGCAGCGCCCCGCGCCACGGCCACCGCCTCCCGAAACAGCTAGGGCACGCCCCAGGGGATGGACCGTCGTTCCAATTACTTGACTCGATACAACCATTGACGCAATCGTTCTCCTGACCCTGTGCCCCTTCGACGGCTACCGCGATGAGGCCGCTCCTGCGCACTTGCCCGGGCCGTACGCGTCCGCAGGTCGCCTCACCAGTCACACGAGCCCCACTCGTCTCACCGAGAGCCTGGGATTCCGGACCTTGCACGCCCACCACCCCTCACACCCACCGGGAGTGATCAGCGGGGCATGCAGCCCGACCCTAAGACCGCCATCAGCCGCCGAGTCGGGCCCCAGCCACCCCATTTCGCCCCGGCGCACCCCTAAACGGCGGGCAAGTGGTCCTCAGACAGCAACCCCGAACCGAGCCCCCACCCACCGGGCAGCAGAACATCCCCGGCGCGGAGCGATACCCGGGCCCACCCACCACCGGGCCGCCACCCGCCCACGGCGGGGATGGCTACCCGGACCGTTCCGCGTGGCCGGGCCCCCGGGCCGCCCTCCGAGTGGTCAAAGGACCCCGGTGGCACCGGGTCAAGGGTGGGCGCAGCCCATCGCATCGCGACGCCGGAGGCGCCCTTGACGCGGGGACTCCGGGGGCCACACTCGGAAAGAGGGCGGCCGCACCAGAAGCTCACGCAGGGCCCTCACCCCCAGGAACCCAGCCCCCGACAGTGGCAGACGCACTCGCACACGAGGTAGCGGACTCCCGGTACGCCCGAATCGCGCGGCACATGGTCCCGGCAGCGGTCGTGGAGGCCGACGACGCAGCGGGGCGACCGGTACGCCGGCTCCTCCGCCGGTTCCAGGCGGCCACCCGCGAGCACGTGGGTGAAGAGGGACACGCTCACCGCGTCCGCGATCTCCGGTGTCACCCACCAGGCGTCGCCCGCGCGGTCGCGGTGCGGGCCTTCGTGGCCCGTGGCAAGCACGCAGACCGACCCCGCGCACACCGCCCGCATCACCTCGACGACGGCGATCGAAGGGCGCCGCGCCCCGCAGCGGCTCATCGGGCGACGCCGACGTGGGCGCCGACATGAGCGTGGATGTCGCGGTGGTCGATGTCCACCCCGACCGTGGCCAGCCACAACGCGCGCCGTCGCCTGCGCTGAGCCGCCCGCGTGCGGTGCCGGCCGGTGGGCGGCAGGGTCAGGGTCAGCAGCCAGAGGAGAGCGGGGACAAGGGCTCCGCCCAGGGTGTGCGCGATAAGGTGCCGCACGTCATCAACTCCGTTGAGGTTGGTGGCCATGCCCCGGGGCCGGTACCAGCGGCCGCCGGGGTCTTCGCTTGCGCAAAAACGCTAGCTCGGGTCCCAGCCCTCTGTATACAAGTGCAGACAGATCCACTCGATCGTGGAGTTGCGCACCGCTCTATGTTGGACGTATGAGCGAATCTTCCGCCGCAAGCGGCCCTCTGGACCCGCAGAGCGCCACCCCGCTCTACGTCCAGCTCGCCAATGCCATCGCCGAGCAGATCACCTCGGGCAGCCTCGCCCCCGATCGCCCGATCCCCTCCGAACACCGCCTGGCCGAGGAGTACGGCGTAGCCCGCCTCACCGCTCGGCGTGCCACCCAGGAACTACGGGAGCGCGGGCTCGTGATCACTGTCCGCGGCAAGGGCTCCTACGTCACGCCCTCCGCCGAGGAATAGCCCCGGAGACCTCGGAGTTGGCAGCGGCATGACCCTCGACCGCTCGTTCCTCTTCGTCCTCGGCAGCTCCCGCGCCGACGGCAACTCCGAGATACTCGCCCGCGCCGCCGCCGCGCATCTGCCCGCCGACGTCCCGCAGCGCTGGGTGGATCTGAACCGGATCGTGCTGCCCGACTTCCAGGACGGGCGGCACGAGACCGGCGACCGGCAGGTCACGGCGAACGAGGAGCTGTTGCGGCAGGCCACCATGGAGGCCACCGACATCGTCATCGTCTCGCCGCTCTACTGGTACAGCCTCTCCGCACAGGCCAAGCGCTACCTGGACTACTGGTCGGGCTGGCTGAACGTGCCCGGCTCGGACTTCAAGGGGCGGATGGCGGGCGGCACGCTGTGGGGGGTGACGGCCATGGCCGACGCCGATCACGTGGTCGCGGACGGCCTGGTGACCGGCCTGAGCCATTCGGCGGCCTATCTGCGGATGCACTTCGGCGGGGTCCTGACCGGGACGGGCTCCCGGCCCGGCCGGGTGCGGGCCGACGAGCAGGCGATGAACCGCGCCAGGACCTTCTTCCAGGGCGAGGCCCCGCTCGCCCGCTTCCCCTACGAGGAGCAGGCTGCCGCGGTCGTGTGATCTCGGCACCTCCCCGGGGAAGGCTCCCCGCATGGACCAGGAACAGGCCCGCCACTGGCTCACCACCGCGCTCGGTGAGGCGCGCGCCGGGCTCGCCGAGGGCGGGGTGCCGATCGGGGCCGCACTCTACGGCCCGGACGGGCGACTGCTCGGGCGCGGGCACAATCGGCGGGTGCAGGACGGGGATCCGTCGGCGCACGCGGAGACGGCCGCCTTCCGGGCGGCGGGCCGGCAGCGCTCGTACCGGGGTACGACGATGGTGACGACCCTGTCGCCGTGCTGGTACTGCTCCGGTCTGGTCCGGCAGTTCGGCATCTCGCGCGTGGTGGTCGGCGAGGCCCGCACCTTCCACGGCGGGCACGGCTGGCTGGCGGAGCACGGGGTGGAGGTGCTTGTCCTGGACGACCCCGAGTGCGTCGCGCTGATGAGCCGGTTCATCGCGGAGCACCCCGCCCTGTGGAGCGAGGACATCGGCGACGGCATCGGCGACGGCGTCGGCGCGGGAACTGGCGAGGGCATCGGCCGGGACAGCAGCCAGGAGCACCAATCATGAGCGAGGCCCGGCTTCCCGTCATCGATCTGCGGCTCCCGCCCGGCCCGCAGCTGCCGGCCGTCGACCGGGCCCTTCGCAGGGCCGGGTTCCTGCTGGTCAGCGGGCACGGGGTGGACCCCGGGCTGAGGGCGGAGATCCGGGCCGTCGCCCGGCGGTTCTTCCACCTCCCGGCCGCCGCCAAGGAGCCGTACGCGGTGAAGGTCGGCGGACGCGGCTGGCTCGGTCCCGGCGCCGAGGCGAACGGCTACGCCGAGGGCACGGCGACACCGCCCGACCTGAAGGAGTCGCTGTCCTTCGCGGCGGAGGAGCCGACCGGGGACCCGGCCGTGGACGCCGAGTGGTTCCTGCCGAACACCTGGCCTGCCGAGGTGCCGGAGCTCAGGCCGCTGGTGGAGACGTACCTGGCGCAGATGCGGGAGCTCTCGGACCACGTCCTCGACCTGCTCGGGCTCGCGCTCGGCGAGGAGCGGGACTTCTTCACCCGGCACACCGGGCACCCCACCTTCGGCTTCAACATCAACTGGTATCCGGGGCTCGACCGGACCGGGCCACCCGAGCCGGGGCAGTTCCGGATCGGGCCGCACACCGACTTCGGCACGGTGACGATCCTGGACCGGCAGGCGGGCCGGGGCGGGCTGCAGCTGTTCACCGACGAGGACGGCTGGCAGGACGCCCCGTACGACCCGGACGCCGACGCCTTCACCGTCAACATCGGGGATCTGATGGCCGGCTGGACAGGTGGCCGGTGGCGCTCCGGCCGACACCGGGTGCTGCCGCCGCCCGCGGAGGCTCCCACCGAGGAGCTGATGTCCCTCGTCTACTTCTACGAGTGCACGCCCGGCACCACGATCAACGGCATCGAGTCGCACGGCTACCTGCGGGCCCAGCTCGACGCCATCGCCACCGAGTGACCGCTACTGCCAGCCGAAGTCGTCCGTGCCAGTTCCCGTACCCGTGCCCGTACCCGTGCCCGTTCCCGTGCCGGTGACCGTGCCCAGGTCCACCCCCGCCACGACAGTGACCGCGGTCTGCGGCGCGGCGGGCTGAGCGCCGATGGCGCCGGCGGCGGCGGTCGTCGCGAGGAGGAGCGCGGTGGTGGCGGTGGCGAGAGCCGCGGCGGCCTTGAGGGTACGGAGGCTGGTCATGTCGGTCGGCCTTTCGGGTACGGGACGGCGAGGTCCGGCAGAGGAGTGAGGGAGTTCGGTGCCGGCGCTGCGCCCCGCGGTGGCGTCCTTCCGGCGATCTCTACTCTCGCCGTCGGCCGGGACCGGTGGAAGGGCCGACGGCTGGCCCCAAGAGGCCGTGTCCCAATGGGGCCAGGAGGGGCGCCTCCGCCCCGCTCAGCCGCCATCCGGCGAGCGCCGGGTGCCGCTCCACCAGGCGCCGGCAGAGCGCCGCCGCCCGGGACTCGGCCTCCGCCAGCGAACCGGCCAGCAGGAAGACGCCGAGCACGGGCAGCGGGAGGGCGTCCGGATGGGCGCTGACGTGCTCGACACGCTCCTCCGGGAGGGCGAGGGCGAGCGCCCGGACAGCAGCGTCCTCGGGCAGGAACTGCACGCCAGGAGGCCTGAGTTGGGCGTGGATCAGGTACATGCGTCCAGCCTGGCGGGCGTGGTGTCCAAAACCCAGCGACTCGCCGTGGCCCCTTCGAGCCGTGGCCGGAAGGGGCCTCCTGGGCCGCATTCCCTCCTCCCCGCCGGTACGGGCGTGCGAGTATGCGAGGGCAAGATCATCGAGGAGGGGGGCCTCTACTTTGTTCACGCTGCTGGGTCTCGACCAGGATTCGGAGTCGGTCTACCGGGGCATGCTCGCGCACCCCGAGGACGGCGTCGCCGCGATCGGCGCGCGGCTGGGGCTGCCGGAGGCGAGGGTGCGCGGCGCCCTCGACCGGCTCAGCGAGCTGGGCCTCGCCCGGCCCTCGTACGACAGCCCGGGGACGATCCGGGCGGTGAGTCCGGACGTCGGCATGGAGCTGCTGCTCGCCCGGCAGCAGGCCGAACTCCTCGCCCAGCAGCAGCGGGTGGAGGCGAGCCGGGCCGCCGCCGCCCGGCTGATCTCGGAGTACGCGGACCTGCGCCCCGGTTCGACCGAGCCCGGGGTGGAACACCTGATGGGTCTCGACCAGATCCGCGACCGGCTGTCCCTGCTCCACCGGGACGTCCGGGAAGAGGTGATGATCTTCGCCCCGGACGGCGAGCAGACCCCGGAGAACCTGGAGGCGTCCCGGCCCCTCGACCGGGCCCTGCTCGAACGGGGCATCCGGATGCGCACGGTGTACCTGGACAGCGTGCGCAACAGCCCGCACACCATGGCGTACGCGGAGTGGCTGGAGGGGCTGGGGAGACAGGCCCGGACGGTGCCGACCCTGCCGGTACGGATGATCATCACGGACCGGTCGACGGCCGTCATGCCGGTCAGCGACGACTCGGCCGCCGGTGCGGTGGTCCTCACCGGCCAGGGGACGCTCACCGCGCTCTGCGCTCTGTTCGAGTCCATCTGGGAGAAGGCCAGACCGCTGGGCACGGAGGCGAAGCGGGACGAGCGGGGGCTCACGGACACCGAGGAGACGACGCTGAAGCTGCTCGCCCTCGGCTTCACGGACGAGGCGATCGCGAAGCGGCTGGGAGTCTCCCACCGCACCGCCCGCCGGCACGCGACGACCCTGATGGAGCGGCTGGGGGCGCGGAGCCGTTTCGAGGCGGGGGTGCGCGCGGTGCAGCGGGGCTGGCTGACCTGACGGCCGCCACGGCCGGCCGACTGGTCGGCTGGTCGGCCGCCGTCAACGGCAGGGAGCGGGGCGGGAGTCGCCTCCCGCCCCGCTCCCTTCGCCTGCTCGGGTCAGCGCGGCTGACCCCAGTAGAGCTTGGTCAGGCTGCCGTCGTCGAAGCGCAGGTGGAACTCACCCGTCGACGGACGCCAGATGCCCACGTTGTCCGGGATGCCGCCGTCCCAGTTCGCCGAGACCGGAAGGTCACCCTGGGTGCCCCAGTACAGCTTGGTCAGGCTGCCGTCGTCCATGCGCAGATGGAACTCACCCGTGGACGGACGGAAGATGCCGACGTTGTCCGCCGCGCCGCCGTCCCAGTTGCCGGCGACCGGAAGGTCGCCCTGCTGACCCCAGCTGATCTTGTGCAGGCTGCCGTCGTCGAAGCGCAGGTGGAACTCACCCGTCGACGGACGCCAGATGCCCACGTTGTCCGCGGCCCCGCCGTCCCAGTTCGCCGCCACCGGAAGGTCGCCCTGGGCGCCCCAGTACAGCTTGGTCAGGCTGCCGTCGTCCATACGCAGATGGAACTCACCCGTCGACGGACGGAAGACACCGACGTTGTCCGCCGCGCCGCCGTCCCAGTTCGCCGCCACCGGAAGGTCGCCCTGGGCGCCCCAGTACAGCTTGGTCAGGCTGCCGTCGTCCATGCGCAGATGGAACTCACCCGTCGACGGACGGAAGACACCGACGTTGCCGGCCGCGCCGCCGTCCCAGTTCGCCGCCACCGGAAGGTCACCACCGTCGATGACGTCGTCGACGGCCTTCGCGTAACGGAGCGCCTTGTAGTCGCCGTTGGGGTGCCCGTCGATGGTGGAGGCGTTGATGGACATGCCGGTGATGTGCTTCACCGGGGTCGAGCCGAAGCTGTAGTACGAGAACTTGGTCTTGGCGGCGTCGTCCCACTTGTCGAAGAGGATGACGTGGTCGTAGTAGCTGTTGAGGACGTCGCCGGCCTTCAGCTCGCTGCGGGAGATCCCGTACGTGTCGGGGCTGTCGCCGATGCCGCGGGTGTTGAGGCTGGTGGTCAGGTGCCAGGCCATCGACACGTAGCCGGAGCAGTCCGTGCGGTAGTACTTGCCGTCGGAGTCGGGGTACGAGCCGCCCTGGTTGTACGTGATGCTCTTGCCCAGCCAGTACTTGGCACGCTCGATGATCTCGGTTCTGGAGACGGAACCGCCGGCCGTCGACGAGGAGACCGTGGCGGCGGCCAGGGTCGTGGCGGTGGCGGGCGCGGCCTGGGCCGGAGCCGCGACGGCGGCCGTGGCGGCGAGACCCGCGACGGCGAGGGTGGCGGCGGCACGGACGACGGAACGCTTCATGGACATGGCTGTCTCCTGCGAGGTGGGTGAAGAGAGGGCTGATCCGCTCGGGATCACTTCGTGAGCTGTGCGCCGAGGGTCCGCAGGACAGCGGTGTCGCCCCGGAAGTCGTAGGACGGGGCGGCGGACGCGGAGGCCACCTCGTCGTAGTGGAGGAGCGCGAGGACGTTGCCGCGCTGGACGGCGTAGACGTGGTTCGCCTGGTCGCCGGGGGAGGACAGTCCCTGGACGCCGGTCCAGCGGCGCTGCCAGGAGGTGCCGTCCTCGGTGGTCGCGGTCTGCCGGACGGTCGCGTCCTGGGGCAGCGCGTTCTTCTTCTGGAGCTCCCGGCTGGTCGCCTGGCAGTCCTTCATGGCCCCGACGGCCGTGCGGTACGCGGCGGCGGCCGCGGCCGCGTCGGGGAAGGTGAGGGTGTCCTGGACGGCGATGATGTCGCGCGTCGAGCCGGCGAAGCCCTGCTGGTGCCAGGCGGTGGCCTTCGTGATGTTCACGCACTCGTTGAGCTGGAAGGCGCCGCTGAGGGGGAGCGTCTTGACCTCGCCCATGGGCTTCCACTTCTGGTGGGCGCTGTCCGGGAGTTCGGCCGGCTTGAGCGGGGCGGGCGCGGTGGACCGCCCGGTGGTGGGCTTCCCCGTCGCCTGACCGGCGGGGGCGGTGGTACGGGGCGGGGCCGTGGTCGTACGGGACGGGGCCGGGGCCTTCGACGGGGCCGGGGCCTCGGTTGTGGGAGCGGCCGGGGCGGCGGCGGCGGCCGGTACCGGGGCCTGGGCGTCGGTGTCGGTCGCGGAGGCGCTGGCCTGCTGGCTCACGCCGTAGACGGCGAGGGCCGCGAGGAGGCCCGTGCCGGCGAGAACGGCGTTGCGGGAGCGGCGCTTCCTTGGCATAGACATGACAGAACTCCGGTCGGATGGGTGCGCGAATCAGGTGGATCGGGCAAGACGGGTGGATCAGAGGGATCAGGCGGACCAGCCGGCCCGACCGCCGTCCGGCGGCCTCTCGCCCCCGTCCGTCCCGCCCGGTCTCCCCGGCGGTGATCACTATCTTGCTGAGCCACGGCACCCCCCGGAAGACGAATCCGCTGGCCCCAACGGGCCACGACCCCTTCCGTCCCCGGCCACAGCCCCTTCCGCCCCCGGCCACGGCCGCGAGACCTCCCGCGAACCCCTGCCCGAATGATTGAGCGACGCCAACACCCGGTAGATATCCTGAACTTGAGGATGTGACGGGGCACGTCTGGCGGGATGCGGGGGATTACCGGTGCCGAGAGTCCTGTACGGCCGCGAGGCGGTGCTCCAGCGCACGGGGCTCGCCGCGCGCCTCATCGGGTTGGCGGGCGAGGGGCTCGCCCGGGTGCCGTACGAGCATGGCGACGACCCGCCGGTCGTCGTCTTCACCGGCGGGCGCGGCATGGGCAAGACCGCGCTGCTCAAGCAGCTGCGCGACACCTACAAGGGGGCCACTCCGCTCGCCCTGGTCGACTGCGACCGCATCGAGCCGCCCGCCGACCACGGCCCCGGCTGGACCGAACTGACCGGCGCGCTCGCCGAGTTGGCCGTACAGCTGGCGCCGCGGGTGACCGGGGCGAAGGCGGTGCAGTTCCCGCGCCTGTCGCTCGGTCTGGTCGCGGTCGCGTCGACCGGCTGGTCGCGGGAGGACGAGGAGCGGGCCCAGCGCGACCTGCAGCGGCTCGGACCGGTTCTCTCCACCGTCGACGCCACCAAGGGCGCGGCGGCCAACTGGGTCACCAAGGTGCTCACCAAACTCGCCGCGACCTTCGCCGAGAGCGCCGCGCCGCTCGCCGGACTGCTCGCCGAGGCGACCGTCGAGACCGTCCTGGAGGAGGTCTTCGGACGGATGCAGCAGAAGTCGGAGGGATGGTACGGGAGTTACCGCAACGCGGGCGGCCGCGGCAAGGCCGGGCTCCAGCAGCTCGCCATCGACTTCGAGCAGGGCGGCCGGCGCCGCCGGGAGGCCGAGGGCTTCCTGGTCGGCGCGCTCGTGGAGGACCTGGGCCAGGCCTACAAGGGCCTCACCAAGGTCGGCACCCGGCGCGGCCGGCCCGTCGTGCTGCTCGACAACGCGCACGGCGAGCTCGGCCGCAGGCTCGTCGAGCCGATCCTGCGGGCCCGTCACGAGGGCCGGCGCGACAAGCTGGTGGTGCTCGCCGCCTCCCGGGTCCGCGAGCACGAGGGTCTGCGGCACGCACACCGCCTGAAGCTGCCGGAGACCGCGCACCGCGCGCCCGCCCCGCGCGGCGGCGACGTCACCTCCGGCATCCTCGCGGTCGAACTCACCCCGCTCACATCCGGCCAGACCCAGGCCGCCTTCGACCGGCTCGACCCGTCCGGGCGCACCCCCGCCGACCTGGCGCGCGGTGTGCACCGGCTGACCGGCGGCCGACCGCTCGGCGTCCTGCTGCTCGGCCAGGCCGCCGCCGAGGCGCCGCGCGCCGAACGCCCCGGGCTCACCCCCGGCGCCCTCCTCGACCTGACCGTGGAGCTGCGCGAGGACGCGCACCCGGTGCCGGTCTCCCCGACGCTGCTCGGCGCGCTGCTGCCGCAGCCGCGCCTGGAGCCGTTCACCGTGCTCGCCGCCGCGCACGACGAGGAGTCCGCCCGACTGCTCGCCCACACCCGGCTGCGCGCCGAGTCCCGGGACGGCGACATGGCGCTGCTCGTACGGGACCGGCTGCGCGCCGAGGACTGGGCGGAGGGCCCCGAGCACTTCGTCGCCGACCCGCTGCTCCGCGCCCTGCTGCTGCACCGGCTGCGCTTCGAGGACGCCGACCACCCGCGCTTCGCGGCCTGGCGGGCGGTGCACGAGACCCTGCACCGGCACTACGGGCGGGCCGGCGCGCCCGCCGCCGACCTGCCGTACCGCCTGTTCCACGAGCTCGCCCTGGGCCGGACCGAGGACGCCGTGACCCATCTGCGGACCACGTTCCCGGAGCCGGACGTGGTCGGCTGGCTCGGCCGGCTGCGGTTCGTCGCCTCCGCCCCGTACCCGCGCGAGGCGGGGACCGGCGGGCCGGGGACCCGCGGGCCGGGCAGCGGCGGGCCGGGCGCCGGCGGACCCGACCCGCGCCGGGCCGCCGCCCTGGGACGTCAGGCACGGGACGGCCAGGCGCCCGCCCCGCTCCCCACCGGGCTCGACGCGGACGCGACCGCCCTGCACCTGTCCGTGCACCGGCTGCTGCACGCCGTCTGGCTGCTCACCGACCCGCTCGCCCTGCCCGACGACGAGGTGACCGAGAAGCTCGCGCACGAGCTGCGGCAGCTGTCCGGCCGCCATCTGACCGGCAACAGCCCGCTGTGGGACGCGGCCACCCACTGGCCCAAGGACATTCACGCCTGGCGGCGCCTCTCCCTGCCGCCCGGCCGCGAGGACGGAGTCTGAGGCGATGACGGAACGGAGTCCGAGGCGATGACCGACCGGCTGCGCAATCGCTATCTCTACACCCCGAGACAGAAGTTCTTCGCCGCCGTACTCGCCCTGCTCGTGGTCGGGGTGCCGCTCGGCTGGGCGGTGAAGACCTGGACGACCCCCGAGAACCGTTCCTGCGCGGCAGGCGTCGCCCGCCCCGAGGGCTCCGACGAGTGCGTCGGCGTCAACGGCGACGGCTTCGCCTTCCGGGTCCCCGAACTCGCCGGGATCGCCGGTCTCATCGGACGCGAGAACGCCACCCTCACGTCCGGCGAGTACGCCACCGTCGCCGTCCTGCTGCCGCTCACCTCCCCCGACCCGGGGATGAAGGTCAAGGTGCTGCACGAGCTCCAGGGCGCCTACGCCCGCCAGTACCGGGCCAACCACGAGTCCAACAGCGAGACCCCGAAGATCCGCCTCGTCCTCGCCAACACCGGCCGGAACAACGCCCACTGGCGCACCGCCGTCGACCGGCTCAAGGGCATGACCGGCGCCCCGGACCGGCTGCGCGCGGTCACCGGAGTCGCCACCTCCTCCACCGAGGTACGGCAGGCCGTCACCGCCCTCACCCACGAGGCCGGCCTCGCCGTCGTCGGCACCACCATCACCGCCGACGACATCGCCAACGGCCCAGGCCCCGGCCACAACCGCTTCCCCGGCCTCGCCCGGGTCTCCCCCACCAACAGCGACGAGGCCAAGGCCCTCGCCCACTTCGGGAAGGTGAACGCCGCCCGGGCCCTGCTCGTCCAGGACACGCGCACCGGCGACCACTACACCGACACCCTCAAGTCGGCCTTCGCCGCCTCCCTCAAGGGCGCGCCCTACGAGCCGCAGCTGTTCACCTCGCCCGCCGACCCCACCGAGGAAGGCACCACCGCCAACACGTTCAAGCAGATCACCCACCTCATCTGCGACACCCGCGCCGAGACCGCCTTCTTCGCCGGCCGCCACACCCAGCTGCGCCAGTTCATCAACGCGCTGGGCGCCCGCGGCTGCGTCGAGCGCTCCTTCACCATCCTGACCGGCGACGAGGGCTCGTACCTGGGCGCCGACGCCAAGCTCGACCGGCAGGCCCTCAAGGCGCGCCTCACCGTGCGGTACGCGGCCCTCGCCCACCCCGACGCCTGGCGGCCCGCGCCCGGCCGGCCGGTGCCCGCGACGGGCGGGTCGACGGTCGCGTACAGCACGTTCCTGACGGACATCGCCCGCGCCGCGGAGAAGCCGCCGGCGCTCGCGGACGGGCAGGCGATCGTCGCGTACGACGCGATGGCGACCGCCGTCCACGCGATCCGCCAGGCCACCCCGGACGGCGCCGCCTTCCCGGAGCTCGACGACGTCGCGACCCAGTGGCCGCAGGTCAAGGGCTCGCTACGGGTGCAGGGCGCGGGCGGCTGGATCTGCCTGGACAACTTCGGCAACCCGTACAACAAGGCCGTCCCGATCGTGGAGCTCGCCCAGGACGGCACCCAGCGCTTCGTCGCCATCGCCTGGCCGGAGGGCACCCCGCCGGCGGAGAGCTGCCTGCCGCCGAGGAGGGGGTGAGGGGTCCGGTACGGGCGGGGGCTACGGGAAGGGTCACGGCTCCCACTTCGGCCAGGGGGCCTCGTCCCGCTCGTACAGCTCCCGCAGCTCGCGCCAGCGGGCGTCCGTCCAGTCCCGCCAGTCCGTCGGGTGCCCGTCGAGCGCGAGGCGGAGCCGTTCCAGATGCTCGTGCCAGCCGGCGAGCGCGTCGAGGCGCGCCTCGCGGGTGCCGTGGAACTCGGCGGTGAAACGCAGCACGGTCGATCCGGTGGCGCCCGGCGGGCCCGGTTCCAGGTGGAAGCGGATCCGGCCGTGCGGCGGATCGACCGTGTACTCGGCCACGTACTCGGGGTCCCAGGCGGTCACCCGCCCCGAGACCTCGGTGGGCCCGTTCAGCCAGCGGAGCGTGACGCGGCCGCCGAGCCGGGGCTCCAGCGGATCGGCGGCGCACAGCCACTGCGGCAGCCCCTCGGGCGAGGCGACCGCGGCCCACACCAGCGGCATGGGGTGCGGCAGTCCGACCACGTAGCGCAACGTGTGCGCGTCGCCCTCGTGCGTCTCGCTCCGGCCCGCGGGGATCTCGCTCATACCTCCAGCGTGGCCCCGCGGCCCGGAGCGTGCCAGCTCAGCCGCCCTCGGTCACACCCGCGGTCACACTCCGGCGTAGGAGTGCTTGCTGCTCACGAAGATGTTGACGCCGTAGTAGTTGAAGAGGAAGCAGCCGAAGGCGATGAGCGCGATGTACGCGGCCTTGCGGCCCTTCCAGCCGGCGGTGGCGCGGGCGTGCAGATACGCGGCGTAACCGACCCAGGTGATGAACGCCCAGACCTCCTTCGCGTCCCAGCCCCAGTAGCGGCCCCAGGCGTCACCGGCCCAGATCGCACCGGCGATGATCGTGAAGGTCCACAGGGGGAACGTGGCCGCGTTCACGCGGTACGCGAACTTGTCCAGCGTCGCCGCGGCCGGCAGGCGCTCCATCACGGAGCGGGTGAGGGCGCCGGCCGCACCGCCGTTCGCGAGCTTGTTCTCGTACGAGTCGCGCAGCAGGTAGGCGGCGGTGGCGATGGCCCCCAGGAAGAGCACGCCGCCGCAGATGATCGCGGTGGAGACGTGGATCCACATCCAGTACGAGTGCAGCGCGGGGACGAGCTGGTCGCTCGCGGTGTACAGCACCGTGGTGGCGAGGCCGAGGTCGAGCAGGACCGCGGTGACGAGGGGCAGGCCGATCCAGCGGACGTTCTTCTTCGCGGCCAGGAAGCCGAGGAACGCGCCGACCGCCACCGTGGAGAAGGTGATGGAGAACTCGTACATGTTGCCCCAGGGGGCACGCTCCACGGAGAGCGCCCGGGCGATCACACCGGCGGCCTCGACGAGGAAGGCGAGCGTGGTGAGCGAGACGGCGATCCGGCCGTAGAGGTCGCCCTTCTCGGTGCCGCCGGCCGCGCCGGGGCCGTCGGGCACGTCGCGCGAGCCGGCGGCGGCGCGGGTCACGACCTTCGGCTTGTCGAGGACGGTGGTGCCGCCGGCGGCGGACTTCACCTGGACGGTCACGGCGGGGGCCGTGGCCGTGGACGTGGCGTCCGGCGCGGTCAGCGCGGCGGCCGTACGGGCCACCTTGCTGCGGCTGCCGAGCACCCACTCGGCGATGTAGGTGAGGAAGGCGAGGGTGTAGACGGCCATGGACGAGTAGATGAGCGTGTTGCTCATCTGCGCCAGGCTCTCGTTGGTCGCGGCGGCGAGGATCACTTCTCAGCCCCTTCGGACTCTTCGGCCTCTTCGGCAGGTTCTTCTGCGGATGCTTCCGCGACTTCGACTTCGGACTCGAACTCGGACTCGGACTCGGGGTCGGGGTCCGAGCCCTCGGGCACGGCGTCCGGCTCCGGCTCCGGCGCGGTCGGCGCCGCGTCGTGCAGGGCGGCCGCGAGCTCGGCCAGTTCCTCGGGCAGCTTGGCGGACTCGCTGCGGCCGAGGCCCGCCATCTCGACGACGGTGACGCCGTCCTCGCCCCGTACGGCCCGGACCCAGACCCGGCGCCGCTGGATGAACAGCGAACCGGCGAGTCCGGCGATCGCGGCGACGGAGCCGAGGAGGGCGAGGCCGTTGCCGGGCTGCTGGGAGATCTGGAAGCTGGCCCACTCCTTGATCTCCTTCTCGAAGGTGATCGAGCCGGCGCCGTCGGGCAGCGTCATCGTCTCGCCGGGCAGCAGCCGGTTGGCCTTGCCGGTGCCGCCGGCGACCGCGAACTGCTTCATCTTCGAGGTGTCGAGCTGGTACACGTTCTGCGGCAGACCGGAGTCGACGCGCAGGTCGCCGTGGTAGCCGGTGAGCGCCATCACGGGGTAGTCGAGCGCGGGGAACTGGGAGAGCATCGTGCCCTTGCCCGCGCCGGCGAAGGTCGGCACGAAGAAGGCCTGGAAGCCCAGCTGCTCCTTCTTGCCGTTCTTGTCGCGGTAGCCGTCCATCACCTTGATCGCGCCGGTGGAGGTGACGTTGTTGTCGATGGGCAGCAGCGGCACGGGGCCGCTGGTGACGACCTTGCCGCGGCCGTCGCGGACGGTGACCACCGGGGCGTAGCCGTGGGCGATCAGATAGACCTTGGAGCCGGCGACCTTCAGCGGCTCGTTGACCCGGATGACCGCCTTCTTGTCCGGGCCGCCGTTCTCCGAGTAGCTGACCGCCGCCTCGAAGGTGCGGGCCGTACCGCGCTGGGGGCCGCCCTTCTCGTACGTGCCGGTGAAGCTGTCGAGCTTGAAGCTGAACGGCGCGAGCTCCTCGGCGGAGAACTGGGAGCCGGACTTGAAGTCGTCGTACTGGGTGAGCGTGTTGGAGAAGCCGTCGCCCTCGACGATGAGCTTGCCGCCCTCGGACTTGAACAGCACACCGACGGCGAACGCGACGAGGATGACGATCAGGGCGACATGGAAGAGCAGGTTGCCGGCCTCGCGCAGATAGCCCTTCTCGGCGGCGACGGCGTCACCGGCGGTGTGGGCGCGGAAGCGGCGGCCCTTGAGCACGCCGAGCGCGGCCTCGCGGACGTCCTCGGGATCGGCCTCGGTGCGCCAGGTGGCGTACGCGGGCAGCCGGGTGAGGCGCTTGGGGGCGCCCGGCGGGCGGCCGCGCAGCTGGCCGGTGAACTGCCAGGTGCGGGGCACGATGCAGCCGATGAGGGAGACGAACAGCAGGATGTAGATCGCGGAGAACCACACCGAGCTGTAGACGTCGAAGAGCTGGAGCTTCTCGTAGAGCGGCGCGAGGGTGGTGTGGGCGTCCTTGAACGCCTGCACCTTCATCTCGTTCGCGCTGGTCTGCGGGATGAGCGAGCCGGGCACGGCGCCCAGGGACAGCAGGAAGAGCAGGATCAGCGCGACCCGCATGGAGGTCAGCTGACGCCAGAACCAGCGGATCCAGCCGATGACGCCGAGGGCCGGGCCGCCGACCGCCGTCTCCTCGCGGGGGGCGGTGGACAGTTGGGCCCCGGCCTCGTCGAGGCCGGTCTCGGACTGCTGTGCCGTGTCGGTCACGTCGGCCGCATCGGCCTTGGTCATGTCGGTCTTGCTCATCTCGGAACTCTCAGATCCCCACCGTGAAACCGCTGGACCAGCCCTGCATCGTGGAGACCATGGTGTCCCATGCGCCTGTGAGGAGCAGGATGCCGGTCAGGATCATCATGCCGCCGCCGATCCGCATCACCCAGGCGTAGTGCTTCTTCACCCAGGTGAACGCGCCGAGCGCCTTGCGGAAGGCGACGGCCGTGAGGATGAACGGCAGGCCGAGGCCGAAGCAGTACGCGATGGTCAGCAGCGCCCCGCGGCCGGCGCTGGCCTCGTTCGCGGCGAGCGCGTTGACGGCGGCGAGCGTGGGGCCGATGCAGGGGGTCCAGCCGATGCCGAAGAGCGCGCCGAGCAGCGGCGCGCCGACGAGACCGGTGACGGGCCGCTTGTGGAAGCGGAACTCGCGCTGGGTGAACCAGGGCATGAGGCCCATGAAGAACACGCCCATGAGGATCATGAGCACGCCGAGGACGGTCGTCAGGGTCTCGCGGTGCTCCTGGAGCGTCCAGCCGAAGAAGCCGAAGAGCGCGCCGCTGGAGACGAACACGGCGGAGAAGCCGAGGACGAAGAGCGCGGCGCCGGCGGTCATCCGGCCGCGCCGGGCCTCGCCGAGGTCGGTGCCGGTGACCCCGGTCACGTAACTCAGGTAACCGGGGACGAGCGGCAGGACGCAGGGCGAGAAGAAGGAGACGAGGCCGCCGAGCACGGCGATGGGCAGCGCGAGGAGGAGCGCCCCGTCGAAGACCGTCTCGTTCACGTCACTTCTCCGCGAGCAGCGGGTCGATCATGGTCTTGAGCTTGGTCTCGTCGAGTGCCATGAGGGAGCGCGCGGCGATCTTGCCGTTCTTGTCGAGCACGATCGTGGACGGGATGGCCTGGGGGATCAGGGAGCCCTTGGGGAACCCGGAGAGGATGATCTTCCCGGCGGGGTCGTAGAAGCTCGGGTACGTGATGTCGTAGTCCGACTCGAAGTTGACCGCGTCCTGCTTCTTGAAGTCGCGGGTGTTGACCCCGACGAACTCGACGCCCTTGCCCTGGTACGCCTTGGAGACCTTCGCGAAGTTGGGCGCCTCGGCGCGGCAGGGGCTGCACCAGGAGCCCCAGACGTTGAGGACGACGACCTTGCCCTTGAAGTCGGCGACGTCGAGCGGCTTGCCGTCGAGGGTCTCCCCGGCGAGCTTGTTCGGCGCCTGGCGCTCGCCCTTGGCGACGGTGGCGATTCCGCCCGTGTTGGTCACGAAGTTGGTGTCGCCGCCGCCGCCCGACTTGCCCTTGGAGTCGGAGCTGCAGGCGGTCAGCGTCGCGAGCGCGGCGGCCAGGACGACGACCGCCGGCAGGGCGCGACGAGGGGCACGGCTAAGGCTCATGTGAAAAGTTTCGCATGGGCGATTCGCCGATCTTGGGCACCCCCACTACGTGCCCGTAACGCCCCTTGTCAAGATCGCCTAAACCGGGGTAGGGCGGAGCCGGGCCGACAGGGGAACGCCTCCCGGAAGACCGCCGGGGAGGACCGCCTAGGCCGGGCGCAGGAACGTGTTCCAGCCGCCCGCCGGGGACTGTCCGACCTCCAGGGTACGCAGCTTGGCGAGGATCTTCGGGTCCTGGACGTCCAGCCAGTCGGTGAACTGCTTGAAGGAGACGAGCCGCACGTCCTTCTTGCCGGCGATGCCCTTCAGCGCCTCCTCGACGGCGTCCATGTAGATGCCGCCGTTCCACTGCTCGAAGTGGTTGCCGACGAAGAAGGGCGCGCGGTTGGACTCGTACGCGCGGTTGAAACCGGCCAGGTAGGCCTCGGCGGCCTGCCGGCGCCAGCCGGGATAGCGCGAGGGCATGCCCTTGGTCGTGTTCTTCGACTGGTTGGCGAGCATGTTGTAGTCCATGGACAGGACCTCGAAGGAGTGCCCGGGGAAGGGCACCGCCTGGAGCGGCAGGTCCCAGATGCCGCCGCGCTTGACCGGCCACATCTGGCGGCCGCCGGGCGAGCTCGCGTCGTAACGCCAGCCGAGGCGCTTGGCGGTGGGCAGCAGGTTGTCCTGGCCGAGGAGGCAGGGGGTGCGGCCGCCGGCGAGCTCCTTGGTGTAGTCGAAGGGCAGCGCGGGGAGGTCGGTCCAGCCGGTGTTGGTCTTCCACTGGGTGACGAAGCCGACGGCCTGGTCGATCTCGTTCTGCCACTGCGCCGGGGTCCAGTGGGCGACCGAGCCGGAGCCGCCGCAGAAGTGCCCGTTGAAGTGGGTGCCGATCTCGTGTCCGTCGAGCCAGGCCTGACGGATGTTCTTCAGCGTCTCCTTGATGTGGTCGTCGGTCAGGTAGCCGATGTCGGAGGCGCCGACGCGGTTGTTCGGCGGGCGGTAGAGGTCCTTCTTGGACTCGGGCAGCAGATAGAGCCCGGAGAGGAAGAAGGTCATCGCCGCGTCGTGGTTCTTGGCGAGTTCGAGGAAGCGCGGGAAGAGACCGTTGCCGACCTCGCCGGCGCCGTCCCAGGAGAAGATGACGAACTGCGGCGGGGTCTGGCCGGGTTCGAGCGGCACGGGGGCGTCGGGCTGGTTCGGCTGCTTTCCGGTGTCGGAGGTGGAACCGTCACCGATCGGACGGCCGTCGTCCTGGGTGGGCGTGGCGGGATCGCTGGGCGCACCGCTGACGTCACCGCCCTTGCCGGGTCCGGAACGTCCCGTGTTGTCCTTGTCGTTGCCGCTGCATCCGGCCAGTCCCAGTGCTGCGGCGGCACCGACTCCCGCTCCGAGCAGACTCCTCCGATTGATCCCGCGCATGACATCCCCATTCGCGCTGACGTAAGACCTGAACGTCATCCAAACCGACAATGAGTGAGATGACGGTATGAACACGGAGGTTCCGGGAATTAGCACAAAAATTTCAGGGCGACCGGGCCGTGTCCTCTGCCCGGTCGCCCTGAATGATGGAGCGAGTGGTGGTGCCGTGGCTACGGCGGGGTGCCGGCTACGCGCCGAAGGCCTTCGCCTTCCCCTTCACCGGCTTCGCGCCCGCGCGCAGATGCACCGGCACGAGGTCGATCGCCGGCTCGCTGTACCCGACCGACACGATCTTGTCGCCGCGGTACGTGAACGAGGTCAGCGAGGCGAGCGTGCACTGCCGGCGCCGCGGGTCGTGCCACAGGCGCCGCTTCTCGACGAAGCTGCGCACGATCCAGATCGGCAGCTGGTGGCTGACGCACACCGCCTCGTGACCGCGCGCCGCGTCCTTCGCCGCGTCCAGGGCGCCCATCATCCGTACGACCTGCTCGACGTACGGCTCGCCCCAGGACGGCTTGAACGGGTTGGTGAGGTGCTTCCAGTTGCCCGGCTTCTTCAGCGCGCCGTCGCCGACGCCGAAGGTCTTTCCCTCGAACACGTTCGCCGCCTCGATCAGGCGCTCGTCCGTGGCCAGGCTCAGGCCGTGCGTCTTGGCGATCGGCGTCGCCGTCTCCTGCGCCCGCTCCAGGGGCGAGGCCACGACATGGGTGATGTCCCGGTCGGCGAGGGCCTCGGCGACCCGGTCGGCCATCTGCCGGCCGAGCTCGGAGAGGTGGTAGCCGGACCGGCGCCCGTAGAGCACGCCGTCCGGGTTGTGCACCTCGCCGTGCCGCATGAGGTGGACGACGGTGATGTCCTCGTCGCTCTTCGGCAGGCTGCTCGTCATGTCGCTCATGCGGTCGCCTCCGCGGCGGCCCGGGCCGCGGCCGGCAGCGCGGCGGCGATCCGCTCCACCGCGCGCTCGTCGTGGGCGGTGGACACGAACCAGGACTCGAAGGCCGACGGCGGCAGGTAGACGCCGTCCGCGAGCATCGAGTGGAAGAAGGCGTTGAAGCGGAAGGCCTCCTGCTTCTTCGCGTCCTCGTAGTTCCGCACCTCGCCGTCGGTGAAGAAGACGGAGAACATGTTGGACGCGGTCTGCAGCCGGTGCGCCACGCCCTCCTTGGTGAGCGCGCCGGTGACGAGCTGCCGGATCTCCTTCGACACCGCGTCGACCTTCTCGTACGCGGCGGGGTCGAGCAGCCGCAGCTGCGCGAGGCCGGCGGCGGTGGCGACCGGGTTACCGGACAGGGTGCCCGCCTGGTAGACCGGGCCGGCCGGGGCGAGGTGGCCCATGACGTCGGCGCGGCCGCCGAAGGCCGCGGCCGGGAAGCCGCCGCCCATGACCTTGCCGAAGGTCATCAGGTCGGGCTTGACGCCGTCGACGCCGTACCAGCCGGCCCGCGAGGTGCGGAAGCCGGTCATGACCTCGTCGGAGATGTACAGGGCGCCGTTCTTCGCGCAGGCGTCCTTCAGGCCCTGGTTGAAGCCGGGCAGCGGCGGGACGACGCCCATGTTGCCGGGCGAGGCCTCGGTGATCACACAGGCGATCTCGCCCGGGTGGCGCTGGAAGGCCTCGTGCACGGCCTCGATGTCGTTGTACGGAAGGACGATGGTGTCACCGGCCTGCGCGCCGGTCACGCCGGGCGTGTCGGGCAGGCCGAAGGTGGCGACACCGGAGCCGGCCGCGGCCAGCAGCGCGTCCACGTGCCCGTGGTAGCAGCCGGCGAACTTGACGACCTTCGCGCGCCCGGTGAAGCCGCGGGCGAGCCGGATCGCCGACATCGTCGCCTCGGTGCCGGAGGAGACGAGCCGCACCTGCTCGACCGGCTCGATGCGCGCCACGATCTCCTCGGCGAGCGCGACCTCGCCCTCGCCGGGCGTGCCGAAGGAGGTGCCGCGCGCCACGGCCGCCTGCACCGCAGCCGTCACCTCGGGGTGCGCGTGACCGAGGATCATCGGCCCCCACGAGCAGACCAGGTCGACGTACTCGCGACCGTCCGCGTCGGTGAGGTACGGACCGGTACCGGACACCATGAACCGGGGCGTTCCGCCCACGGCCCGGAAGGCCCGCACCGGCGAATTCACGCCGCCGGGCGTCACAAGGGAGGCGCGGTCGAAAAGCGTCTGTGAGACTGGGGCTTCGTATGAATACGGCACTGTGATCCTGACCTGATCCTGACCTGCGAGGACGACGTCGAGTACGTGGGAACGGTGTGGGCACCCTGTGAATTACGCCGGGGCGTGTCTCCGTCGCGTCTGCGAAACTGGGGCGTCATAAGGATGGCTCACGGAATCCATGGTGTCAGAGGCCACGGCGATCTTGCGGACAGGTGTTTCACCGTACGACCGTGGGGGAGGTCACTGTCACGATGATCGGGCCGCGCGCGCGGGCGGCGGGCCGGAACAGCAGTCGGGTGGAGATATGCATCGCGGTGGCGGACCGGGCGAGGGGACGGACGACCTGGGCCCCGACCCTGTCCGGAGGGGGCGGCACCGGCGCCGGAGGACGGAAGAGCCGCGGGCCAACGAGCCGAGGACGGGCGGCGGCGAGCCCCCGAAGCCGGCCGCCGAGCCGGCCAAGCCGGCCAGACCGGCCGATGCCCCGGACCGGGGACGGCCGGCCCCCAGCCCTGCCCAGGGCCCGGGCTCGGGCTCGGTCCCGGGCTCCGTCCCGGGTTTCGACCGGAACCAGAACGTCGACCGGGGCCAGGGCCTTGACCGGAGCCAGGGCCTTGACCGGAGCCAGTCGGCGCCCGAAGAGTCGCAGTCACGCCTCAGCCGCGCCCGGGCCCGCCGCGCCGCCCGGGCCCGCGAGGCCGGCCCGGTCGAGGGCTCGGTGACCCCGGTGCACGGGAACCCGGACGCGGGCGGGAACGGAAACGGGAGCGGAAGCGGGAGCGGGAGTGGGCGCTTGGGCGTCACGTACAAGTACTTCGGCGCGCCGGACGGTGCGACGGCGGCCCGCGTCCCGATCTCGATGCGCCCCGAGGAACTCGGCGGCGACGAACTCGGCATGGGCGGCATGTTCACCAAGATCAAGCCGGAGACCATAGCCGCGATGGTCCTCACGGGCATCCAGGGCATGCCGCTCCACAAGGTCCCGCCCCTGGAGCTCGTGGTCCTCCACCCCGACTACGCCGTCGTCAAGCTCCCGATGACGGTCGTCGACCCCCTCCGCGGCATCGGCGAGGAATCCGTCGGTGCCGCCGCCTTCATCTGGTCCACGGTCCCCGACCGCGGCGGCCCGCAGGACGCCTTCAACGTCTACCGGCTCCTCCACGAGTGGCAGGACTTCAGCCACCGTCTCCACGAGGCGGGGCACCAGCCGTACTGCCTGGTCTGGCCCTGACCCGGGCGAGCCCCCTCACCGTCGAAGACCACCCGCGCGCACCCGAACGCCCTCGCCGGAACAGCACCGGCCCACCACCGGTCTACCGGCGGCCCACCACCGGCCTACCGCCGGCCTACCGGCGGGCGTTTCGCCACAGTTCCGGCACTCATAAGTGCTGAAGTTAGGACGAGTCGGATGTAATGCGCGGATGCCGCGCCTGCCGCGCCCCGGTCCAGGGGCCCCGAGGAAGGACCCGATGTGCTCAGCAGCACCGTGCGCCCCATGAAGATCGGCGAGGTCGCGGCCCGGACCGAACTGTCCCTGCGCACCATCCGCCAGTACGAGGACAGCGGCCTGGTCGTCCCGTCCGCGTCCTCCGAGGGCGGCTTCCCGCTCTACACCGACGCCGACGTGGCCCGCCTGATGGTGGTCCGCCGGATGAAGCCGCTCGGCTTCACCCTCGACGAGACCCGCGAACTCCTCGACGCCGTCGACCGCCTCTCCGCCGACCTCCCCGACACCCCGACCGAACTCGACCCGCCCGTCCGCGCCGCCCTCGTGTCGCGCGTCCACCGCTACGAGCAGGCCGCGGCCGAACGCGTCGCGGAACTCCGCGCCCAGCTGGCCCGCGCGGAGGAGTTCGCGAACTCGCTGCGGGCACGGCTGCCGTAGGGGTCGGCCCCCGGCGCCGCCGTCCGGCCGTCACACGGACGGGTCCTCCAGGGCCGCCGTCAGGTCCTGGAAGAAGCGGGTGAAGGCGGCGGGGCTCGGCGGGGTTTCCGGGTTCCAGGGGGTGAGGCGGGCGCCCGGCGGGACCACATGCGGCGGGGCCGCGTTCGCGCGGCTGTCGAAGAGCACCAGGCCGGGGGCGAGGCCCACCGCGTACGCCCAGTCCGTGGTCAGCCAGTTCGCGCCGGGGCCCGGGCCCGGGTCCACGAACCGCACACCCAGTTCGGCAAGCCGCGCCAGCTCCGGCCACGCCTGCGGCCGGGCCAGATACACCTGCTCGGGACCGGCGCCGGACAGCGCGAGCACCCGCAGGCCGGTGCGGCCGGCGGCGGCCCGCAGCGCGGCCTCCGCGTCCCCGACCGGCCCGGTGGCGGCACCCGCCGCCCCCAGCGACCCGGCCAGCTCCCCGAAACGCGCCACGATCGCCGCGAGCGGCAGCTCGTTGCCCACGGACAGCGCCACGAGCGGCACCCCGAGCCGCTCCGCGAGCCCCTCGTCCAGGGCGTACGCACTCTTGCCGTCGTACGTCACGTCCACGACCAGGTCGACCTCGCCGGCCTCCGCCACGCGCGCGTGGGTCAGGGTCCGGCCCGGGCCCAGGTACGGCACCCCCGCCGCCGCGAGCCCGCCCGCCTTCACCGGGTCGAGCGCCTCCCCGTCGTGCCCGGAGCCGTAGACCGCGACCGGCCGCACCCCCAGGTCGAGCAGGGCGGCGCCGGCCCGTACGTACGCGAGCACCCGCGTCGGGCGGTGCGCCGCCGTCAGGCCCGTACCCCGGTCGTCCCTGAAGGCCCACACCCGTGCGCCACCTGTGTCCGTCGCGTCCACCGTGTCCGTCGCGTCCGACATTCGGCTGCCCCTCCCCCGGCCGGAAACTCCGTCCCCGCCACCTTGAAGCGGTTCCCGGGCCCGCACAAGAGGGCCTCGGGGAGGGGCGGGGGCCCGGGAACGGGCAGGACTTTGGTCCCGGGGACCCCTGCCGAAAGACCCCCAGGGTGGTGTTAACTGAACGGGTCGGGAGGAAGCAGCAGCAATCGTCAGTCCCGTACGGGGCGTGCCCGCCACCCGCCACGTGCCACCTGCCATGGCGCGCGCCGCCCCCGCCGTACGGTCCCGTGCCCCCGGAGTCAGCCATGACCTTGCCCGGCCAGTTCTCGGACCCCCGTGTGATCACCCTCGTCGGCCTGCTCGCCGTCACGGCGGCCACGTGGGTCGTCCTGGGCCTGCACCGCGCCCGCGCCCGCCGCGAGTGCTCGCGCGCCCCGCTGGAACGCGTGTGGCACCCGCAGGAGACGATCGAGCTCACGGCGGACGAAGAACGGGCCTTCGGCCAGGTCGTGTCCCACCTGTCGCTGGGCTCGGCGGGCCGGATCCGCTAGCCCGGAGCGCCGCCGGACAGCCCGTGGGAGAGCTTCGCGCTCGGGTCGCGTCCGGTCAGCGCGAGCAGCCGCTCGAAGGGAGTCGCAGCAGCCGAGCCGCCCTCCGCCTCCGGCAGGTGCACCTCCGGACCGAAGAAGCCCATCTCCCGTGCCGTCGGCGCCATCTCCACCACCTCCCCCGCGAGCCCCGTGACGACCTCCGCGTCCGGCTCGAAGGGCCGGCCGGTCGCCCGCGCCAGGTCCCAGGCGTGCACCGTCAGATCGAGCAGCGCCATGGCGGCGACCGTCCGCGCGGGCAGGGCCATCGCGCCGGCCGTACCCTCCTCGGCGCCGGGCTCGGCCCAGGCGCCGACCAGCCGCCCGGCCTCCGTCCCGAAGCGCGCCCGCCAGTCCGGCTCCGCGAGCCGGTCCGGGTCGGGGCCCGCGAAGTCGGCCGGCTGCCTGGCGGCGAGCAGCGTGAAGTTCTCGACCACCCGGAAGAGGTGGTTCAGCAGCCCGTGCACGTCGTACTCCGCGCAGGGCGTCGGCGTGCCCAGCGCCTCGTCCGGGGTGGCGCGCACCAGGGGCACGGCGCGGGCGGCGGCGGTCTCGAGCAGATCGGCGATGCGGTGATCGGTCATGGTCCCGAAGCTAGAGCGAAGGGCCGGAACGGTCTTGAAAAAACGCGCCAGGCCGGAGGCCGCGATCTAGCATGCAGGGCATGACGCCCGCCGCCTCCGGACCGGACCGAGGACCAGGACCGGGTCCGGGGCCGGGACCGGGTCCGGGTCCGGGACCGGGGCCCCGGCGCGACACCCGGGGGATCGTCGACGCGGCGGAGCTGCTCGCCCGGGTCCGATTCCGGCGGCACCTGCCCGCGCCCGCGCTCCGCCCGTATCTGGAGCACTACTGGCTGATCGACTGGGACCTCGCGGAGCCGTACGCCTCGCACGTCGTCCCGCACCCCTCCGTGAACGTCGTCTTCGAGCGCGGCATGGGGCAGGGAGCCCCGGCGGACTCGGCGGTGGTCTCCGGCATCGGTCTGGAACTGTCCACCAGGAAACTCACCGGCACCGGCCGGGCCTGCGGCGTGCAGTTCCGGCCCGGCGGCTTCCGCCCGTTCGCGCCCGCGTGGCCGGTGTCGCACTGGACGGGCCGGATCGCCCCGCTCACCGAGGCGTTCCCGGCCGCAGGACAGGCCGCGGGGCAGGCCGCGGGGCCGAAGCCGGAGCCGGCCCCGGAGGACCCCTCCGGCACCCTGAACCTGGCTCTGACCCGCGTCCTGTCCCCCGCCGAGGACCACGCGCGCGTGGCGGCGCTCGACGCGTTCCTGCTCGCCCACGGCCCCGCCCCGGACCCGGCGGCCGAGCAGGCGATGGCCCTGGTGGACCTGGTCCGTACCGACCGGAGCATGCGCCGGGTATCCGCACTCGCCCGCGCGGCCGGCCTGTCGCCGCGCTCGCTCCAGCGCCTCTTCGCCTCTCACGTGGGCGTCGGCCCGAAGTGGGTCATCCTCCGCTACCGCATCCACGAGGCCCTGGAACGCGCCGAGTCCGCCGCCCCCGCCGAGCCCCCGGACTGGGCCGCGCTCGCCGCCGACCTCGGCTACAGCGACCAGGCCCATCTCGTACGCGACTTCACGGCCACGGTCGGAGTGCCGCCGTCCGCGTACGCCCGGGCACTGTCAGTGGCCTGACCCACGGTCGAGACGCACCGCGCCTCACGGCAGGGGCTTGAGCTCCCGGGAGAAGTGGAAGGCGACGATGTCGAAGCGTTCGCGCAGGTAGAAGCGGTGGGCGCCGGTGCGGTGGGTGCCGGAGTCCAGGTCGAGCTCGTGGCAGCCGGCCGCGCGGGCGTGGCCCTCCAGGTGGGCGATCATCGCGTGCCCGACGCCGCCGGAGCGGGCGTTCTCGCTGGTCACCAGGTCGTCCACGTACAACTGCTTCACGGTGCTGGTGTTGATCACGATCCGCCACCCGGCGGCGCCGACGCACGCCCCGTCGTCCGCGTACGCGGCGCTGAAGCGCAGGCCCTGGGCGTGGCCGGTCGCGTAGATGTCGTGGAACAGCTCCTGGGTGAGGTGCGGGCGCAGCTCGCGCAGCACCGGCAGCAGTTCGGTCTCCAGGCGCGGGTCGCCGGGCTCGAGATCGATGATCTTCATAGCGGGACCGTACCCCGGCCCGGGTCCGGGGACGAGGCCCTGCCGACCGCGGGCGCGGGCGCGTGCGGGGGGTGGGGGCGGAATTGCCTGGCAGGGCAGGCGCGGCCGGTGACATTCTGGCGGGGTGAACGGACCGGAGATCCAGATCGCCTTCGCCCCCGGACTGCGGCTCTTCGTCGCGGCGGACCGCCGAGCGGGGCACACCGCCGTGGCCACGGACGGCGCCTCGTCGCTCGGGCATGTCGTGGAGTCGCTCGGCGTGCCGCTGACCGAGGCCGGGCGGCTGCTGGTGAACGGGCGGCCGGTCGCGCCGTCGCACGTTCCGGCGGCCGGCGAGACGGTCGAGGTGGAGGGGGTCGAGCGGCCCCAGGCGGTGCCGGGCGCGCCGCTCCGGTTCCTGCTCGACGTGCACCTGGGGACGCTGGCCCGCCGGCTGCGGCTGCTCGGTGTCGACGCGGCGTACGAGAGCGAGGACATCGGCGACCCGGCGCTCGCCGCGCTCTCGGCGAAGGAGCGGCGGGTCATGCTGTCCCGGGACCGGGGGCTGCTGCGCCGCCGCGAACTGTGGGCGGGCGCCTACATCTACAGCGACCGGCCGGACGACCAGCTGCGGGACGTGCTGGAGCGCTTCGCGCCGCCGCTCGCGCCGTGGACCCGGTGCACGGCGTGCAACGGGCCGCTCGCGGAGGCCGACAAGGACGCGGTGCGGGAGCGCCTTGAGAAGGGCACGAAGAACACGTACGACGTGTTCGCGCAGTGCACGGTGTGCGACCGGGTCTACTGGCGGGGTGCCCATCACGCCCGTCTGGAGGCGATCGTGACGGACGCGGTCCGCGAGTTCGGCGCCGCGCCGACGCCGACCACCTCCCGCTGATCCCCCGCTGCCCCCATTACCTTCTTGACCTTCTTGGTGGCCCCGCGCTGCCCCCGATGACCCCGCGCGCTCCTGTCCCTCGGAGAGGTCCTACGGCGCCTCGGCCGTCAGATAGCGCTGGACCGTCGGCCCCAGCCAGGCGATGACGTCCTCGCGGGGCATCTCCACGGCCGGCGGCACCCGCAGCACATAGCGGGCGAGCGCCATGCCGAGGATCTGTGAGGCGACGAGCGCGGCGCGGCGCGGGGCGTCGGCCGGGTCGGGGCAGACACCGAGCGCGACCGGGCCCAGCTGCTCGGCGAAGATCGTCCGCATCCGCTCGGCCGCGGCGGCGTTGGTGACGCCCACCCGCAGCAGCCCGGTCAGCACGTCGTCGCGCTCCCAGCGGTCCAGGAAGTGCTCGACCAGGGTGGCCCCGACGTGCCGCGCGGGGAGCGAGCCCAGTGCGGGGAGCTCCAGCTCGATCGTGGAGGCGGCGGCGAACAGCCCCTCCTTGTTGCCGTAGTAGCGCATGACCATCGACGGGTCGATGCCCGCGTCGCGGGCGATGGCGCGGATGGTCGCGCGCTCGTAGCCGTCGGCGGCGAAGCGCTCGCGGGCGGCGTCGAGGATCGCGGCGCGGGTGGCGTCGGAGCGGCGTGCGGTCGTCATGCCCACAAGTGTAGGCCAACAGGCGTTGACAACGCGATGCGGGCGGGCCTACATTTGCCTACAAGCGTTGACCCACGCTCGTTGGCCCACATCCGTTGGCCCGCGAGCGTCGACGGCAGCCGGCCGACAACCGGCCGACAACCGGACGGCACGACCACAGGCACGACCGCAGGACGACCAGACCACAGGCACCCCTGGAGGCAGCGATGAGCACCACGGGCACCACCCGCGGCACGGACCACGGCGCCACCCCCGCGCCCACCCACGACACCGACGTCCTCGTCGTCGGCGCCGGCCCCACCGGCCTGCTCCTCGCCGGGGACCTGGCCACCGCCGGACTGAAGGTCACCGTCGTCGAGCGGCGCCCCGCCGGGCACTCCAACCTGACCCGCGCCTTCGCCGTCCACGCCCGCACCCTGGAACAGCTCGACGCCCGCGGCCTCGCGGACGAACTCATCACCACCGGCACGACGATCAGCGCCCTGCGCCTCTTCGGCCGGCTCTCCCTCGACCTCTCCCGGCTGCCCTCGCGATTCCCCTTCCTGCTCATCACCCCGCAGTACGAGGTCGAGCGCCTGCTGGAACGGCGCGCGCTGGCCGCGGGTGTGGACTTCCGGTACGGGACGGAGCTGGGCACCCTGCGCCAGGACACCGGCACCGTCACCGCCGAGCTCACCGGCCCCAGCGGCTCCGGCGGCTCCGGCGACGCCGGGGATGCCGGGGATGCAGACCGTTCCGTCACGATCCGGGCCCGCTACCTGGTCGGCACCGACGGGGTGCGCAGCGCGGTCCGCTCGGCGCTCGGGCTGCCGTTCCCCGGCAACTCGGTGATCCGCTCGATCGTGCTCGCGGACGTGCGCCTCAAGGAGGAGCCCGACCAGCTCCTCACCGTGGCCGCCTCTCCCAGCGGCGAGGCCTTCGCCTTCCTCGCCCCGTTCGGCGACGGCTGGTACCGGATGATGGGCTGGGACCGGCGCCACCAGGTCGCCGACGACGAGCCGGTGGAGCTCGACGAGCTCAAGGGCATCGCCCGCCAGGCCCTGGGCAGCGACTTCGGCATGCACGACGCGCGCTGGATCTCCCGCTTCCACAGCGACGAGCGCCAGGCCCCCGCCTACCGCTCCGGCCGGGTGTTCCTCGCCGGGGACGCCGCCCATGTGCACTCCCCCGCCGGCGGCCAGGGCATGAACACCGGCCTCCAGGACGCCGCCAACCTGTCCTGGCGGCTCGCCGCGGTGCTGCGCGGCGATGCCCCCGACCCCGAGGCCCTGCTCGACGGCTACCAGGCCGAGCGGCACCCCGTCGGCACCCGGGTGCTGCGCAGCAGCGGCGCGATCGTCCGTCTCGCCATGGCCCACACCCCGCTCCAGCGGGCCGCCCGCGATCTCGCGACCCGGCTGATCGGCACCGTCCGCCCGGCCGCCGACCGGGCCATCGGCCAGATCAGCGGCATCGGCATCGACTACGGCTCCGGCGCCCGCCGCGTCCCCGACCTGAAGCTCCGCGAGGGGCGCCTCCACGAGCTGCTGCGCGCGGGCGAATTCGTCCTCGTCGCCCCCGAGGGCACCACCCCGCCCCTCCCCCGCACCGCCCCGGTCACCCCCGACCGCGTCATACGGGCCACCTGGTCCGACCCGGCCCGCCGCGACACCCTCCTCGTCCGCCCCGACGGCTACGCGGCCGCGCTCTGACGCACCCACGGCACCGCGACGCGGCGGGCCACGGCCCCGGAAGGTCCGCGCGGGCTCAGAAGACGTACGGGTCGCCGGTCGCCAGGACCAGGACGCTGTGCCGGTCGTTGCTCGGGTTGCGGTCGGTGGCGCCGTCGCACCAGGCCGTGCGGATGTCGACCGTCAGCTCCTCCGGACTGCCCGCGGTCCGCAGGTCGAGCGCGAGTTCGCCGGTCGCACCGGCCGCCCGCAGCTCGCCCGTGCGGCAGGAGATCACCCGGTCGCTGCTCCACAGGCAGGCCGGCGGCAGCTCCTGCCCGCCCGCCATGGGGGCGGAGAAGGCGAGCCGGACGGTCGCCTGGGAGACGTCCGACGGACCGTGGTTCTCGCTCACCAGCCGCACCCCCAGCCGGCCCTCCCAGAGGGAGGCATGCCCGTGGTGGGCCAGGTCCGCCTCGGACCCGGCCGCCGTCCTCGCACCGGCCGCGGCCTGGGCCGCGGTCCCGGCGCCGGTCACCAGGGCGGCCGCCAGGGCCGTACCGAGCAGGGCCTTACGCATCGCACTCATGCACCGAAGATACCGATTGATCCGCATATATTCTGACTACCCGTCAGTACTCGTCGCCGCGTGTCCTCGCACCGAACCCCGCCCCCACCGCCCATGACACCCTGACCCCCATGCTCATCGCCCGCTCCGCCGCCCTGTTCGCCGTCGCCGCGCTCTTCGAGATCGGCGGCGCCTGGCTCGTCTGGCAGGGCGTACGCGAACACCGCGGCTGGGCCTGGATCGGCGCCGGCGTCATCACCCTCGGCATCTACGGCTTCGTCGCCACACTCCAGCCCGACGCCCAGTTCGGCCGCATCCTCGCCGCCTACGGCGGCGTGTTCGTGGCCGGATCGCTCGCCTGGGGCATGGTCGCCGACAGATACCGCCCCGACCGCTGGGACGTCACCGGCGCACTGATCTGCCTGGCCGGCATGGCCGTGATCATGTGGGCCCCGCGCAGCCGCTGACCTGCCCCCGCCTATCCTGACCACGCCAGCCACCAGCCCCACCGACCACCCGCGCGAGGAGCCCGTCATGACCGCCCCCGGCAAGCCCATCGCCGTCGTCACCGGAGCGAGCAGCGGCATCGGCGCGGCCACCGCCCGACAGCTCGCCGCCGCCGGCTACCGCGTCGTCCTCACCGCCCGCCGCAAGGACCGCATCGAAGCCCTCGCCGCCGAGCTCAACGAGACCGGCCACCAGGCCACCGCATACGCCCTGGACGTCACCGACCGCGCCGCCGTCGACGAGTTCGCCACCGCGTTCGGCACCCTCGCGGTCCTCGTCAACAACGCCGGCGGCGCCCTCGGCGCCGACCCCGTCGCCACCGGCGACCCCGAGGACTGGCGCCGGATGTACGAGGTCAACGTCATCGGCACGCTCAACCTCACCCAGGCCCTGCTCCCCGCCCTCACCGCGAGCGGCGACGGCACGGTGGTCGTCGTCTCCTCCACCGCCGGCCACGCCACCTACGAGGGCGGCGCGGGCTACGTCGCCGCCAAGAACGGCGCCCGCGTCCTCGCCGAGACCCTCCGCCTGGAGATCGTCGGCACCCCGGTCCGCGTCATCGAGATCGCCCCCGGCATGGTCAAGACCGACGAGTTCGCCACCACCCGCTTCCGCGGCGACACCGAGAAGGCCGCCAAGGTCTACGCGGGCGTGGCCGAGCCGCTCACCGCGGACGACGTCGCCGACACCATCACCTGGGCCTGCACCCGCCCCCCGCACGTCAACATCGACCTCCTCGTCGTCCGCCCCCGCGCCCAGGCCTCCAACACCAAGGTCCACCGC
The DNA here is from genome assembly GCF_040650755.1 of Streptomyces sp. NPDC048623. NCBI lineage: Bacteria > Bacillati > Actinomycetota > Actinomycetes > Kitasatosporales > Streptomycetaceae > Streptomyces > Streptomyces sp. NPDC048623. The sequence goes on from NZ_JBEZHV010000020.1 coordinate 124,444, forward strand.
GAGCTCTGACCGCCGCCACCCGTCACCCGGCGGCGCACGGAGCGCCGCCGGGCCGCGAGACGCTCCGGCTGCTTCACTGACCGCATGCCCTTCGCTCACTACGGCGTGCTCACGGGATCCCTCCACCACCACTACCGCGACCAGCCGGACAACCAGGGCCGCTGGTTCCACATCAACCTGGAGGTGGACGCGCCGGCCGGGCGCTACCACTGCGCGGTCGACGTCGACAGCCACAAGTCCAACGTGGGCGTGCAGTGGAAGCGCCTCGTCCTGGACGCCACCGCGCTCGGCCCGGCCGCGGCCCTCCCGCCCGGCTACCACGACCTGGCACCCGCGCCGGACTCCGGCGCCCTGGACTATCTGCGCCACCCGGCCCTGGTGGACCACTCCGGCGTCCTCTTCCAGCGCCGCCCCCCGTCCTGGCTCCAGGACCTGCTCGACCTCTTCGGCTCACACCCCTGGCAGGCCGGCTCCAACGTCGAAGCGGCCACCGCCCTCGAACCGATGCTGGTCACAGGACGCCGGATCCTCGTCTTCGGCGAGCCCTTCACCGACGACCCCGAAGGCGACCTCGGCATGCACAACGTGCACCAGAACCAGGGCGACCCGGTCGGCTCCCAGTGGTGGGACGAGAACGGCATCTGGCAGGACGGCGCCACAGCCGCCCTCCGCCCGGACGGCCGCTACGACGTCTTCCTCAACCGCTTCTCCAGCCAGTCCGACCGCACGAACCCCGCAGGCCACCCGACGACCTGACTCGTTCGGGTGAACCACCCAGAAAGCCCCAACGCCGGTCGAACGCCCGACCTACGGTCGAAACAACCCCATACAGAACGGCCCTCGGTCGGGATAGCCGTCCCGACCGAGAGCCTCACCATCAGGAAGAGGCGACTTCCCATGGCTGAATACGACCCTAACGCGCCGACGCTCTTCGACCTCGCAGCGCCCGCCAGTTCCTTCATGGACCTGGAAAACCCCGACTACGCCTACATGTTCGGCTTCCTCCAGGCCGACGGACACCTCGCCCAAGGAACAAGGCTCAGGGGCAGGCTGACCGTCGAGATCAACGCCCGCGACATCGCGATCCTGGAAGAGTTCCAGCGACTCACGCCGTACAACAGCAGCATCACCCAACGCACCCGGGCGACGAACTTCGCCGAAGTCAGCCACACGGCCACCTGGAGCCTGTGCGCCCTGGAAGCCCGCACAACGCTCAACGAGCTCGGCCCACTACACCAATCGGACTCTGGGAATCCGGAAGCTACCTGGCCGCAACAAGCGCGACAGCATCTACAACGTGACGTACATGCAGGAAGCTGGCGTGGCACTCGCACAGCACCTCTACACGCCCGGCGCACTCGCCCTCGACCGCAAGAAGGCCGCAGCGACGGAAGTCAGCGCCTGGCAACGCCCGGCCGACATGGCTCCGCCTCGCCAGCGGCGCACGTGGACTCCACTGGAAGACCGGATCCTGCTCGAAGCAGCAACGATCGATGATGCCGCCGCAGCACTCGGCCGGACCCACCGGTCCTGCAATCTGCGCCGTTGGCGCCTTCTGAAAAAGGACTGACCCCCGCACCGCATGAATAGGGCCGATGCGCACGCATCGGCCCTCTCGGCATCTCGTCTCAGCCCTTCACGTTCACGACCTGCTTCAGCTTGGCGACCACCTCGACCAGGTCCCGCTGCTGCTCCATCACCTTCTCGATCGGCTTGTAAGCACCAGGGATCTCGTCCAGCACACCGGCGTCCTTCCGGCACTCGACGCCCCGGGTCTGCTCCTCCAGGTCCCTGGTCGTGAACCGCCGCTTCGCCTCGCTGCGGCTCATCCGGCGACCCGCGCCGTGCGAGGCCGAATTGAACGCGGCCTCGTTGCCGAGCCCCTTCACGATGTACGAGCTGGTGCCCATGGAGCCCGGGATGATGCCGAACTCGCCCGAGCCGGCCCGGATCGCGCCCTTGCGAGTGACAAGCACGTCCATTCCCTCGTACCGCTCCTCCGCCACGTAGTTGTGGTGGCAGGAGATCACCGGCTCGAAGCTGACCTTCGCTTTGCGGAACTCCCGGCGGACGACCTCCTGGAACAGCGCCATCATGATCGCGCGGTTGTACCTGGCGTACTCCTGCGCCCAGAACAGGTCGTTCCGGTAGGCCGCCATCTGCGGGGTGTCCGCGATGAACACCGCGAGGTCGCGGTCGACCAAGCCCTGGTTGTGCGGCAGTTTCTGCGCCACGCCCATGTGGTATTCGGCGAGCTCCTTGCCGATATTGCGGGAGCCGGAGTGCAGCATGAGCCAGACAAACCCTTGGCCATCGATGCAAACTTCGCAGTAGTGATTTCCGCTGCCGAGCGTCCCAATCTGCTTTTCAGCCCGCTCCCGGCGGAACTTCACCGGATCCGCCACCGTGTCAAACCGCGACCAGAAGTCGCCCCACCCCGCCGTCGGGAACTGGAACAGCCGCGCCGGGTCCACCGCCTCGCGGTGCATCCCCCGACCCACCGGGATCGCCTGCTCGATCTTGGAGCGCAGTCGCGAGAGGTCGCCCGGCAGGTCGTTCGCGGTCAGGGAGGTCTTGACGGCCGACATGCCGCAGCCGATGTCCACGCCCACCGCCGCCGGGCAGACCGCGTCGCGCATGGCGATCACGGAGCCGACCGTGGCGCCCTTGCCGTAGTGCACGTCGGGCATCACGGCGAGGCCCTTGATCCAGGGCAGCGTCGCGACGTTCTGCAGCTGGCGCATCGCGCCGTCCTCGACGGAGCCCGGATCGGTCCACATCCGGATGGGCACCTTCGCGCCCGGTACCTCTACGTACGACATAGCCCCTCGATTCCCCCAAAAAGTCTGATAACGCAAAAACCGGAGCCAAAGCCCGTACAGGTGACTGCGGACCGGCATCAACGGCGGCGTGTGCGATACACATTGTGTTCACCGCGCCATGCGGCGCGGCAATCGGTTTTCGGGGGACGCCTCCCGGAGAAGGGAGCCTGGGATCGTGCAGCGCAAGGCGTACGGACCGGGGCGCGTGCAGGGTCGGTCCGGGTCCGCGGTGGTGTCCGCGGTCGCCCTCGCCCTGGGTCTCGGTATCGGCCTGACGGGCTGTTCCTCCGGCACCACCACGGACAAGGAGGCGGTCGACTCGAAGGCGGGTCCCGCCACCGTCACCGCGCCGCCCGGCCGCTACCGCACGCTGTTCGATCCGTGCGGCGCCGTGCCGCGGGCGACGCTGAAGGATCTGCTGCCGGGGGCCGCCGGGCTGCCGGAGGCGGATCGCGACCGGACGTACCGCGGTGACGCGGCCGCCACCTTCGACACCGACCGGCGGGTGGGCTGCGGCTGGAAGTCCGACGCGCCCGACGCCACGCACCGGCTGAGCCTGGACATCGAGCGGGTGGTCTCGTACGACCCGGCGGTCAGCGACGACGACCGTGCGCAGGAGGTGTACGGGCGCAAGCAGGCGGCCGCGGGCATCGCACCGGCGCCCACCGCGCAGCCGACCGCGCCGGCTACCTCACCGGCCACGCCGACCGCCACCGCGCCCCCGCCCGCGACGCCCGCCGGCGGCGGCGCCACCTCCGCCCTGGCCGGTCACCAGCCCCAGGGCCCTCAGGCACCTCAGCTGCCCCAGGGCCCCCAGGGCAGCACGGCCCCGGCCGCGCCCACCACGCCCACCACGCCCGTCTCCCCCACCACCGGCCTTGAGCCCCGCACTCTCGACGGTCTCGGCGATGTCGCGTTCGTCGACGACACCCTCTCCACCACCGGCCCGTCCGGCGCCAAGAGGCTCGTCAGCGTGGTGTTCCGCACATCGAACGTCATCGTGACGGTGTCCTACGAGGAGCAGACGACCGCCTCCGCGGAGCTGCCGGACAGCAGGGAACTGCAGGAAAAGGCCCGGAATCTGGCCCGGCTGCTCGCCGAGCGCCTTGAGGAGTAGCCACCCGGACCCGCTCCGTGAGCGGGGCGGGACCACGTAACGTGTCGGCGTATCCGCCCGTCGGCAGCCGGCCGTCGGCCGGCCGGACGTGCTCAGGCGCCCCGGGCCGTACGACAAACGACTGAAGGAACCATGCAGCGATCTGCCCAGCGACTCTCCCGCATACTCGCCTGCGCCGCCGTCCCGGTGATGCTCGTCGCCGCCGGTTGCTCCTCCGGATCGGACTCCGGCGGCAAGGGCGGCTCGGGCACCCCGGACAAGGCCGGTTCGTCGTCCTCGGCGGCGCCGCAGTCGACGCAGCCGACGAAGAAGGTGGAGCCCGCGAAGTTCGGGAAGCTGCCGGAGATCTGCAAGTCCGTCTCGGCGAAGACGGTCGAGAGCCTCGTGCCGAAGGTGAAGAACAAGAACGGCACGGAGGCCGCCTCCAGCGACTCCGCCAGCCGCGGCGGCTGCTCGTGGAACGGCCTGGAGGACAAGGGCACCAAGGGCTCGCAGTACCGCTGGCTCGACGTCTCCTTCTACCGCTACGAGTCGGACGCGACGCTCGGCAGCGGCCAGGAGCGGGCCGCGGAGAACTACGCCAAGGAGCTGGCCAAGGTCCAGGCCACCGAGGGCGCGAAGAAGCTGAGGACGACGCAGACCGCGGGTGTCGGCGAGCAGGCCGACACCGTGACGTACACGCTGCGCAAGACCGACGAGGACTTCACGTACGCCTCGGTGGTCGCCCGTACGGGCAATGTCGTGCTGCTGCTCTCGTACAACGGCGCCGGCTACGCGGGGGCGGACACCCCGTCCGACAAGACGATCGCGGACGGTGCGCTGAAGGCCGCCAAGGAGGCGGTCGCGGCCGTCGAGGCGGCCAACAAGTAGGCGTTTGGCCGGATTGGTTCCGGAGCCCGGTCCTCCCCAGAGGGCCGGGCTCCGCGCACATGTGCCAGTCTGTGCCCGCGAGATGTCGAACGACGGGAGGGATCGCGGGTGGCCGCGATGCAGCTGACACGCACGCACCGGATACTCATCGGCCTGGTCGTCGCGGGCGCGGTGATCATCGCCGGCATCGGTTTCGCCGGCTCGTACGCCGCGGTGCGCGAGCTCGCCGTCGACAAGGGCTTCGGGAACTTCTCGTACTTCTTCCCGATCGGCATCGACGCGGGCATCTGTGTGCTGCTCGCGCTCGACCTGCTGCTGACGTGGATCCGTATCCCGTTCCCGCTGCTGCGGCAGACGGCGTGGGTGCTGACGGCGGCGACGATCGCGTTCAACGGCGCGGCGGCGTGGCCGGACCCGTTGGGTGTGGGCATGCACGCGGTGATCCCGGTGCTGTTCGTGGTCGCGGTGGAGGCGGCGCGGCATGCGGTGGGCCGGATCGCGGACATCACGGCCGACAAGCACATGGAGGGCGTGCGGCTGACGCGCTGGCTGCTGTCGCCGATCCCGACGTTCCGGCTGTGGCGGCGGATGAAGCTGTGGGAGCTGCGCTCGTACGAGCAGGTGATCAAGCTGGAGCAGGAGCGGCTGGTCTACCAGGCGCGGCTGCAGGCGCGTTACGGGCGCATGTGGCGGCGTAAGGCGCCGGTGGAGGCGCTGATGCCGCTGCGGCTCGCGAAGTTCGGTGTGCCGCTCGCGGAGACGGCGGCGGCGGGGCTTGCGGCGGCGGGTGTGGAACCGGTGCTGCTGCCCCCGGCTCCGGTCACCCCGGAGCTAGAGCAGGCCCCCGCGCAGGCTCCCGTGCAGGCGCAGGCGCAGATGTCCGCTCAGATGATGCAAATGATGCAGGCACAGGCGCAGATGCAGGCGCAGATGCAGCCGGGGACGGCGACGGTGCCGCAGCAGGCGGGGCCCCAGCAGATGGTGCCCCAGCAGGTGCCCGGGCAGCCGGGGCAGCCGGACCAGGCGCAGATGCAGATGCCGGTGCCGGTGCCGGTGCCGGTCCAGGTGAACCATGAGAGCCCTTGGTTCGACGCCCCGCAGGTGACGCCGGAGGCGTACGAGGGCACCTACAACCCGAACATCGTGGAGGGCCTGGAGCCGACCCCGGTGCCGGTCCCGCTCGGCCCGGAGGACATCCCTCCGGCGACGGGTCCGGAGGAGTTCGTCCCGTACCCGGAGTACGTGGAGCCGGAGCCCTCGGCCGAGGCGTTCGAGGAAGCGGTCTACAAGGCCATGTGGGAGTTCACGCAGGAGAACCAGCAGTACCCCACGATCGACCAGGTCGACATACTGCTCGCGGAGCGGTACGAGATGCGGCACCCGCGCAGCGTGGCGATGCTGCGTCAGATCATGCCCGTGGTGCGTCAGCGCCTCGACCAGGAGATGGCGGACAACCACATCGCCTGACCGGACGGACCGCATGACGGAGGGCCGTCACCCGTGCTGCGGGTGGCGGCCCTCCGTCATGTGGCGTTACGCGGCCAGCAGCTTCCTGACCCGGTCCGCGCCCACCGCGAGGAGCAGTGTGGGCAGGCGCGGGCCCGTCTCGCGGCTCACCAGGAGCTTGTAGAGCAGCGCGAAGAAGGAGCGCTGGGCCAGCTTGAGCTCCGGGGTGGGCTTGGCCTCGGGGTCGAGGCCGGCCATGACCTTCGGGACGCCGTAGACCAGGGTGGTCAGGCCGTCGAGGGACCAGTGGGTGTCGAGGCCCTCCAGGAGGAGGCGCAGCGACTCGCGGCCCTCGTCGTCGAGCGAGCCGAGGAGCTCGGCGTCGGGCTCGTCGCGGACGATGGTGCGCTGGTCGGCCGGGACCTGGGTGGTGATCCAGTTCTCGGCGCGGTCGAGCCGCGGGCGGACCTCGTCGAGCGAGACGACCGGGTTCTCCGGGTCGAGCTCGGTGAGGATGCGCAGGGTCTGCTCGTCGTGGCCGGCGGTGATGTCCATGACGGAGGCCAGCGTGCGGTACGGCAGCGGGCGCGGGGTGCGCGGCAGCTCGCCGGCCGCGGTGCGGGCGGCGCGCCCGTACGCGGCGGCGTCGGCCGGGAGGACGGAGCCGTCGGCGACCTTGGCCTCCAGCTTGTCCCACTCGTCGTACAGCCGCTGGATCTCCTGGTCGAAGGCGATCTTGAAGGACTGGTTGGGCCGGCGGCGGGCGTAGAGCCAGCGCAGCAGCTGCGGTTCCATGATCTGCAGGGCGTCGGCCGGGGTGGGCACGCCGCCGCGGGACGAGGACATCTTGGCCATGCCGCTGATGCCGACGAACGCGTACATGGGGCCGATCGGCTGGACGCCGTCGAAGATGCCGACGATCTGGCCGCCGACCTGGAAGGACGAGCCGGGCGAGGAGTGGTCGACGCCGGAGGGCTCGAAGATGACGCCCTCGTACGCCCAGCGCATGGGCCAGTCGACCTTCCAGACCAGCTTGCCGCGGTTGAACTCGCTGAGCTTGACGGTCTCGGCGAAGCCGCAGGAGGAGCAGGTGTAGGAGAGCTCGGTGGTCTCGTCGTCGTAGGCGGTGACGGTGGTGAGGTCCTTCTCGCACTGCCCGCAGTAGGGCTTGTACGGGAAGTAGCCCGCGCCGCCGCCGGAGCCGTCGTCCTCGCCGGCCGCGCCGGAGCCCTCGGCGGCCTCCAGCTCGGCCTCGTCGACCGGCTTCTGGGACTGCTTCTTGGGCGCCTTCTTCGTCCGGTACTGGTCGAGGATGGCGTCGATGTCGCCGCGGTGGCGCATCGCGTGCAGGACCTGCTCGCGGTAGACACCGGAGGTGTACTGCTCGGTCTGGCTGATCGGGTCGTACTCCACGCCGAGCTCGGCGAGCGCCTCGACCATGGCGGCCTTGAAGTGCTCGGCCCAGTTCGGGTGCGCCGAGCCGGCCGGGGCCGGGACGGAGGTCAGCGGCTTGCCGATGTGCTCGGCCCAGGTCTCGTCGACGCCCGCGACGCCGTTCGGCACCTTGCGGTAGCGGTCGTAGTCGTCCCAGGAGATGAGGTGGCGGACCTCGTGGCCCCGGCGGCGGATCTCGTCGGCGACCAGGTGCGGGGTCATGACCTCGCGGAGGTTGCCCAGGTGGATCGGGCCGGACGGGGAGAGGCCGGACGCGACGACGACCGGTTTGCCAGGCGCACGTCGCTCCGACTCGGCGATGACCTCGTCCGCGAAACGGGAGACCCAGTCGGTCTCGGTGCTGCTCTGAGCCACGGTCGGTTCGTCCTTCTTCCTTGGTTCTCTCGGAGCCTTACAGCCTTACGTCAGTCATTGTCCCAGACGGAACGAGACACTCCGAGGTTGTCCACAGGCCGGAACTTCCGGATCTTCCCGAGCCGGGGCTTGTCCACAGGAGGAGAAAACACGTTGCCCACCCGTGGGACACTTGCACAAGCGAAATAGCCCGTAAGACTCCCCCTCAGCCCCTCACAGGAGAACGGAAGCTCATGGCCTCGGTCCCTTCCCTCGCTTCGACCGTGCAGCAGCGCCTCGCGGAAGGTCTCGCGGCAGCCCTGCCGGAGGCCGGGTCCGCCGATCCGCTGCTGCGACGAAGCGACCGGGCCGACTTCCAGGCCAACGGCATCCTGGCGCTCGCCAAGCAGCTCAAGGGCAACCCGCGCGAGCTGGCGACCAAGGTCGTCGAGGCGATCCCGGCCAATGACGTCCTGAAGGACATCGAGGTCTCGGGTCCCGGCTTCCTCAACATCACCGTGTCCGACGCGGCGATCGTGAACACCCTGGCGGCCCGTGCCGCCGACGCGCGCCTCGGCGTGCCGTTCAACGAGGCCGCCGGCACGACGGTGATCGACTACGCCCAGCCGAACGTGGCAAAGGAGATGCACGTCGGGCACCTGCGGTCGGCCGTGATCGGCGCGGCGATGGTCGAGATCCTGGAGTTCACCGGCGAGCAGGTGGTCCGCCGCCACCACATCGGCGACTGGGGCACCCAGTTCGGCATGCTCATCCAGTACCTGATCGAGCACCCGCACGAGCTGGACCACAAGGCCGAGGGTGAGGGCGCGGGCGCGGAGGTCTCCGGCGAGGAGGCCATGTCCAACCTGAACCGGCTGTACAAGGCGTCGCGCGCGCTCTTCGACTCCGACGAGGAGTTCAAGACGCGGGCCCGCGCGCGGGTCGTCGACCTGCAGGCGGGCGACGAGCAGACCCTGGCCCTGTGGCAGCGGTTCATCGACGAGTCGAAGATCTACTTCTACTCGGTCTTCGAGAAGCTCGACATGGACATCCGCGACCCCGACATCGTCGGCGAGTCGGGCTACAACGACATGCTCCAGGAGACCTGCCGGATCCTGGAGGAGTCGGGCGTGGCCGTCCGCTCCGAGGGCGCGCTGTGCGTGTTCTTCGACGACATCAAGGGCCCGGAGGGCAACCCGGTCCCGCTGATCGTCCAGAAGTCCGACGGCGGCTTCGGCTACGCGGCGACGGACCTGTCCGCGATCCGTGACCGGGTGCAGAACCTGAAGGCGTCGACCCTGTTGTACGTGGTGGACGCCCGCCAGTCGCTGCACTTCAAGATGGTCTTCGAGACGGCCCGCCGGGCCGGCTGGCTGAACGACGAGGTGAAGGCCCACCAGCTGGCCTTCGGCACGGTCCTCGGCAAGGACGGCAAGCCGTTCAAGACCCGTGAGGGCGAGACCGTGCGGCTGGTGGACCTGCTGGACGAGGCCGTGGAGCGGGCGACGGCGGTCGTCCGCGAGAAGGCCGAGAAGGTGGGCTTGACGGAGTCGGAGATCGTCGAGAACGGCCAGTACGTCGGCATCGGCGCGGTGAAGTACGCCGACCTGTCGACCTCGGCCGCTCGGGACTACAAGTTCGACCTGGACCAGATGGTCTCGCTCAACGGCGACACGTCGGTCTACCTCCAGTACGCGTACGCGCGCATCAAGTCGATCTTCGGCAAGGCGGGCGACCGCACTCCGCTCGCCCACCCGGAGCTGGCCCTGGCCCCGGCGGAGCGTGCGCTCGGCCTGCACCTGGACTCGTTCGGCGAGCTCGTCCTGGAGACCGCGGAGGAGTACGCGCCGCACAAGCTGGCCGCGTACCTCTACCAGCTGGCGTCGCTGTACACGACGTTCTACGACCAGTGCCCGGTCATCAAGCCGGAGCCGCCGCAGGAGGTCGCGGAGAACCGTCTCTTCCTCTGCGACCTGACGGCCCGGACCCTCCACCAGGGCATGGCCCTGCTCGGCATCCGGACGCCCGAGCGCCTCTGACGCTCACCGGCACGGACGTGCGTACAGGATGACGGCCCCACCCCACGGCGGGGCCGTCACTGTTTCACCCACTCGCCCTTGTCGGGCCAGTAGCCGTAGACCGGCCGGCCCTCGATCGCGCTGGTGCGGAACGGCTGTCCGCCGTCGTCCACCCGGATCCGGCCCTTCGCGTCGCCGCTGCTCCAGTCCAGCTCCAGGTACCAGGTGGCGGCGTTCCGCTCGGTGTGCACATCGAGATCGAGGACCTGGGCGTCGCCGGTGGCGACCTGGTACGGGAAGTCCTTCGCCGGCACCACCCGGTCCCCGTCGTGCCCGGCGACCGGCTTCACGTACGGCCGGGGCGCGTCGAGGTCGATGTCGAAGGTCTGCGGGGTGATCCCGCCGCCGCAGCCGTCGCCCATCGAGTACGCGAACCGGTCCAGCGGCTCGCCCCGCTCCACCACGCGCACATGCAGGGCGCTGAGCACCACGGGCGCCTGGGTGCGGCCGGTCACCGTGAGCTGGAGCTGCATGTGCCCGCCGTCGATCCCGTCGAGCGAGCGCGCCCAGCTGCGGGAGTCCTGGGGCGCGGGCGGCGGCGGTACGTGTCCGGGGTCCTGCCCGAGGAGGAAGTACTGGCCGCAGGGCTCGGCCCAGTTGTACGAGCTGATGCCGACGCTCAGCGGGGCCTCGGCGGCGGGGACGGAGCCCGCGCCGTCGGTGTCCGCGCTCTTCGGGTCGGCGGTGACCCGGCCGACGAGGTAGGTGGCGGGTACGGCGAGCGCGACGAGGGCGACGGCGGCGATGAGGCCGGCCCTGGGGCGCCGCTTGCGGGCAGGCGCTGGCGCGGGGGCGGCGAGGACGACGGGCTCGGGTGCAGGTGCGGGTGCGGGTCCCGGCCCGGGTTCCGGTCCCAGAGCTTCCGGTCCCGGCGCTTCCGGTTCCGGCTCTTCGGCGTCGGAGTCGGAGTCGGCCCGTACGGGTGCCCTCCGGGCCTCGTCCGCGAGGATCCAGGCGCGGTGCAGGTCCATGAGCTCGTCGCGGGAGGCGCCGCAGAGCCGCCCGAGCCGTTCCACGGGCGCGAACTCGGCCGGGACGGCGTCGCCGTTGCAGTAGCGGTGAAGGGTGGAGGTGCTGACGTGCAGGCGCTTGGCGAGCGCCCCGTAACTGAGTCCGGATCGCTCCTTGAGCCCGCGCATCTGCTCCGCGAAGCCGTCCCCCATACCCATGCAGGTCCCCCGTCCGCTCGTACCGCGTCCCAGGAACGCATTCCAGGGGCTTGGTCTTTCCCCAGGTCACAGGCTGTGTGAGCGTTCCAGCGTCCCTCATTGTCCCGTGTCGGTCGACACGGAGTCACGTCGCCCCGCACTGTGGTGGGCATGCCGAACGGACGGGTCACCGACACCGTCGCCATCGCGGTGCTGATCGCCTGCACGGCGATCGTGATGGCCCTTCTCCACAGTCACTGACCGACACCGAATCTCACGGGGGAACCCTCATGCGTACCGTCGCCCGCCGCCTCGCCCTGCCCGCCGCCGCCGTGGCCGCGGCGCTCGCCCTCACGGCCTGCCAGTCGTCCGACCTCCCGGTGAACACGACGCCGAAGCCGGCGTCGCAGACGCCGTCGGAGGCGCCGTCCGAGGTGCCTTCGGAGGCGCCGACGACCAAGGCACCGACCACCGCAGCGCCCAAGCCGGCGTCCACGCCCAAGCCCACGAAGCAGACCGGGACCGGGACCGGGACCGAGGCGCGTACGGTCACCTGCACGGCGGGGAACACCAAGGTCGTCGCGAGCAAGGTGAGCCGCCCGATCAACCACCTGGTGCTCACGGTCACCAACGTCGGCAGCCGCCCCTGCAACGCCCTGAACGCGCCCTTCGTCGGCTTCGACGACCCGCAGGCGCCGATCAGGATCATGGAGGACAGCAAGCCGCAGGCCGTGGTCACGCTGGCGCCCGGCGAGTCCGGCTACGCCTCGGTGCTGCTGACCGGGGAGCCGGGGCCGGACACCAACGGGCACACGGTGCGGACGATCCGCGTCAGCCTGACGCAGGAGAGCAGCACGACGGTGACGGCGCCGGGCGGCACGTTCGCCGACGACGGCGCCGCCGTGTCGTACTGGCAGCGGTCCCTGTCCGACGCGCTGACGTACTAGATCAGCGAATTCACCGGTTGATGGGGTGGGAGGTGCGGCCCGACACCTCGTCGATCTCGGTGTGGGCCTTCTGCAACAGCTGCGAGGCGAGGTCCATCAGGGCCCTTGCCCCGGCGATCTCCTCGCCGACCCGCAACTGCTCGGGGTCGGAGGGGTGCCGGTTCGCGTTGCCGTGGGCGCGGAACTCGGTGCCGTCGCTGAGCCGCACCATGCAGGCGGCCCGCGTCCGGTCGCCCTCCTCCTGGAACTCCATCTCGACGTGCCAGCCGACGAGCGTGTTCATCGTCATGAGGACCACCTCCAGAGAGGTACCTGTCGGTACCTCTCCAGGGTGCATCAGATCCCGCGGGCGAGCTTCTGGGCGACCTCGGTCGCCCAGTAGGTGAGGATCATCCGGGCCCCGGCCCGGCGGATGCCGGTCAGGGTCTCGAAGATCGCCTTGTCGCGGTCGATCCAGCCCTTCTCGGCGGCGGCCTCGACCATCGCGTACTCGCCGCTGATCTGGTACGCGGCGACCGGCACGTCCACCGACGCGGCGACCTTGGCCAGGATGTCCAGGTACGGCCCGGCCGGCTTGACCATGACCATGTCCGCGCCCTCTTCGAGGTCGAGCGCGAGCTCCCGCAGGGACTCGCGCGCGTTGGCGGGGTCCTGCTGGTACGTCTTGCGGTCGCCGGTCAGGGACGAGCCGACGGCCTCGCGGAAGGGGCCGTAGAAGGCGGAGGTGTACTTCGCCGTGTACGCGAGGATCGACACGTCCTCCTTGCCGATGGTGTCCAGGGCGTCGCGGATCACGCCGACCTGGCCGTCCATCATCCCGGAGGGCCCGACGACGTGGACGCCGGCGTCCGCCTGGACCTGGGCCATCTCGGCGTAGCGCTCCAGGGTGGCGTCGTTGTCGATGCGGCCGTCGGCGTCGAGGACGCCGCAGTGGCCGTGGTCGGTGTACTCGTCCAGACACAGGTCCGACATGATGACGAGGTCGTCGCCGACCTCCGCCTTCACGTCCCGGATCGCCAGCTGCAGGATCCCGTCGGGGTCCGTGCCGGCGGTCCCCTCCGCGTCCTTCTTCGCGTCCTCGGGGACGCCGAAGAGCATGATCCCGGAGACTCCGGCCGCCACCGCCTCCACGGCGGCCTTGCGGAGGGTGTCCCGCGAGTGCTGCACGACGCCGGGCATCGCGGCGATCGGCACGGGCTCGCTGATGCCCTCTCGTACGAACGCGGGCAGGATCAGATCAGCCGGATCCAGCCGCGTCTCGGCCACCATCCGCCGCATGGCGGGCGTCGTCCGCAGCCGGCGCGGCCGCGTCCCGGGGAAGCTTCCGTACGCATTCATGCCTTTGAGGCTACGCCCGCGGGTGATGTGCGTTTACCGACACGGTGTTGCCGCCCCGGCGGGCGCCGCACGCGGCGGGGCGCGGGTCCCGGAGGGACCGCGCCCCGTGGGACAGCTGGACCGGCTACGTCGTACGGCGGCGCCGCGCGCCCGGCCTGCGCTCGCTCGGGCGCGTCACCGGGTCGCCCGCCTCCAGGGCGGAGGTCCGGCGGCGGAGGCCGAACTCGGCGAGGGCTTCCGCCAGCTTGTTGACGGACGGCTCCGGCGAGAGGACGTCGACGCGGAGCCCGTGCTCCTCCGCCGTCTTGGCCGTCGCCGGGCCGATGCAGGCGATGACGGTGACGTTGTGCGGCTTGCCGGCGATGCCGACGAGGTTCCGCACCGTGGAGGACGAGGTGAAGAGCACGGCGTCGAAGCCGCCGCCCTTGATCGCCTCGCGCGTGTCCGCCGGCGGCGGCGACGCGCGCACCGTTCGGTAGGCGGTGACGTCGTCGACCTCCCAGCCGAGCTCGATCAGGCCCGCGACCAGCGTCTCGGTCGCGATGTCGGCGCGCGGCAGGAAGACGCGGTCGATCGGGTCGAAGACCGGGTCGTAGGGCGGCCAGTCCTCAAGGAGACCCGCCGCGGACTGCTCACCCGACGGCACCAGGTCCGGCTTCACGCCGAAGTCGACGAGCGCGGCGGCCGTCTGCTCGCCCACCGCCGCGACCTTGATGCCGGCGAAGGCGCGGGCGTCGAGCCCGTACTCCTCGAACTTCTCGCGGACGGCCTTCACCGCGTTGACGGACGTGAAGGCGATCCACTCGTAGCGGCCGGTGACGAGGCCCTTGACCGCGCGCTCCATCTGCTGCGGCGTGCGCGGCGGCTCGACGGCGATCGTCGGGACCTCGTGCGGCACCGCGCCGTACGAGCGCAACTGGTCGGAGAGCGACGCGGCCTGCTCCTTGGTGCGCGGCACGAGGACCCGCCAGCCGAAGAGCGGCTTGGACTCGAACCACGACAGCAGATCGCGCTGCGCCGGGGCGCTGCGCTCGCCGACCACGGCTATCACCGGACGGTGGCCCTCGGGCGAGGGGAGCACCTTGCCCTGCTTGAAGACCTGGGCGATCGTGCCGAGCGTCGCGGTCCAGGTCCGCTGCCGGGTCGTCGTACCGGCGATGGTCACGGTGAGCGGGGTGTCCGGCTTACGGCCCGCCGCCACCAGCTCACCGGCCGCCGCGGCGACCGAGTCCAGGGAGGTCGACACGACGACGGTGCCGTCGGAGGCGCCGACCTCGGACCAGCACCGGTCGTCGGCGGTACGGGCGTCGACGAAGCGCACGTCCGTGCCCTGGGCGTCGCGCAGCGGGACGCCGGCGTACGCGGGCACGCCGACCGCGGTGGCGACACCGGGGACGACCTCGAAGGGGATGCCGGCGGAGGCGCAGGCGAGCATCTCGGAGCCCGCGTTGCCGTCGAGGCCGGGGTCGCCGGTCACCGCACGGACGACCCGCTTGCCGCCCCTCGCGGCCTCCATGACAAGATTGGTCGCATCCCTCAACACGGGGACACCGACGGCTGTTGACGCCTCGTCAATGACCGTCAGCTCAGGCGTGCTCACGCCCGCGCGCGCATGGCCGCGAACGACTTCGAGCACCTCCGGCTCGGCGATCAGGACGTCCGCGCCGGCCAGGGCCTCGACGGCCCGGAGCGTCAGCAGTCCGGGGTCGCCTGGTCCGGCGCCGAGGAAGGTGACGTGACCGTGGCCGGGGAAGGCGGCGGACGCGGGGCTGGTGGTCGGGCTGGGGTTCAAAGTGCTCGCTCCCCCATAAGACCGGCCGCGCCCTTGGCGAGCATCTCGTCCGCGAGTTCGCGTCCGAGTGCCACCGCCTCGTCGTGCGAGGTGGGTACGGGACCGGTGGTGGACAGCTGCACCAGCGTGGAGCCGTCGGTGGTGCCGACGACGCCGCGGAGGCGCATTTCGGTGACAGCCTGCTCGTGACCGCCGTGCCCGGAGGCAGCGTGGCCGGGACCGTCCACCAGCAGATCGGCCAGCGCACCCACGGGTGCGGAGCAGCCGGCCTCCAGGGCGGCGAGCAGGGTTCGTTCGGCGGTCACGGCGGCCCGCGTGTACGGGTCGTCGAGCTCGGCGAGCGCGGCGACGAGGTCGGCGTTCGACGCCGCGCACTCGACCGCCAGGGCCCCCTGGCCGGGGGCGGGCAGGACCGCGTCGACCGCCAGGAAGTCGAGCGACAGGGAGCCGGTGAGCTCCTCGGTCCCGCCGATGCGGTTGAGTCCGGCCGCGGCGAGGACCACCGCGTCGAGCTCACCCTTGCGCACGTAGCCGACGCGGGTGTCGATGTTGCCCCGGATCGGCACGGTCTCGATGGTCAGGCCGTGGCTGCGTGCGTACGCGTTGAGCTGGGCCATGCGCCGCGGCGAGCCGGTGCCGACGCGGGCGCCGGCCGGCAGCGTGTCGAGCGTGAGGCCCGCGCGGGCGACGAGGACGTCGCGCGGGTCCTCGCGGCGCGGGATCGCGGCCAGCACCAGGTCGGGGTGCTGGGCGGTCGGCAGGTCCTTGAGGGAGTGCACGGCGAAGTCGACCTCGCCGGCGAGCAGCGCGTCGCGCAGCGCGGCGACGAACACACCGGTGCCGCCGATCTGTGCGAGGTGCTCGCGGGAGGTGTCCCCGTACGTCGTGATCTCCACGAGCTCGACGGGCCGGCCGGTCAGCTGCCGGACGGCGTCGGCCACATGTCCGGACTGGGCCATGGCGAGCTTGCTGCGCCTGGTCCCGAGCCTCAGTGCCCTGTCGGTCATACTCGCCCTCGGTTCTTGACGTCGCCGTCGTTTCGGTCGGCCCGGCTGACAGAGGCAACCGTCTCCGGGTCGAGGTCGAAGAGTGTCCGCAGTGCGTCCGCGTACCCGGCGCCGCCGGGTTCGCCGGCGAGCTGCTTCACGCGCACGGTGGGCGCGTGCAGGAGCTTGTCGACCACCCGGCGCACGGTCTGGGTGATCTCGGCGCGCTGCTTGTCGTCGAGGCCGGGCAGCCGGCCTTCCAGGCGCGCGACCTCGCCGGCGACCACCTCGGCGGCCATGGCGCGCAGGGCGACCACGGTCGGTGTGATGTGGGCGGCCCGCTGGGCGGCGCCGAAGGCGGCGACCTCGTCGGAGACGAGGGTGCGCACCTGGTCGACGTCGGCGGCCATGGGCGCGTCGGCGGAGGCCTCGGCGAGCGATTCGATGTCGACGAGCCGGACCCCGGGCATGCGGTGGGCGGCGGCGTCGATGTCGCGGGGCATCGCGAGGTCGAGCAGGTAAAGGGGGGCCTCGCGGCCCTGCAGGGCGGTCTCGACGGCCTCGCCGGTGAGGACGAGCCCGGTGGCGCCGGTGCAGGAGACGACGATGTCGGCACGGGTCAGTTCGTCGCCGACGGCAACCATCTCGGCGGCGCGTGCGGCCACGCCCGTACCACCGGGCTCGCTCAGGATCTCGACGAGCCGTTCGGCGCGGGCGGCGGTGCGGTTCGCGACGACGATCTCGGCGACTCCGGACCGGGCGAGGGTCGCGGCGGCGAGCGAGGACATCGAGCCGGCGCCGATGACGAGGGCGCGCTTGCCCTTGGCCCAGGCGTCGACGTCGGGGCTCTGGGCGAGCTGCTGCAGGCCGAAGGTGACGAGCGACTGCCCGGCCCGGTCGATGCCGGTCTCGCTGTGGGCGCGCTTGCCGACCCGCAGGGCCTGCTGGAACAGGTCGTTCAGGAGGCGTCCGGCGGTGTGCAGGTCCTGGCCGAGCGCGAGGGCGTCCTTGATCTGGCCGAGGATCTGGCCCTCGCCGACGACCATCGAGTCCAGGCCGCAGGCCACCGAGAAGAGGTGGTGGACGGCGCGGTCCTCGTAGTGCACATAGAGGTACGGGGTGAGCTCGTCGAGGCCGACGCCGCTGTGCTGGGCGAGCAGCGTGGACAGCTCGGCGACCCCGGCGTGGAACTTGTCCACGTCGGCGTAGAGCTCGATGCGGTTGCAGGTGGCCAGGACGGTGCCCTCGGTGGCCGGTTCGGCGGCGAGGGTGTCGTGGAGCAGCTTGGTCCGGGCGTCGGTGGAGAGGGAGGCCCGCTCCAGGACGCTGACGGGGGCGCTGCGGTGGCTGAGACCGACGACGAGGAGGCTCATGCCGGCATCACGGCGGGCATGTCCCCGTCAGGTCCCTTGCGGCCGGCGTCGCGGCCGGTGTCCTCGGTGGTGCGGGCGGCGGGCGGCACGGCGGCGGCACCCGGCTCGGCACCCGCCTCGACCGCGCCCGTGGCCGCGGTGGCCGGGGCGGCCGCCTCGGCGCCGGGCTCCTCGCCCGCCTTGCGCTGCTCGTGGAAGGCGAGGATCTGCAGCTCGATGGAGAGGTCGACCTTGCGCACGTCCACGCCGTCGGGCACGGAGAGCACGGTCGGCGCGAAGTTGAGGATCGAGGTGACCCCGGCGGCCACGAGCCGGTCGCAGACCTGCTGGGCGACGCCGGCCGGGGTGGCGATGACACCGATGGAGACACCGTCCTCGCCGACGATCTTCTCCAGGTCGTCGCTGTGCTGCACCGGGATCCCGGCGACCGGCTTGCCGGTCATCGCGGGGTCGGCGTCGATCAGCGCGGCGACGCGGAAGCCGCGGGAGGCGAAACCGCCGTAACCGGCGAGCGCGGCGCCGAGGTTACCGATACCGACGATCACGACCGGCCAGTCCTGGGTCAGGCCGAGTTCGCGGGAGATCTGGTAGACGAGGTACTCGACGTCGTAGCCGACACCGCGGGTGCCGTACGAGCCGAGGTAGCTGAAGTCCTTGCGCAGCTTCGCGGAGTTGACCCCCGCCGCGGACGCGAGTTCCTCCGAGGAGACCGTGGGAACGGAGCGCTCCGAAAGTGCCGTGAGGGCGCGCAGATACAGCGGAAGTCGGGCGACGGTGGCCTCGGGAATTCCTCGGCTACGGGTCGCCGGTCGGTGAGTTCGGCCAGTTGCCACGGTGCTCCTGCGGGATGAGCGGGGCTGCAGGCGGCCGTGTGTCCCAGGACCGCCCCGTCGAATGCAGGCTATGTCTTTGTGAACGCGTGCACAAAGATGGTGTCCGTTTTGTCCGCCCAAAGTGACCGGGGTCACGCGGCCGGATAGTGACGGTACGGAACCGCAGGCGGCCGCGAAGCGTTGGAATTCCGAAGGGGGCAAAACCGCACACTCTCCTTACGACGCTGCCCCCGAAACCCAACAAAACGTCCACGATGGTAGCCCTCTTTCGGTCAACCACCCAGTTTTCGGTCAACCACCCAGTTCGCGCCTCAGCCGCCCCGCGTCCACCCGCCAGAAGGTGTGCTGCTCGCCGTCGACCAGGACGACCGGAATCTGCTCCCAGTACGCGGCGTACAGCGCCTCGTCCTGGAGGATGTCCTTCTCCTCCCACTGTGCACCCGTCTCGGCGCACACGGCCTCGATCACCACCCGGGCGTCGTCGCACAGATGGCATCCCGGCTTGCCGATCAGCGTCACCGTGCGCGGACCGCTCTTCTTCTTCGTCCGTCCGAACATGCCGTCCATTCTGCGCGCCGGTGACAAGGGCGTCGGTAACAAGGGAGCCCCCCACTGTTCACACCACGGCGTCCCGGCACGTCGGGAAGCACCGAACAGACTGGCTATGCTCCACATATGGCCGCTCTTGGATGGCTCACCCCCCGTAGGCGCTCCGCCACCGCGCGCAGCGTCCTGGCAGGCGAGGCCGCCGCGGAGGCGGCGCGCAAGACCTCAGCCCAGCTCGAACAGGAGCGGGAGGAGGCCGCGGCCGTGGAGGCCGCCGCCCAGGCCGGGCCCGCGGAACCGGAGTTCCCGGTCGTCGGCGACACCCGGGCCGCCGCCTTCTTCGATCTCGACAACACCGTGATGCAGGGCGCCGCGATCTTCCACTTCGGCCGCGGCCTGTACAAGCGGAAGTTCTTCCAGCGCCGCGAACTCGCCCGGTTCGCCTGGGCGCAGGTCTGGTTCCGGCTGGCCGGGGTCGAGGACCCCGAGCACATGCAGGAGGCCCGCGACAGCGCGCTCTCCATCGTCAAGGGCCACCGGGTCTCCGAACTGATGTCGATCGGCGAGGAGATCTACGACGAGTACATGGCCGACCGGATCTGGCCGGGCACCCGCGCGCTCGCCCAGGCGCACCTGGACGCCGGCCAGAAGGTCTGGCTGGTGACGGCGGCCCCGGTCGAGACCGCCACGATCATCGCCCGCCGGCTCGGCCTGACCGGCGCGCTCGGCACGGTCGCCGAGTCCGTCGACGGCGTCTACACCGGCAAGCTGGTCGGCGAGCTGCTTCACGGGCCCGCCAAGGCCGAGGCCGTACGGGCGCTCGCCGGCGCCGAGGGCCTGGACCTGGCGCGCTGCGCCGCGTACAGCGACTCGCACAACGACATCCCGATGCTGTCCCTGGTCGGGCATCCGTACGCGGTCAACCCGGACACCAAGCTGCGCCGGCACGCCAAGGAGCGCGAGTGGCGGCTGCGGGACTACCGGACCGGCCGCAAGGCCGCCAAGGTCGGCATCCCGGCCGCGGCCGGCGTGGGCGCCCTCGCGGGCGGCACGGCCGCCGCGCTCGCCCTGCACCGCCGCCGCCGCTGAGGCCACACCCCCGCCGAGCGGCGCCGACCGCCCCGCCGGGGTCCTCCCGGCACGCCCGGCGCGGTGCGGGCGGATTTACCGATCATGGCGATACGTTTCGGCCGCGATCGAGTACGACCGCCACGGACCGGCTCCGCTCACCCGTCCGTGGTCGAACATCCCCCGCACACCGGCCCCTTGGGGCCATCCGGGCTCCCTACCCGGCACCGGCTCCGGCCACTCCCCTTTACCTCACTTGAGCACAAGCGCACCCCCGATTGATCACACTCGTAAGCAAATCGGTCAACAATCGGTCACCAAGTGCGAGTGATCACGACCACAAGCAGTAACGGTTCAGACTGAACCGGTGATTTGAGCAACTGGGTGTAGCACTGCCTGTACGAAGCGTTATTCTCCTCAGACGCACACCGGAACCCACACGTCGCCACGACGAGTGAACGGTCCCGCACTGCACGTGATGGAAGCTCTGCCTCTGGGAGTCCCGTGTACCCACACGTCGGGGTTGACGCCTCGGGCCTGGCTACGCTGCGCGCAACGGTCCTCGACCACCTGCGCGGCTTCGTCCCCACCGCGTACGCCGTCCCCGTACCCGCATTCGGCGGACCCGCCCTCGCCGGGGGGCCGGCACCCGCCGGGCCCTGCTACGCCCTGGCCGAGAGCGGCGCCGCCGTCGGCCGACGCGGCAGCCGCGGCGGCGCCGGCACCTCGACCGCCGCCCGCAGGCCCGTCGCCGACAGCGACAGCGCCCGGATGATGGACCTGGTCGAGCGCGCCCAGGCGGGCGAGGCCGAGGCCTTCGGCCGGCTCTACGACCAGTACAGCGACACCGTCTACCGCTACATCTACTACCGTGTGGGCGGGAAGGCGACGGCGGAGGACCTCACCAGCGAGACGTTCCTGCGCGCCCTGCGCCGGATCTCCACCTTCACCTGGCAGGGCCGCGACTTCGGCGCCTGGCTCGTCACCATCGCGCGCAACCTGGTCGCCGACCACTTCAAGTCCAGCCGCTTCCGGCTCGAGGTCACCACCGGCGAGATGCTCGACGCCAACGAGGTGGAGCGCAGCCCCGAGGACTCCGTCCTCGAATCCCTGTCCAACGCCGCCCTCCTCGACGCCGTCCGCCGGCTCAATCCGCAGCAGCAGGAGTGCGTGACGCTCCGCTTCCTCCAGGGCCTGTCGGTCGCCGAGACCGCCCGGGTCATGGGCAAGAACGAGGGAGCGATCAAGACCCTCCAGTACCGGGCCGTGCGCACGCTGGCCCGCCTCCTCCCGGACGACGCCCGCTGAGCGGTCCGCGCCCCCCACACGCGCCCGCGCCGTCCGTCCTCCCCACCCGCCCCACCGCCCCACATCAACTCACAGTCGGTGACGCCTCGATGACGCACTGGTCCGATCATCTTTCGCGCGTAACCCAAGTGCCGCGCCGCTCGTTGTGCGAAATGCAGGCTCCCTGTGGTCACGCCATGTCCACTTCCACTCACTCTTTCGTGTGGATGCGCTCAAGGTGTGCAACCTTCCGAACCCCCCGGGGAGTCGACCGTCATGACGAGAGGAGGTGCCGCCAGTGATCGCGAACGTTTCGGCGCACCGGCGGGCGAACGCCTTCGCCCTGGCCCTGGAGGATCGGACGCCCGAGGGCGCGGCGGCCGAGCAGCCCGATGGCCCGGCCGAACCGGCCGAGCGCGGACGGCTGTTGGCCCTGGCGAACGGTCTCGGCGAGCTGCCGAGGCCGGAAATGGATCCCGAGGTCAAGGTGGTGCAGCGGGCTCAGCTCGTGGCCGCCATGGAGGCGATGCTCAAGGAGGGGACCGCGGGCGCGGGCCCTACGCTGCCGGAGCAGCGGGCCGGCGGCAAGGGGACCCACCGGGCCTCCCCGCTGCGGAAACTGCGCCCACGCTCCCGCTGGACCAAGGGCCTGGCCGCGGGCGGCCTCACCGTCGGTGTGGCCGCCGGGGCGTTCGGCGGAGTGGCCGCTGCCAGCTCCGACGCCCTCCCCGGTGACTCGCTCTACGGCCTCAAGCGCGGCATGGAGGACATCAAGCTGGGGATGGCGGACGACGACGCCGACCGCGGCGGGATCTATCTCGACCAGGCCTCCACCCGCCTGAGCGAGGCCCGCCGGCTCATGGAGCGCGGCCGGTCCGGCCCCCTCGACCACGAGTCCCTGGGCGAGATCCGCCGGGTCCTCGACGGCATGAAGCACGACGCCGGTGAGGGCCACCGCCTGCTCCGCCAGGCGTACCAGCGGGACGGCGAGATCGGCCCCATGGCCCGCCTGAACGCCTTCGCCCAAGCCCACCGGGCCACCTGGGACGGGCTGCGCGAGCGCCTCCCGGTCCAGCTCACGGACGTGGGCAACGAGGTGGACGAGATCTTCGTGGCCATAGACGAAGAGGTCGCGCCCCTCCAGTCCGTGCTCCCGCGCACCCCCGAGCGCGGCTCCATCGGCTCCGGCGACCCGAGCGCGCCGCGAACCACCAAGTCGGCCACCCCCCAGCGGCCGCACAGCACGTCCGCCACCCCGTCCCACAGCGGCAGCCCCACCCAGCCCTCGCCGTCCGGTACGGGCGGTCCCCAGGACGGCGGGCTCCTCGGCGGCACGGGCGACCTGCTCAACCCGCCGCAGACGGACCCGAGCACCGACCCGTCCGGCCAGGAGTCGACCGCACCGGTCCCGGGCGTGACGATCCCGCCGATCCTCCCCGGCCTGCTGCCGGGCCTCGGCATCGACAGCACCGACGCGAGCTGACGCGACGCCGGTACGAGGGAGAGGGGGCGCCACCCGACCGGGCGGCGCCCCCTCTCCCGTACCCCTAGAAGAAGACCGAGCGGCGCTGCACCAGCAGCTTGTAGAGGCTGTGCTGGATCTGCTCGCGGACCTGGTCCGTCAGGTTGAACATCAGCATCGGGTCCTCCGCCGCCTCCAGCGGGTACGCGTCGGTGTGGATCGGCTCGCCGAACTGGATCGTCCACTTCGTCGGCAGCGGCAGCGCACCCAGCGGGCCCAGCCACGGGAAGGTCGGCGTCAGCGGGAAGTACGGCAGGCCGAGCACCCGGGCCAGGGTCTTCGCGTTGCCCAGCATCGGATAGATCTCCTCCGCGCCCACGATCGAGCACGGCACGATCGGCACCCCCGCCCGCAGCGCCGTCGAGACGAAGCCGCCGCGCCCGAAGCGCTGCAGCTTGTACCGCTCGGCGAAGGGCTTGCCGATGCCCTTGAAGCCCTCCGGCATCACGCCGACGATCTCCCCGGCCTTCAGCAGCCGCTCCGCGTCCTCCGCGCAGGCCAGGGTGTGCCCGGCCTTGCGGGCCAGCTCGTTGACCACCGGCAGCATGAACACCAGGTCGGCGGCGAGCAGCCGCAGATGGCGCCCGGCCGGATGGTGGTCGTGCACCGCGACCTGCATCATCAGACCGTCCAGCGGCACCGTCCCCGAGTGGTTGGCCACCACCAGGGCGCCGCCCTCCTTCGGGATGTTCTCGACGCCCTTCACCTCCACCCGGAAGTACTTCTCGTACACGGGGCGGAGCAGCGACATCAGCACCTGGTCGGTGAGCTCCTCGTCGTAGCCGAACTCGTCGACCTCGTAGTCGCCGGTGACCCGGCGGCGCAGGAACGCGAGCCCGCCCGCGAGCCGCCGCTCCCAGCCGGAGCCCCCGGCCTCCCGGGGCGCCCGGGCCGCCGCCGGAGCCGGCGCCGGGGGCGTCGGCAGTGCCCGTACGGCGGCCTCGCCGTCGCTCCTGCCGCCGGGCCTGCGGCGGGCCCGCGACCGGTCGTCGTCGAAGGGGATGACCTTGGCGTCCGCCATCGCGATCTGGGCTCCTATTCCGCGGTCGGGGAGGTCGGTACGGGTGCGGGTGCGGGCCGCCGCTCGGCGAGACGGTCGGCGAGCCGGTCCACGGCACCCGCGAGCAGCTCCGGCGGCAGCAGGCCGGGCCCGCGGCTGTGCGCGAAGTCCGCGAAGGCCCCGGCGGTGGTGTAGCGGGGCGCGAAGCCGAGGGTCTCGCGCATCTGCGCCGTGGACACCACCCGGCCGTGGGTGAGCAGCCGGATCTGCTCCGGCGCGAAGTCGGTGAGACCGACCGTGCGCAGCGCCTGCCCGACCCAGGTGACGGCGGGCAGCAGCACCGGGACCGTGGGCCGGCCGAGCCGCCGCGCGCACTGGGAGAGCAGCAGCACCCCGTCCCCGGCGATGTTGAAGGTGCCGCTGTTGAGGGTGGAGCGGCGCGGTTCACGGGACGCCAGTTCCAGGACGTCGATGACGTCGTCCTCGTGGACGAACTGCAGCCGCGGGTCGTAGCCGAAGACGGTCGGCAGCACCGGCAGGTCCAGGTACTCGGCGAGCGGGGAGTCCACCCGCGGCCCGAGGATGTTCGCGAAGCGCAGCACACACACCGCCACGTCCGGGCGGCGCCGGGCGAAGCCCCGTACGTAACCCTCGACCTCGACCGCGTCCTTCGCGAAGCCGCCGCTCGGCAGCGCCTTGGCCGGCGTCGTCTCGGTGAAAACGGCCGGGTCACGGGGCGCGGCCCCGTACACGCTCGTGCTGGACTTCACCACGAGCCGCTTGATGCGCGGCGACTTCTGGCAGGCGCCGAGCAGCTGCATGGTGCCAATGACGTTGGTCTCCTTGACCGCCGTACGGCCGCCGGAGCCGAGCGGGGTGCCGGTGACGGCCATGTGGACGACGGTGTCGACGTCGTACTGCGCCAGGACCTTGGCCACCGTGGGCTGCCGGATGTCGGCCCGGACGAACTCGGCGGCGCCGAGGGCGTGCGGGGACTCGACGGCGTCGACGGCGACCACCCGGTCGACCTCCGGGTCGCGCTGGACCCGCCGGACGAAACGCGCCCCGAGATGCCGGGCCGCACCGGTGACGAGCACGACCTTGCCCAAGAGAAGCGCCTTCCGTCGGTCTTCCATCGGTGTTCCGCTGAACGCCACCGTAGCGCCTTCACATTTCGGCGCAATAAAAGCGTGGCCCCTCACCGGAAAACGGTGAGAGGCCACGCCGTACGCACAGCGCCATCGATGCGGCGCGCGCGCTTACTTCTTGTTGCGACGCTGAACGCGCGTGCGCTTGAGCAGCTTGCGGTGCTTCTTCTTCGCCATCCGCTTGCGCCGCTTCTTGATAACAGAGCCCACGACTACCCTCGCTCACTTCTCGGAACATCCCCGCGCCAGCGGGGATCGGTGCGGGGCGTCTGGGCCCACACGACCTACGAGGGGCTAGCCTACCGCGTAATCCGAGGGCGAGATCCCTGGGCGGCCCATACCCGGAGATGCCGGGCGGACCCGTGCCCGCTACGCGGTCGCCACCCCCACGAAGGATTCCCTGAGGTACTCGTGAACCGCCTGTTCCGGCACCCGGAAGGACCTCCCCACCCGGATCGCCGGCAGATGACCGCTGTGCACCAAGCGGTACACGGTCATCTTCGAGACGCGCATCACCGAGGCGACCTCCGCCACGGTCAGAAACTTAACCTCGTTGAGAGGCCTGTCGCCAGCAGCCATGACCCACCTGTACCTTCCGCACGCGACGCCCACCGGCTTCCCCTCCGGTGACTCTTCGTCGCTGAGCGCTCACGCCCAGAGTAGGGGCGGGTGGTACGAGTGGGGAAGAGGAGCAACCATCGGCCGTTTACCGTGACAGACACGCTCGATTGAGTACATAGCGAGTGAGTGGACGGTAGTAGTCCGAGCGCACCCCGTCATCCAGCGGAACGGCGACCGACACCTGCCCCTCGGCCTCGCCGACGAACAGCGCCGGGTCGTCCGTGTCGGCGAGACCCATGGCCTCGATACCCAGCTGACCTGCCCCGCAGACCCAGCCGTGGTCCCCCACCACCAGCTCCGGAAGCGGCCCGCCGGCCTCGGCCGCGCTTTCGAGGGCCGCCCGGACCGGCAGCGGCGAGTGGGTGTGCGCCCCCGGTTCGCGCCCTGCGGCCGGCAGGTCCGCTTCTCGCACCAGCGCGACACCCCGTACGTAGTCGAGGAGGTGCGTGCGTACGCCGAACCGGGTCGTTATGTCGACACATCGCCCCTGCGCCGGAGTGAGAACAAGACAGCCCGCCGCCGACAAAGCGTCTGCAAGGGCGGCGTAGAAACCCAGGAGACGGTGCGGATGCCCCGTCCCGAGGAGCACCGGGGCCCGCCGCCGGGCCGCCACCCGCAGCCGCTCCGCGAACACCGCGAGCGCCCCGAGGGTCCGCTCCGGATCGATCACGTCCGGCCCCGTCCGGTGCGCCGGATCGTCCGACACCCCGCACCGGTCCGCCATCAGCCGCAGCAGATCGTCCTCGTCCCAGCCCCGGGCGGGGTCGAGTCCGAGCGTCACCCGGGGATCCCCGGCCGCGAACAGGCGGTAGCTCCGCAGGCTCTCCTCCCGCGAGGTCGCCACGGTCCCGGCCAACCCGGCCGCCAACAGATGCGCCCGCAGCGCCCCGGTACTCAGCACCCTGACGATGCTGCCGGAACGACCCTGCACCGGGGTCAAAACCCGCTGCGGGACCCACAGTTGGCGTAACCGAACACCGCCTGTCCCGTCCGGCGTACGAACGGATCAGGCCAGGACCGGACCAAGGGGCACGCCCCGGTACGAGCCCCGCTCGCGCGTGTTTCGCCCTAGGCGAGCAGCCCGCGCAGCGGGAACGCCGCCCGCCGGGTCGCCAGGACCGCCTGGTCGAGCCGGTCCGCCGGGTCGTACCCCTCCGCCCAGTCCCGCCAGGCCACCGGCCACCGCCCGTCCGTCATCCGCCCCGGCCCCAGCTGCCGGGTCCGCGCGTACACCTGGTCCCGCCACGAGGACGGCACCACCGACTCCGGATCCACCGGAGCGTGCGCCGCGATCCCCACCAGATGCGTCCACGAGCGCGGTACGACGTCCACGACCGCGTAACCGCCGCCGCCGAGCGCCACCCACTTCCCGCCCTCGACATACGCGTGCGCCAGGTCGTGGCACGCCTCCTGCACCGCCCGCTGCGCGTCGAGCGACACCGCCAGATGCGCCAGCGGATCCTCGAAGTGGGTGTCCGCGCCGTGCTGCGTGACCAGGACCTGCGGCCGGAAATCGGCGATCAGCTCCGGTACGACGGCGTGGAAGGCCCGCAGCCAGCCCGCGTCCGCGGTGCCCGCCGGCAGCGCCACGTTCACCGCGGCACCCTCGCCCGCGCCCTCCGCGCCGGTCTCCTCCGGCCAGCCGGTCTGCGGGAACAGGGTCCGCGGATGCTCGTGCAGCGAGATCGTCAGAACCCGCGGATCGTCCCAGAACGCGGCCTGCACCCCGTCGCCGTGGTGCACGTCCACATCCACGTACGCGACCCGCTCCGCGCCCAGTTCGAGAAGCCGTGCGATGGCCAGGGAGGCGTCGTTGTAGATACAGAAGCCGGAGGCGCCCCCCGGCATCGCGTGGTGCAGTCCGCCCGCGAAGTTCACCGCGTGCGCCGTGTCCCCGCGCCACACGGCCTCGGCCGCGCCCACCGACTGCCCGGCGATCAGCGCCGAGACCTCGTGCATCCCCTGGAACGCCGGATCGTCGACCGTGCCGAGCCCGTACGCCTGGTCCGCCGCCCTCGGATCGGCCGAGGCCGCCCGCACCGCCGCCACATAGTCCTCGCGGTGCACGAGCCGCAGAGTGGAGTCACCGGCCGGCTTCGCCGCGACCATGTCGACCTGGCGGTCCAGCCCGAACGCGCGCACCAGATCCATGGTCAGCGCGAGCCGCACCGGATCCATCGGGTGCTCCGAACCGAAGTCGTATCCCGTGACAGCTTCATCCCACATCAACAGTGCGCGACCGCTCATGGTCGCCACCGTATCGGGCCTTCGCAGCGCCGAACGACGTGGCCTGCACCACCGTCACCAGGACCAGCACCATCGGCACCAGCATCGCGCCCCGATAGCTCCACGCGTCGCCCAGCGCACCGACGAGCGGCGAGCCGACCAGGAAACCGACGTAGTTGAAGACATTCAGCCGGGCCACCGCGGCGTCGCTCGCCCCCGGGAACAACCGACCGGCGGCCGCGAAGGTCTGCGGCACGATCACGCTCAGGCCGAGACCCAGGACCGTGAACCCGGCCATGCCCGCCCAGGCCCCCGGCGCCGCCGCCACGATCGCGAACCCTAGCGCCGCCAGCACCGCACCGGCCCGCACCACCAGGACCGCGCCGAACCGCCGCACCCCGAGGTCCCCGACCGCGCGCCCGAGCAGCGTCGTCACCATGTACGCGTTGTACGGCACCGTCGCCAGCTCCTCCGAGCTGTGCAGCACGTCCTGGAGGTACTTCGCCGACCAGTTGGAGACCGTCGAGTCGCCGATGTACGCGAAGGTCATCACCAGGCAGAGCGGCAGCAGCAGCCGGAACGCCACGCTCTGGGGACCGTTCTGCCTCTCTCCGGTGCCGGCGGGCTCCGGCTTCCCGTCCCCGTCCACGTACCAACGGCTCCCGGCGAACGCCACCGGGAGGAGGACCACGACCACCGGCAGATAGGACGCGAACAGCGACAGATGCCAGTGCGCCCCCGCCCAGGCCAGCGAGGCGCCGGCGATGCCGCCGAGGCTGTACGCGGCGTGGAACCCGAGCATGATGCTGCGCCGGTACGCGTGCTGGAGACTCACCCCCAGCATGTTCATGGACGCGTCCAGGGCACCGACCGCGAGCCCGAACGCCCCGAGCGCCACGGCCGCCATCCACAGCCCCGAACCCGCGCCGACCGCGAGCAGCGCGAGCAGGACGACGGGCTGCGCCCAGCGCAGCACGGTGGACGGCCCCACCCGCGCGACGACCTTCTCGGTGCCGACGCTGGACACGCCGGCGAGGATCGGCACGGCGGCCAGGAAGACGGGCAGCAGCCCGTCGGAGATCCCGTACCGGTCCTGGATCGCCGGTATTCGGGTCACGAGCAGGGCGAAGGTGACGCCCTGCACGAAGAAGCTGACCGTCAGGGATCCCCGCCCACGCCGCAGCCGCGCATCTGTCATGGCGGCACAGTAGGGCCGGAGCCTACCGAGCGGTAGATGGATCACCTGCCCAATGTCGCCGGTGCCTACGGCGTCGCAAGGGTCTCCAGGAGCACATCCATGTGGTCGAAGTACCCGTTCACGCCTGTCAGTCGCTCCCGCGGGGTCATCGCGGTGAACCCGTACACGTCCATGCCGGCCGCGACGGCCGCCTGGACGCCGAGCGCGCTGTCCTCGACGACCACGCAGCGCGCGGGCTCCACACCCATCCGCTCGGCGGCGTGGAGGAAGAGGTCGGGCGCAGGCTTCCCGCGGCCGACGTCCTCGGCGCTGAACACGATCTCGTCCCGGAACCAGGCGTCGAGCCCGGTCTTCCGGTGTCCCACCCTGATCCGCTCATGGCTCCCGGAGGAGGCCACGCAGTACGGCATCCCGGCGGCGACCAGCCCCTTGAGCACGTCCGCGACGCCGGTCACCGGCTGCAACTCCCGCTGGAACGCGGCGAAGACACGCTGGTGGAAGGTGGTGTCGAAGTCGCCCGGCAGCGACTGCCCGGTCCGCTCCTCGACCAGTTCGTGGATCCGGTGCATGGCGGACCCCATGAAGTCGCGGATCGACTCCTCGTACGTGGTGGGGTGCCCGAGCTCGGTCAGATAGCCGGCCAGGATGGTGTTCGAGATCGGCTCGCTGTCGACGAGCACTCCGTCGTTGTCGAAGATGACCAAGTCATAGCGCATAAAACTCAGCCTAAACGCAGAAAAGCCCCGCACCAGAGGTGCGGGGCTTTCCCACAAAGATTGTTCGGCGGTGTCCTACTCTCCCACAGGGTCCCCCCTGCAGTACC